>JABGSE010000009.1 GCA_018647945.1 Flavobacteriales bacterium | reverse complement strand
GGATGGTCAGACCTTCCGGTAGCCATAATAATATCATCCCGCGAGTCCATTGCGTCATTATATGATATTTCAGGGTCAGGATTTGCTAAAGCAAAAACAATTGGTCGTTTCGCCATTGACTTAATCATGTCTTTATTTACAATACCTCCCTTTGAAAGACCTAAAAATACATCTGCATTTATCATAGAGTCTTTTAAAGTTTCCACCCTCCTAGATGTTGCAAAAAACTCCTTTTCAGGGTTTAGTCCCTTTCTGTTTTGTCTGATAACTCCTTTGGAATCTAACATCACGATATTCTCTTTTTTAGCTCCTAAGGATAAATACAATTTTGCACAAGATATAGCGGCAGCTCCCGCTCCATTTACCACAATCTTCACTTTATCTATTTTCTTTTTTGTAATCTCTAATGCATTTAAAAGCGCAGCTGACGAAATTATTGCCGTTCCATGCTGGTCGTCATGCATTATAGGGATGTTTAGTTCTTCTTTTAATCTTCTTTCAATCTCAAAGCATTCAGGAGCTTTTATATCTTCTAGATTAATTCCTCCAAAAGTAGGTGAAATCGCCTTTACTGTTTCTACAAATTTGTCAACATCAGTTGCGTCTACTTCAATATCAAAAACATCAATATCAGCAAATATTTTGAAAAGCAAACCTTTCCCTTCCATCACAGGTTTAGAGGCTTCCGGACCAATATTGCCCAATCCCAAAACTGCTGTTCCATTAGATATAACCGCAACCAAATTTCCTTTTGCGGTATATTTGTATACATCCTCTTTTTTCTTATCAATTTGAATACAAGGCTCTGCTACTCCTGGCGAATACGCTAAAGATAAATCTCTTTGCGAACTATGAGCCTTTGTAGGTACAACTTCAATTTTCCCCGATCTTCCATTACTATGATATTCCAAAGCTGCTTTTTTACTAACTTTTTTAGCCATTATCTTATAAATTTAACAACAAATATACTACTTATATATAAAAAAACCCCCTTATAAATAAGGGGGTTTCAGGATATAATAAACAAACTATTTGTTAATAATTATTTTTTTGATTTTTACAATTTCTCCCTCCTCAATCAAGCTACCAAAATAAACTCCTTTTTTCAAATCTCCAACATAAATTGTTCGTTCTCCACTACCTTCTAACTCTACTATTTTCACAATGTTTCCGAGTACATCTGTAAATTGTAATACTGAAGGTTTACTTAAATTAAATTCAATATTTGTATATTCTGAAGAAGGATTTGGATAGAAAGAACCTATTTTTTCTGAAGATTCTAAACTATTAATTGAAGTAATTCCTGTCGCATAATATGTAACCGATATACAAGTAATATCAAACGGATCGGTATCAGGGTAAAAACAATATTCAATTACTGCATTAGCTGAGGTATGTTCAGGGTAATAATATCCTGTAAATCCTGTTGTAGCCTCTCCAGCATCTAAGGTATCCATCTTTGTAGAAATCATTGTAGATTCTCCATAACAGCTCCCACCCCAACAAAAAGTATTCCATCCGGGGAAAGTTTGAGAAACAACATTCTTCTCGCAAATTATTCTGAGAGTGTCAGATGATATATTTTTAACTGTTAAATGTGATGTAAGTTGAAAGTCAATAGACGATCCATAAAGAGCGGTATCTCCCGTTACAATTAAACTTTGAGACATTAATATTAACGAATTAAAAATAACGAATAATAAAAGGACTAATTTCTTCATTGATGGATTTTTTGCAAATATACGAATTTATTCTGATTTAACCAAATCATTTTGAACGCATAAGATTATTTTTACATCCTTTTATATTACAAATAAAATGAGTATATTTGTGGACTAAAAAATTATAAAACTTAACAAAAATGAAAAAAATTTTACTTTCAGCATTTGTATTAGGAACTTTCCTAGCAAATGCACAAACAAATGTAAGTACAACTGCTGAGAACCGAAATGTTGTATTAGAAGAATTTACAGGGATCCATTGCGGATACTGCCCTGACGGACATTTATTAGCGCAACAATTGCATGATAATAACCCTGGAGACGTTGTTTTAATTAATATCCATGTTGGTGGTTACGCTGCTCCTTCTGCTGGGGAACCAGATTTCAGAACACAATGGGGAACTGCAATTGACGGACAAGCGGGTGTTGCAGGATATCCTGCAGGAACAATTAACAGACACTTATTTCCTGGAATGCAACAAGGAAGTGGGACTGCAATGAGCAGAGGAGATTGGGCAACTGCGGCTGGACAAGTGATGCCACAATCTTCACCAGTAAATGTATGGTCAGAAGCTATTGTTGATATGGGAACAAATACTCTAACAGTTAATGTTGAAGTATACTATACAGGGTCACAAACAATAACATCAAACAAATTAAATGTGGCTGTATTACAAAATAATGTTGAAGGACCTCAATCAGGAGCGTCAGCTAACCCAACATCTATTTTGTCAAATGGGAACTACAACCATAACCACATGTTGCGTCATTTAATGACAGGACAATGGGGCGACGACCTTACAAATGTCTCACAAGGAACGTATGAAACAAGAACGTATACTTGGACCTTACCTAATGACATAAATGGTGTGGAGCTTGACCCTACACAATTAGAAGTTGTTGCCTTTGTTGCAGAAGGAAACCAAGAAGTAATTTCTGGTGACTACTCTAGCATGTCTTTTATTTTTCCAAATTCTTATGACGCTTATTTATCCAATTCAACAGCTACAGATATCATGTGTACTCCAACAACTGACTTAACCGTTAATTTTAAGAATTATGGTAATATTGTCCTTACTACTTTAGATATAGAATATTCAGTAAATGGTGGAGCAATAATTACTTATCCTTGGAGCGGTAATTTAACATCTGGTTCAAGTGAAACAGTTGTAATACAGAATATCTCATTAACTCCATCATTAACTAATACGGTAGACGTTTCATTAGTTAGTCCTAATGGACAGACAGATCAGAATCTTTTGAATAATGATATTCAATGTACTTTTGATGGGATGTATGATGCTCCGGGAGGCCAAGTAACTATAGAAGTTACTACAGATGATTATCCTTCAGAGACAACATGGAAACTTAAGGAAAATGGAGTTGTGATTGCAAATGGAGGACCCTTCTCTTCTAGTGGATCTGCACAAACACCCGCTAATGCTACAATTAGTTCAGGGAATTGCTATACATTTATTATGGAAGACTCATATGGTGATGGTTTACTTTCTCCAGGAACCTATAAAGTAAAGGATGCTAACGGAAGTGTAATAGTTTGGGGAGGGACAAATTCTCCAAATGGAAATTTCACTTCTGAAGAATCAACTTATTTTGAATCTAATTCTACTCCATCATGGGACTGTGACGGACAAGGAAACTGTCAAGATCCTGGAAACGGAAGTGGTCAGTACAATTCATTAAATAGCTGTGTATCTGCATGTGTTGCAACATCAGTTGACAATCAAAACACAGAATCCATCTCAATCTATCCAAATCCAGTAAAAAACATATTGAATATTTCTGGGACTTTTGAGTTAGTAGAAATTTATGATGTATTTGGAAAACTAGTTTTATCTACAACTAAAAACTTAATTAATACTGAAAAATTATCTGATGGAATCTACATTGTAAATATTAGAAACAACTCTTCTGTTGTAACTAAAAAGATTACAATTACTAAATAATAATATTTATTCTTAAAGAAAAGCTCAACATTAGTTGGGCTTTTCTTTTTTTTTAAGAATATATCAATCGTTAATATTGTTCCGTTAACATAATAAAGAATAAAATGAAAAAGATAGTAATAAGCATTTGTATGTCTATATTGATAACTGCTTCTTTAGTAGCACAGGATAGAACTTTACCTAATATAAAAGTAAAAACATTATCAGGGAAATCTATAAATATTCAATCAGTTGAAAATGATGGTAACCCAATTGTAATTAGTTTTTGGGCTACATGGTGCAAACCGTGTAAGAAAGAATTAAATACTATTGCTGAAATATATGAAGAATGGCAAGATGAAACAGGAGTAAAGCTTGTCGCTGTTTCAATTGATGATGCAAGATCTATGTCTAAAGTTGCTCCTTATGTTAATTCTGCTGATTGGGACTATGAAGTATATTTGGACCCAAATAGAGAATTAGCAAGATCTTTAAATGTTTCCACAGTTCCTCATACTTTTTTGCTGAACGGAAAAGGAAAGATTGTTTGGGAACACAAAGGATATATTGATGGAGATGAAGAAGAATTATATGAGCAAATAGAAAAAATATCAAAATAATAAAATGAAGAAAAATTTACTTTTATCATTTATTTTTATCTCACCCTATTTTGTTTTCTCTCAAGATAATCTAGGAGAAATACATGGAAATTTTGAAACAAATTTACAAAGTTATAATGAAGATTTATCAATTGAAGCAGAAGAAGCAGACGAAATAATTCTAAATAATGCCTACCTAAATATACTTTACAATAAAGGAAACTTTTCTGCAGGATTAAGATATGAAAGTTATTTAAATGCCTTAAAAGATTACGACCCTCAATACAAAGGAAATGGAATACCTTACCGATTTGCCTCATATTCAACTGATGGATTAGAAGTTACCGTTGGGAGTTTTTACGAACAATTTGGTAGTGGTCTAATTTTCAGAACTTATGAAGATAAAGGATTGGGAGTAGACAATGCTATGGATGGTATACGATTAAAATACAGTCCAATTTCTGGATTATACCTGAAATCTTTTATCGGAAAAAGTAGAACCTACTTTGATTATAGTGAAGGAATTTTGAGAGGGGCTGATGCGGAGTTTAATATTAATGAAGCTCTTAATTTAGATATTAAAACCAACTATATTTTGGGAGGAAGTTTTGTAAGTAGATTTCAGGAAGATAAAAATCCAGTTTTTAATTTACCTCAAAATGTTTCTGCTATGTCAGGAAGAATAAATATTATAAGAGGAGGACTCTATTATTATGGGGAATACGCTTACAAAATAAACGATCCTGTTGGAGCTTTTACTATGGATAAAAATAATTACGCAACTGGTTCTGCAATTGTAAACAACATAACTTATTCGCAAAGAGGTTTTGGAATTTCTTTTGAAAGCCATAGGGTAGATCACATGGAATTTCGTTCGGAAAGAGCAAAAGAAAAGGAGTTTATAATCAATTATATCCCTAGTTTAAGCAAGCTACATGCATATACTTTAATGGCTCTTTATCCTTG
>JABGSE010000047.1 GCA_018647945.1 Flavobacteriales bacterium | reverse complement strand
CTGGCATCTGCTACCAAATCAAACTTTCCGTCTTTTACACTAATCACAGAATTTTCAATTTTCTCTCCATTTCCTAAATGGGCAATTCCACCCATAAAAAGGGTGGTTTTTTGGGAAGAAATATTCTGTACAAATATACATTGTACTAGTATGTAAAATATTTTTTTATTCATAATCTTCAATTGTATCGCAATGGTAATGTGGTTCTTCTGTCTGTTCCACTTTTTGTGTTTCTTCTTCAGAATCTCCATTTACCATTTTAGTTATAATTCTCATTTTTTCTTTCAAATCCCTTTTCATTAACTCCCTATTTTTTGTGATATCAAAAAGCAATTGTCCATCTATATAAGTTTGTTCTACTTTACTATAAACCGAAAGTGGATTCCCAGTCCAAATAACAATGTCGGCATCTTTTCCTATTTTAATACTTCCCATTCTGTTATCCAAATGAAGTAATATAGCCGGATTAAGTGTAACCATTTTCCAAGCGTCTTCCTCTGATGTGCCTCCATACTTTACAGCTTTTGCTGCTTCTTGGTTTAACCTTCTTCCCATTTCTGCATCATCCGAATTAATAGCCGTTACCACTCCTTTATTATTTAGGATAGTAGCATTATAAGGTATGGCGTCATTTACTTCAAATTTATAAGCCCACCAATCCGAAAAAGTAGAAGCTCCTGCCCCATGTTTTTTTAACTTATTAGCTACTTTATATCCTTCCAAAATATGAGTAAATGTATTAATTGTAAAACCCATAGAATCGGCTACATGCATTAACATATTTATTTCAGATTGAATATAAGAATGACAAGTGATGAATCGTTCCGAATTTAAAATTTCTACTAACGCATTTAATTCCAAATCTTCTCTTGGAGGAGTTGTTTTTCTCTTTTTAGAAAGCGGAAGTTCGTTGTATTTATTCCAAGATTCTTGGTATTCTTTTGCTCCGTAAAAGGCATCATAAAAAACTTGTTCTACTCCCATTCTAGTTTGTGGAAATCGAATGGTATTGAAATTCCCCCAATTGGATTGTTTTACATTTTCCCCTAAAGCAAATTTTATAAATCCGTCTGCACCTTCAATTTTCATTTGTTCTGCCGAACTTCCCCATCTTAGTTTTATAAGTGCCGATTGTCCGCCAATTGGATTAGCCGAACCATGTAAAAGTTGAGATGCAGTAACTCCACCAGAAAGTTGCCTGTAAATATTATGATCATTCGGATTTATAACATCTCCAATTTTTACTTCTGCCGTTACCGCTTGACTTCCTTCATTTACTCCATGACTAATTGCAATATGTGAGTGTTCGTCAATAATTCCGCAAGTAATGTGTTTGTCAGTTGCATCAATAAACTGAACTTTAATTTTAGTTTTTGGCCAAAGTTCTTCTTTTTTCAGATTTGTACCAATTGCAATTATTTTTCCATCCTGAATTGCGACATCTGTATTTAATAAAATCCCTTCCTCTTCATTTGTCCAAACTGTTGCATTTGTAAAAATAGTAGGAATAGAAATCATGTTGTAACTATTTCCGTATGCTTTGTTGGGAGTCCAAATAGGAGGAATAATTGTATCGTATTTCAGAGTGAAATCCTTTCTATTTTTTAGGAATAAAGAATCTCTTTCCATAGTAAAGTCAATATTTTCCCCTTCCAAATTTTGATATCTTCCTTTAAATATTCCATCTACAAAATCGGATATTCCTCTAACAGAAATATCTTTTGTATGGAAAATAATATTTCTTCCATTTTGTTCTATTTCATAAGTAACTGAAGTAGTGTCGGAAGTGATTTCTTCCATTTTTAGTTTAGTAAGTTTACCAGTAATTGAGATGTTTTTTTCTTCTGTTTCAGAGTTGAAAGTATAGTTTCCTCTAATATCAATTTCTAATTTTTGCTTTACTATATTTTGTATTCCATTTGTCCAATTCTCGTAAATTTCTCCGTCTTCAAATATATCTGAACTACAAATAATAAAATTTGCTTTTTTTCCTTTTTCTAAACTTCCCAATCTTTCTTCTTCTCCAATTAAAGTAGACGGAACTATAGTCAGCGCATCTAATGCGTCATACTTACTAAGTCCTTTTTCAATAGTAATTCTGAGGTTTTTTATAAAGTCTTTTGGTTTTTTTAGTTCCGACATTGTAAAACAAAAATCAATATTATTCTCCGATAAAATTCGGGCATTAAAAGGAGCTGTTTCCCAGTGTTTTAATTTTGATAAAGTTAAAATATCACTTTCTTCCGGATTGTTTATTTCGTATTTTACAGGAAAATTAAGAGGTAAAATAATTGGAAATTCATAACTTTTTATTTCTTCAATTCTTTGATATTCCATGCCATTTCCTTTTACAATAAAGTCAATTTCAAATTCATCCGAAATTTTATATATTCGGTTGTAATCCGTCAGTAAATTAGTCTGAAAAATATGAGGTAATTCTAATTGATTATTAAAAGCATTAAAAGAAAGGTTGGTTGTTTTTCCAGAATTTTGGTGCCAATAAGAATCCAAAAATAATTGTTTTAAAAGAGCAATACTTCCCATAAGAGATGTAGGGTATTTTTGCCTAGAAACACCTTTTCGGAACGAAAAACAAGAAGCTATTTCTGCAGAGAGAATACTTTTTTGCTCCATCTCATTTGATAAGGAAACTAAGCACGCTGTTCCTCTTGCAATTCCATTTTGTTGGTGTGTAAGTACTACTCCAAATCCGGAATTTATATAATTTGTAGCTTCTTTATTATTGTACTGAAATCTGTCTGCTGCATCAATTTCTGGATGGATTGCTTCATTCCAATGATAAGCTCCTTCTTTATTACTTTCGTATTGCGGGCGGTAACTATATTCTCCTTTTTTAGGAGTTGCTAATCCGTAATTAGAGTATAAATCGATAAAAGAAGGGTAAATATAATCTCCTTTTAAATCGATAATAATTGAACCTT
>JABGSE010000046.1 GCA_018647945.1 Flavobacteriales bacterium | reverse complement strand
GCATAAGGGAAATTATAACCATCCCAACCAGCTACATCAAAAGGGTGTGACGCATAAGTATACTCATGAATCATCTGTTCCTTTTTTATTTTGATAATAAAATCGCCTTGTTCATCATGTGTTTCTAATTCTTCCGGAACTCTTAAATCACGCTCGCAATAAGGCGAGTGCTCTAACATTTGTCCGAAATGATTGCGGTATCTTTTTGGAGTGTAAACTGGAGTGTAGGATTCCACAATAAACAACCTATTATTTGAAGTATCGAATCTCATAGTGTATATCATTCCTCTAGGGATTACTAAATAATCACCTTCCTTAAATTTTATATTTCCTACAAAAGTTCGTAAAGTTCCTGTTCCTTTATGCACAAATATAACCTCATCACCATCCGTATTTTTATAAAAATAATCCTCCTCCAAATTAGTAGGAGCAGAAAGTAAAATATTCAAATCATTATTTACCATTATAGATATTCTACTTTCTAAATGATCCGCAACCTGAGGGACATCAAATCCTTTTAGCATATAGGATTTTAAGTTTTTATCCACCGCAATTTCTGGATCAACCGAGTAAGCTTCTGTAATATTTTTAACTTGAGTTGGCCGGTGCAAATGATATAGTAAGGACGACATTCCATCAAAACCAATCGTTCCAAAAAGTTCTTCATAATGGATGTTTCCATCCTCTTTTCTGAAGGTTGTATGTCGTTTATGTGGTATTTTACCTAATTTATGATATCTTGGCATATTATTTGTTTTGTGCAAATATAAAGCAATAAAAAACAAACTAAGCATGATTTATATCATCCCTAACATAAAAATGATAATTTTGCCTTACTAAATGAAACTCCTTACTTATAAAATAAATAATTTGGATACTCCTCAAATTGGGGTGTTACAAAATCAGTTAGTCTATAACCTGAATAATTGTTTCGGAAATATTTCATTAGTAGAATTAATTCAGATTGATGATTATCAAGACCAAGTAGCTGCTTTTATTTGTAATGAAGATTGTTTAAATCACGATATTGAAGATATTACAGTTTTACCCACTATACCAAAACCCAATTCTTTCAGAGATGCTTATGCGTTCCGTCAGCATGTTTCTACATCCAGAAAAAACAGGGGAGTGGATATGATTCCGGAATTTGATGAGTTTCCGGTATTTTATTTTTCGAACCACAACGCTATGTTTGCAGATAAGGAAACAATAGAACTCATGCCCGACCATTTTCATAGATTGGATTACGAATTAGAATTTGCAATCGTAATTGGTAAAGGAGGAAAAAACATCTTATCCAAAGATGCAGATAATCACATTGCAGGATTCTGTATTTTAAACGACTTGAGTGCAAGACGACTTCAGTTGGAAGAAATGAAACTAAACTTAGGGCCTTCAAAAGGAAAAGATTTTGCTAATATTATTGGACCTTATCTAGTTACTTCAGATGAGTTAGAAGCAAAAAGTATTGACACCACTTTTGGTAAAAAGTATGATTTAAAAATGCAATGTTTCGTAAATGGAGAATTGCTTTCTGAAGGAAACACTAAAGATATGAATTGGACCTTTGCGGAAATCATTGAAAGAGCTTCCTACGGAGTAGAACTTTTTCCGGGAGATGTAATTGGGTCGGGAACAGTTGGGACAGGAAGTTTGTTAGAATTAAACGGGAGTGGAAAAAGAGCAAATCCGGATTATGAAGTAAGGTGGATACAAGATGGTGATGAAATTGAAATGCAAATTGAAGGACTTGGGAAAATCACTAATAAAATAGTAAAATTAGATACAAATCATTCGATATTAAAACTTAAAAAATGATTAAAACTTTAGACATTACAAAAGGAGAAACTGAAGGTTTATATAAATTTTTAACAGCTGCTGTCGCACCACGACCAATCGCTTTTGTAAGTACAGTGGATAAAAATGGAAACAAAAATTTAAGTCCATTTTCTTTTTTCAATGTTTTTTCAGTAAATCCTCCAATATTAGTTTTTTCACCTGTTAGGAGAATGAGGAACAACACTTCAAAACATACTTTAGATAATATACATCAGGTAAAAGAATGTGTCATCTCTTTGGTTTCAGAAGAAATTGCACAACAAGTTTCTTTAGCTTCATGCGATTTTGATGCTGAAGTAAACGAATTTGAAAAAGCAGGGTTTACAGAAGTAAAATCAGATTTAGTAATTCCCTCCAGAATAAAGGAATCTCCAATTAATTTTGAGTGTAAAGTAAATGAAATTATTACTTTAGGAGAACAGGGAGGAGCTGGAAGCTTGGTACTTTGTGAAGTTTTGAAAATGCATATAAACGAAAACGTTTTGGACGAAAATAACGACATTGACCCTTTTAAACTTAATATTGTAAGCCGATTGGGGGCAAATTGGTACGGGAAAACCACTAAAGAATCTCTTTACGAAATTGCAAAACCTATCTCCAGAATGGGAATGGGAATTGATAATCTACCTGAAAATATTAGAAATTCAAATATCCTAACAGGAAATGAATTGGCAATTTTAGCTTCTGCAGAAAATATTCCTTCAAAAAATGAGTTTACAGTCAGAGAAGAAAAAAATACAGAAGAAAAACATATCTTAGCCAAAGAATTATTAAGTCAAGGGAAATCAGAAGAAGCTTGGCAAATACTAATATAAACAATTAAACACAAAAATATTATGTCATTCGAATTACCAAAATTACCATATGCATATAATGCATTAGAACCACATATTGATGCAAGAACAATGGAAATACACCATTCAAAACATCATAATGGATATACAAACAACTTAAATAATGCAATTGATGGAACAGATTTATCTGGAAAATCAATTGAAGATATTTGCGCTACTCCAGGATTAAGTGGTGGAGCAAGAAACAATGGGGGAGGGTATTACAATCACTGTTTATTTTGGAACATAATGAGCCCTAATGGAGGAGGAAATCCAAGTGGAGCTGTTGCATCCGCTATCGATTCTACTTTTGGAAGTTTCGATAATTTCAAATCAGAATTCGCGAAAGCTGCAGGAACAAGGTTTGGTTCTGGATGGGCGTGGCTTGGGGTAAATAACGGAAAACTTATAGTCTGTTCTACTGCAAACCAAGATAATCCTTTAATGGACGACCAATGTGGATGCACTCCAATACTTTGTTTGGATGTTTGGGAACACGCATATTACTTAAATTATCAGAATAGAAGACCTGATTATATTGAAGCTTTTTTCAATGTGATAAATTGGGAAGAAGTAAACAGAAGATTTGAAGCATCATTATAAGGTAAAACTAACATAAATTTTTTATACATTTGCAACACTTAATTTTTAAAAAAAAATAAAATGAAAAAAGGATTTGCATTATTTACACTATTAGCGTTTTTATCAATGGGTACATTTACAGTATTTGCTCAGGATGAAACAAATACTGGAAATGTTGAACAAACATCTGAGGATGTTTCTGAAACTACACCTGAAGATAATCAATCTTCTGAAAAGAAAAAGAAGAGAGATAAGAAAGATGATAAAGAGGAAGATGAAAATATCCACCAAATTATTAAACAAAAATTTATGGAAGGTGGCCCTGGGTTTATGGGGATTGTACTACTTTGTTTAATTTTAGGTTTAGCACTTGCTATTGAAAGAATTATTTACTTAAATATGGCAACTACAAACACGACTAAATTATTAAATGATGTGGAATCTGCGTTAAATAGTGGTGGTACTGATGCTGCAAAAGAAATTTGCAGAAACACAAAAGGGCCTGTTGCTTCTATCTTTTACCAAGGATTAAAAAGATCTGGAGGAGGAATTGATGAAGTAGAAAAATCAATTGTTGCTTATGGAAGTGTACAAATGGGATTGTTAGAAAAAGGTCTTTCTTGGATTTCATTGTTTATAGCACTTGCTCCTATGCTTGGATTTATGGGGACTGTAATTGGTATGATTGGAGCCTTTGATTCTATTGAAGCTGCAGGAGATATTTCTCCTTCACTTGTTGCCGGTGGTATTAAAGTTGCTCTTTTAACTACTGTATTCGGACTGATTGTTGCAATGATTTTACAAATATTTTATAATTACTTAATTGCAAAAGTTGACTCTATTGTTAATGATATGGAAGACTCTTCAATCTCATTAATTGATTTATTAAACGATAATAAATAATTATGGGAGAATTTATTGGAGATAAGTTAGATTACTTTTACTGGTTTACTGCCTCAATGTTAATACTTGCAACTGGTATTATTATTTTCTTTGCTATAAGAGGAATGATAAAAAACGGGAAAAATGCAAAGAAAACTATTATGACTGTTGGAGGGTTGCTATCTGTACTTGCTTTATCCTATTTCGTATTTGCATCTGATCAAGTATCTTCTTCTTACGACAAATATGAAATTACATCTAGTACATCTCAATTAGTGGGGATGGGGCTGTGGTCATTTTACATACTTATAGTTGTTGCTGTTGCTTCTATTGCAGTAATGGGAGGATTAAAAATGATGAGTAAACGATAATGGCAATCAACAGAAGAGGACTACCAGAAATTAATGCAGGGTCAATGGCGGATATCGCCTTTTTGCTTTTAATTTTCTTTTTAGTAACAACTACTATGGATGTGGATACCGGTATTTCCAGAAAATTACCTCCTATGCCAGAAGAAAATATTGAAACTCCTGAAATTCATAAACGGAATATTTATGTTGTTTTAATCAATAAAAACAATAGAGTTTTGGCAGGGATTGGATTTCCAACAAATATGATTGAAATTGATGGAAATGGGATTATTAGTGAATCTCTGAAAGAAGATGTAAAGAACTTTGTAAGTAACAATGGAAGGTCAGAAACATCATCAGAAAGTTCAGATAAAGCAGTTGTTTCTTTACAAAATCAGGAAGGAACCTCTTACAGTATGTATATCCAAGTTCAAAATGAATTAACAAAAGCGTATAACGAACTGAGAAATGAACAAGCGATAAACGATTTCGGAAGGAAATTTGATAAATTAGACGATTCGGAAAAGAAAAAAATTCAAGGGATTTATCCTATGAAAATTTCTGAAGCAGAAACAAAAGCAAACTAAAAATGAGTAAATTTAAAAGAGGTACAGGAAAAGGGATGCCGGCAATATCGACAGCGTCACTTCCTGATATTGTATTTATGTTATTATTCTTTTTTATGGTTACCACAGTAATGAGAGAAACAACTCTTAAAATTGAAGTAAATCCTCCAGAAGCAACTGAGGTAAAAAAGATGGAAAAGAAATCTTTGGTAAGTTATATTTATGTTGGCCCTCCTACTGAATCTCAACAAGCAAATTTTGGTATTACGGCTCGGATTCAGTTAAATGATGTTACATATAGCAGAAAAGAAGTTGGAGAAATTCAACATTTTATTATAGCCGAAAGAGAAGCGAAAGATGAAAAAGAAATTCCATACATGACAGCATCTATTAAAGCAGATGAAAATGTAACAATGGGAATTATTACTGATGTAAAAACAGAGCTCCGGGAAGTAAATGCATTAAAGATTAATTATTCAACAAAGAAAAGAGACTAAAAAATCTCTTTTTTTATTTCTACACTTTTGTAAAATAGGTAAAACAATAT
>JABGSE010000008.1 GCA_018647945.1 Flavobacteriales bacterium | reverse complement strand
TGCTACCCCGACTTTTTTCTCTTAATATTTTCCATATTTTTTTTGTATGTTTGTATAGCGAAATTATTTAACGAATTAGGAGAAACGAGATTTAATGAAATAGCAGAATATTGTATAAATTGTGTTCTTGATTAGTTTAATGAAAAACAATAAAGATAATTTTATAAATGATCAACTTTGGAATGCAGCATGGAGAGCAGCAACACAAAGAGCTAATATATATTCTGGCAATATTAATAAGATTGAATTTAGAAATAATATAAAGAATGACGTCCTAAATTTTATTACAAATCATAAAGAATCTTTGAGTGAAATTGAATTATTAAATAAAATTGAAACTCTGTCAAAAAAATTCTCTTGCAAAGGTATTGACTTTAAAATTGGACATAGTCAGAAACTACTAAATCTAATGCTAAAATATTACTGGTGTTTAGGGTGGTTAAAATATATTCCTCCACATTGTCCAGTTGACAGAATTATATTAAATGCTGCTAAAGTTAAGTGTAAGGGAAAGACTCCTTCTTGGACAAAGTTAAATGCAATTGATGAATATAAAGAAATTATAAATAAAATAAGAAGTAATGTTAATTCTAAGGAATTATCAGAATGGGAATTAATGGTTTATCAAAAAAAACTTAAAATATAATAATGGCAAATTATCAGGCAAATGGAGAACATATTAATTGTTCATATAGTGATCTATTAGAAGAGAGGTTGCAAGATGACTTTTTAGATTATGACTCAATAGTAATAGTTGAAGTTAAGGGAGATCGATTTATTGAGTTTTCTGATATGGATGATAGCGACACAGCGTATGAGATACTTGATGAATTAGAATTTAATGAGATAGATTCAATTGACTATGGAGATTGGGATGCTCTATCTAAAATATTAGGAGAAAAGGAATCAACCTCTTTACGTGAGATATATTTTGATTGTGAAGATTTTGAAGAAATAACGCAAGCTGCTTTATTGTACTATAATAAATCTTTTGTTACAATATTTTCTGATTACTAATTTATCTGTTCTTTATAATCAGATTTAATTATTTTTAAAAGTTTTTTCTAATCAGAGAATCCAATTAATTTTTTAAGTTTGTTTTAGTAGATTTTAGTTAGAAGATCAATACCTAAGGATAATATAATTCTATTTTATATTTTAGTGATGGTAGTTTTGAGAAAAACTTTGAAGTAGAATAAGTGCATTGTTATAAACAAACCGACAACCATAACGACAACAAGATAAAACAAAACCCCTATATATTATTGATATATAAGGGTTTGATTAATTAAGTTGCAGTGAGGAAGGGATTCGAACCCCCGAAACGATTTCTCGTTTACACGCTTTCCAAGCGTGCGCCTTAAGCCACTCGGCCACCTCACTAAATATTTTGCAAATCTATTAAAATTTAGTTGCTAATTTCTCCTCTTAACGAAAGTTTAAATTTACTTTTAATATCTTCTGTTTCTAACGCTTTTCCCTTCAAGTACATTAGTTTAGTAATTGCCGTTTCGGTAGTCATATCCATTGCACTTATTACTCCAATTTTCTCCAATTCGGAGCTACTTTCGTATTGTCCTTGTTTCACACTTCCTCTCAAACATTGGCTACAATTTACAATTATTTTACCACTTTCTATAGCAGTTTTCAAAATTGAAATAAAGTCTTTATTGGAAGATGAATTTCCTGATCCGTAACTTTCTAAAATAATGTTTTGAGAACTATTAATAATGGCATGGATTACCTTTTCAGTAATTCCCGGAAATAATTTCAAAATTACAATATCAGTATCCATTTTTTCAGAAATGGAAAGTTGTTTTTCATCCCTACTTCTCAATCGGTACGCATTGTATTTTATATTAATTCCCACCACAGCAAGTGCAGGAAAATGTGGTGATTCAAATGCTTCAAAATGTTCGGAATTTACTTTTACGGTTCTGTTTCCTCTAAAAAGTTTATCTTCAAAATAAATACAAACCTCCGATATTTTGTCGGAAGCAGCAATTTCAATTGCAGTAATTAAATTTTCTTTTGCATCTGTTCTTCTGGCTCCAATCGGAATTTGGCTGCCAGTAAGGATAACCGCTTTGTTTAAACCATCCAACATAAAAGAAAGTGCAGAAGCGGTATAAGACATGGTATCTGTCCCATGTAGAATAATAAAACTATCATATGCAGAATAATTTTCTTCAATCATTTTAGCAATCTCTATCCAGTTTCCCGATTGCATATCTGAAGAATCAATTGACTTTTTTGTGGAAAGATGATTTAATTTTACACCGCAATTTTTCAGTTCCGGAAAGGCAGTTAGTATGGAATCAAAATTAAATGGGCTTAAAGAATTATTACTTTCTTGTTGCATTCCAATGGTACCTCCTGTATAGATTAGTAAAATATTTTTCATTATATTTTAAATAAGTTCAGTGCGTTTTCTGTTGTTATTTTTGCTACTTCTTCTATTTCTAGTCCTTTAATTTCCGAAAGTTTCTCTGCAATATTAACAATATATTTACTTTCATTTCTTTTTCCTCTATAAGGAGTTGGAGCTAAATAAGGAGAATCGGTTTCCAGAATTAGATGTTTCATATCTATTTTTTCAATTGTTTTATCTACTCCCGAATTTTTGAAAGTCAATACACCCCCAATTCCCAAATAAAAATTTCCTAAGTCAGTAATTCTTTTGGAATCATCTACATTTCCTGTAAAACAATGAAATACACCACTCAAATTTTCGTCATTTAGTTTTTCTACAATCTCAATAGCTTCCAAAAACGAATCCCGAACATGAATAACAATAGGTAATTTGTGTTTTTTGGCAAGTTTAATCTGAAATTCAAATGCCATTTTCTGAATTTCTAAAGTTGTTTTATCCCAATATAAATCCAAACCAATTTCTCCTACAGCAATAAATTTTTCTTTTTCTAGCATTTCTTCCACATGCAAAAGTTCCTTTTCCATTGTTTCTTTTTTCACATCACAAGGATGCAATCCCATCATTGAAAAGCAATTTCCAGGATATTTTTCACAAAGTTGAAGCATGGAATCAGTTGTTTCCGAGTTGATATTTGGAAGAAACATTTTTGTTATTCCACTTCTAATAGCAATATCTATCACATCATCAATGTCATCCTTAAATTGTTTTAAAAATAAATGTGTGTGAGTATCAATAAAATTCATAACGCAAAATTAGGATAATTTAATTAGTTTTACACCCTTGCAAAAGCCTTTAAAAATATTAGTTGTCCGATTTAGTTCTATTGGTGATATAGTTCTTACTTCTCCTGTTGTTAGATGCTTGAAGAAACAACTAAATGCTGAGGTTCATTTTATTACCAAGTATTCCTTTAAATCTGTAGTAGAACATAACCCAAATATTGATAAAATTTACACCATAAAAGATTCGGTTTCGGAAGTATTGGAAGAGTTAAAAGTGGAGCATTACGATTGGATAATCGACTTGCATAACAATTTAAGGTCGGCACAGTTAAAGAGGATAAAGGTAAAATCAAAAAGTTTTAAGAAGCTTAATTTCCAGAAATTTTTACTTATTACTTTCGGAATAAATACAATGCCAAAAATCCATACTGCAGATAGGTATTTAGATTCTATTTTGCATTTAGGAGTAGTAAATGATGGATTGGGATTAGATTATTTTCTGTCAAAAAAGGATGAAATAGATCTTTCTAATTTTGAAAATCAATACATTACATTTGCAATTGGTGGTACGCATTTTACCAAAATTTTACCTACTGAAAAGATAATTGCAATCTGTAATAAACAAAAAAAACAAGTTGTGTTAGTGGGAGGGAAAGAGGATTTTGAAAGAGGAGAGGAAATAGTGAAATCCTGTAAAAATGTAACAAATACATGTGGAAAAAACAGTATTAATCAATCTGCTTTTGTTGTAAAAAATTCTGATTTATTAATAACCCACGATACTGGAATGATGCATATTGCAACTGCCTTTAAAATGAAAATATATTCTATATTTGGTGGTACTCATCCTAATTTAGGTTTCATACCTTATGTCCCGAATCCGGGAAATAAAATTATTCAAGTAGAAAATTTAAGTTGCAGACCTTGCCACCGATTTGGAAAAAGTAATTGCCCAAAAGGACATTTTAAATGTATGAATTTAATAGATGAAAATCTATTTACTGAATAAAGCTTTTAGTTCTGTAGCGTCTTCTGCTTTCATTTTCCCTGCCAATATTAACGAAAGTTGTCTTCTTCTGAGTGCGGCACCAAATCTTTCTTGTTCTATTTTTGTTTCCGGTTCTACTTCTGGTACTTTAGCTGGTTTACCCATATTATCCACTGCAACAAAAGTGTAAATAGCTTCATTACATTTTGTTTTGCTGCCAGATTGCACATCTTCTGTCCAAACATCAATAATTATTTCCATTGAGGACGAAAAAGCTCTGGAAATATTTGCTTCTAAAGTTACAATACTCGCTTTAGGAATTGGATGCCCAAAGGATACATTATTTACCGCAGCGGTAACACATGTTCTTCCGCAATGTCGTTGTGCACAAACAGCTGCTACTATATCCATCCAATGAAGGAGTCTGCCTCCCATTAAATTATTTAAGTTATTTGTATCGTTAGGAAGTACAATTTCTGTTTGTACTGTTCTGGATTCTTGAGGTTTTTTTTTCATGTTTTATAAAGAAAGTAACCAAGCGGATTTTTTTTCTGATCTGAGTTCATCTAAAGAAATGATGGCTTCTTCTTTTGTTTCAAAACTATCAAAACAAACTCTGATTAATCCACTTTTAGTTTTGCCAATAATGGATGAGTTGTAGTTTTCTTCTTGTAATTGTTTTACAAATTTATTAGCATTTTTTTCCTTACTAAAAGCTCCTGCAATAATAAAATAGGATTTTTTTGTTATTACGACTTCTATTTCTTCATTCTCTATTTCAGGGGTAATAACCTTTTCAATTGTGTTTTCTTTAGCAGTAATGTCAATTACTTTAGTATCAATTTCTTTTTCAGTTTCAATTATTTTTTCATTTCTTTCAAAAACAGAAAAGGGATTTAAGTTTGCCATTTGAGAATACACATTGTTTATTTTATCTTCTTGTGTGATGCTTAAAAACGACAAACTAATAATTGGCAAAAGTATGGCTGCGGCTCTGAAAGCTGTTTTTCTTCCTACTTTTTTACTGATTGGAGTAATTATTTTTTCTACCGTTTGTTCTATTTTGTTTACTTTTCTTGTTTTCTGAGAATTTAATCCAAAAGAATTTACATTGTAATTTGTAAAACTATCTTGTAGGAAAACAATATTATCCTCTTTCCCAACAGAAAATAATCCAATTTTATCTAAACGGCAAGTTTTAACTGATGAAAGCTTAGTGTTTATTTTACTTACAAATTCTTCTACTTTTATTTTTGTTTCTGTTTGCGAAATCCCTTCAGAAATGGCAATATGAGAAATAAGTAAACCATCATTTGTGCTCAAGTTTTTATTAAATAAAATCCTTTTTGAAGGAGGGAAAATAGTCGCTGAAGATTCATTGATAAAAGCTGATTTATGGTTTCCTACAAATCCACCAAAATTTGGAATAATTACACAATCGTGTAAGTAAAGTAACTCGGATAAATAAAATTCAATTTTATTTTTCATTATGGCTAAATTATGAATTTTTTAAATGAAAACTCTTAATCTTTTCAATATCTTCTTCTCGGTCCACCGAAATACTTTCTTTTTCGGTAATTCCTAATTTAATTTTGTACTTATTATCCATCCATCTAAGCTGTTCTAAATTTTCATTTATTTCATTTTCACTTTCTGTTAATTCAAAAATTTCGGATAAAATATCTGCTTTAAAAGCGTAAATTCCTATGTGCTGAAAAAATGTATTTTCACTAAATTTTTCTTCATTTAGTTTTCCATTTCTTTCAAAGGAAGTGACAATATTTTCTTCATTAAAAAATACTTTTGGATTGTCAGGATTTTTATAAATTTCATAATCAGTAATTGGTTTTGCTAGTGTCCCAATTTGAACTTCTTCATCTTTAAAAAGGGAAATTACTTCCGATATTTCTTCAGGGTCAATAAAAGGTTCATCTCCTTGAATGTTTACCACAACATCAAATCTTTCTTCAATATTATCAAATACTTCATTACATCTTTCTGTTCCGCTTTTATGATCTTTTGATGTCATTATTACTTCTCCACTAAACGATTTTACATGAAAAGAAATTCTTTCATCATCTGTTGCAACAATTATTCTGTGTAAGTCTGGGCATTTTTCACATTGTTCTACTACTCTTTGTATCATGCTTTTTCCCATAATATCGGCAAGTGGTTTGCCAGGAAATCTACTAGAATTGTATCGTGATGGTATAATAGCAAGTACTCTCATTAAATTTTCATATTACATTGAATGGCAATTGTTCGTGGAGGCATCATATTTGCTGGACGACTCATATATTCTCTATTAAGTAAATTGTTTATTACTAAAGAGATTTTAGTGATATCATTGAACTGATAAGAGGTTCTTATATCAACAATAAAATCTCCATTCTTGAACTTTTCTCTAGCTTCATTGATTCCTGAAACTATAGTTGCTTCAAATACTTGAGAGGCAAAAATAGCATCAATGTTTTTCATAAAATCATTATATCTGTAGCTAGAACCAAGAGAGAATTTTTTATAAATCAATTCGATGTCTAGTTTTGCTATGTGATGGTACCTGTATTTTAATACTGAAGGATCGGAACTACTGTTCGCATATGTGATATCGATTATAGAGTCAGGGTCAAAAGGATCAGCTGTTTGAGCATAAACTTCAGATGTATCTAAAGAGATAGGATTCATATACGTGTATCCACCTAAAATATTTACGATTAAATCTTCATTTAACTTCCCTTGACCACTTAAACTAAATTCTAACCCACTTATTTTTGTTTCTCCTACATTGACTGATTTAAACCCATATCCAGGGTTTTCACTACTTTCAAATGATTCCCATTGTCCAAAGCTAAATTCCATCATATCATCATATTCCATTATAAAAGCAGCCGCATCAAAATACCCCATCCAATTTCTAATCTTCATACCTTGTTTTACAGCAATCTCAGCACTCCATCCACTTTCTGGTTTTAACTCTGGATTTGGATAAATTTCTAGACCCGAATAGTTTGTAGATATAAACATTTCAGCCATTGATGGGAACCTAAATCCTTGTCCCCATGAAGTTCTTAGATAGGTCGCTTTTGCAATTTGATAATTCAATCCAGCACGAAAGACTGGTTTTGCTCTTGTATACTCGTTAATTGAGTCTCCATCTATCAGATATTTTTGTTCAGATCTTACTTTGAAATATTCATATCTTGTACCTAAAGACAAATTAACTTTATTCCATTTTTTATCTAGTTGTGTATATAATGAATGGTTTTGTCGGTAATTATTTCCTTGAAAAAGATCAGATCTAGCAAGTACTATTTCATTAGTAGTACCAGTAGTTAATCTCATCGTTATTGTTTTAAAATTGTGTTGCCATTGATAATCAGAATAGAAAGTCTCGGACTCATTATCTTGTGCATCATCTTGTCCATTAGTACTATTATCATTAATTACTTTTAAGTATCTAGTCTTGAAATTATGAGTGTTGTTTTCTGTGACATATTGTATAAAAGGATCTATATTGTAGGTATCCCCATTAGTATTAGTTATTTCGTTGTTTAAAGGAATATATGCCTGATCTAAACCATTCCATATTATTGCAGAACCAGTAGTTTGATATAAGAAATTTGCATTAACACCATATGATAATCCAGTATATTGTTTAGATTTATATCTGGAATTAAGATTCCATCTTAATCTATCTGTTGTCTCTCCTTTTCGGTACCCTTCATCTTTAAAATAATTTCCTCCAATTGTTAAATCTAAGTTATCAATTTTTCTAGAATGGGAAAATTCAGTTCCATAGAATTGTTGTCTATTATCTCCCCACCAATTTAATACATCTCTTTTTGCATGATCAGTAACACCAAAATGAGTTGTGATTTTTGTGTAACCTATAGATGGATGTTTCTCAATTTCAGATAATTTCGGGAAAGCAGTTCGGATATTAATTACTCCATTTAGAGCAGAGGAACCGTAAAGTGCCGAAGAAGCTCCTTTTATTACCTCTACCTGATTTATGTTTTCAGTAGCAATAAGCTTCCATTGTACCTGTCCAGCATCTCCAGAAATTAAAGGCATATCATCTACCATTACTAAAACTCTACTACCAGCTCCATAACTCCAACCACTACCTCCTCTTATGTTTGCTTGTCCGTCAGTAATATTTACTCCAGGTACTTGTTCCATAGCAGTTTGTATATTTGTAGTGTTTTTATTTTCAATTAATGAAGGGTTTATTACTTCCATTGAAACGGTAATTTCTTCAATTTTTTGTTCGAACTTTCCGGCAGAAATTACAACTGTACCAATTTGCTGGCTAACAGATTTCATTTTAATGTCGAATTTGCTTTTACCAGCAATGTCTTTTACGATTGTTTCGTATCCAATATATTTAAATGTTATTGTGTTTTCTCCATTTTTCACCTCAACATTAAACTCCCCATTTATATTTGTAGTGGTTCCATTTGTATTACTCAAAATTACATTTACCCCTATTAAAGGTTCTTTTGTTTTTTCATCTTTCACAATTCCAGAAACAGATTGAGAAAGAGAAATAGAAAAAGAAGCGAAAAGAAGAACAATAGATAAAATTTTTCTCATATTTTTACATTTGAATGAAAACAAAGATAAACATTTGAATGAAAGACGAAAGAAATTTGATATATAAGATATCACTTTCTTTGATAAAAGGAGTTGGAGACATAACTGCAAAAAAATTAGTGTCGCATTGTGGATCTGCCGAATTGGTTTTTAAGGAAAGTAAAAAGGCATTAATGGCTATCCCTGGAGTGAGTAATAAAACAGTCAGTTCTATTTGCTCTGCAGAGGTGTTGAAAAGAGCAGAACAAGAAATTGAATTTCTGAAAAAACAGGAATTAAATCATTTGTTTTATACCGATAAAAATTACCCTGACAATCTAAAACTTTGCATGGATTCTCCCATAAATATTTATTTTAAAGGAAAGATGAATTGGAACAAGCAGAAGTTTATTTCTATTGTTGGAACCAGAAAATGCACTCCATTTGGAAAAGAATTTACCGAAAATATAGTGAGTGAACTTGTGAAATACAATGTGGTAATTGTAAGTGGATTGGCTTTCGGTATTGATATTATGGCTCATAAAGCGGCGCTTAATAACAACTTAAATACCGTTGCTGTTTTAGCTCACGGATTGGATAGAATTTATCCTTCTCAACATTTAAATGTAGCTAAGGAAATAATAAAAAGTGGAGCATTAATAACCGATTACATGAGTGGAGTAAAACCAGACAAGCAGAATTTCCCGAGTAGAAATAGAATTGTATCGGGGCTTTCGGAAGCTACTATTGTAGTGGAAAGTAGTAAAAAAGGAGGGTCCTTAATTACTGCTGGAATATCGGATTCCTATAACAGAGATGTGTTTGCTGTGCCCGGGAAACCAACAGATAAGCAATCTGAAGGTTGTAATTTTCTGATAAAAAATCACAGGGCAATTTTATTGGACAATGTAAACGATATTGTAAAAAACTTAAATTGGGATTTACAAAAACAAGTGGTTCAACAAACACTTTTTACTAATTTATCGGATGATGAACAGAGAATAATAAAAGTTTTAGAAGATAAATCAATTCACATTGATGAGTTAAAACAAAAGTTGAAATGGGATAGTTCTAACTTAGCAAAGTATCTTTTGCAAATGGAATTTAAAAATTTAATTTTACCACTCCCCGGAAAAATGTTTAAAAGGAAGATGTAAAGTATTTTGTTATTAAAAAAATACTATACATTTGCCAAAATATTTTAACCCAAAAAAAAATTTAATTCAAGGATAATGGAAAAAAAAGTTCAAGATTTTATGAATGGGGTAACTGAAAAAAACCCAAACGAAAAAGAATTTTTACAAGCTGTAGAAGAAGTAGCAGAAGTTGTTATTCCTTTTATGGAAGAGAATTCAAAGTACAATAACAAAATGTTATTGGAAAGAATGGTAGAGCCAGAAAGAGTATTGATGTTTAGAGTACCATGGTTGGACGATAACGGAAATACACAAGTAAACAGAGGATACAGAATTGAGTTTAATTCTGCAATAGGGCCTTATAAAGGGGGATTAAGATTTCACCCTTCTGTAAACTTATCTATTCTTAAGTTTTTAGGATTTGAGCAAGTATTTAAAAACTCTTTAACAACATTGCCTATGGGTGGTGGTAAAGGGGGTTCTGATTTTAATCCTAAAGGAAAATCGGACAATGAAGTAATGAAATTTTGTCAATCATTTATGACAGAATTATGTCGTCATATTGGTCCAAATACGGATGTTCCTGCTGGGGATATTGGTGTTGGTGGTAGAGAAATCGGATTTATGTTCGGACAATACAAAAGAATAAGAAACGAATTTACAGGTGTACTTACAGGCAAAGGAATGTCGTGGGGTGGTTCTTTAATTCGCCCAGAAGCTACAGGATACGGAAATGTATATTTTGCACAAAATATGTTGGAAGTAAAAGGAGATTCTTTTAATGGTAAAACGGTTGCTATTTCTGGATCTGGAAATGTTGCTCAATACGCTTGCCAGAAAGCTACAAAACTAGGAGCTAAAGTGGTAACACTTTCTGATTCTTCAGGGTTTATTTATGATGCAAAGGGAATTGATGCCGAGAAATTAGCATTTGTAATGGAGTTAAAAAATGTAAAAAGAGGAAGAATTAAAGAATATGCTGATAAATTTGAATGTGAGTTCCATGCAGGAGCAAGACCATGGTCGGTAACTTGTGATATCGCTTTGCCTTGTGCGACACAAAATGAGTTGAATGAATCGGAAGCAAAAACTTTGGTAGCTAACGGTTGTATGTTGGTTTCGGAAGGGGCCAATATGCCAACTACTCCAGAAGCTATTGAGGTATTCCAAAATGCAAAAATTCTTTTCTCCCCTGGTAAAGCATCTAATGCTGGAGGGGTTGCAACGTCTGGTTTAGAGATGAGTCAAAACTCACTGAGAATGAATTGGACTAGAGAAGAGGTAGATGAAAAACTTAAAAATATTATGAAAGCGATTCATACTTCTTGTATCGAATATGGTACTGAAGGTGATTATGTGGATTATGTAAAAGGAGCTAATATTGCAGGATTTGTAAAAGTAGCAGATGCTATGTTGGATCAAGGATTGGTTTAAAGATAGACACTAGATATTAGATTAAGGAGGCTTTTGCCTCCTTTTTTATTTGTGTACTTTTGCAATCCCAAATAAAAAATTATGTACGGAAAACTACAACAACAATTACAAACAGAACTTGCCAATATTAAAGAGGAAGGTTTATACAAAAAGGAAAGAATAATTACCAATCCGCAAGGAGCTCTTATCCGTGTTAGTACGGGGGAGGAGGTTCTGAATTTTTGTGCCAATAACTATTTAGGATTATCTTCTCACCCAGAAGTAATTCAGGCTTCAAAGGACACTTTAGATTCTCATGGTTATGGTATGTCTTCCGTTCGTTTTATTTGCGGAACTCAGGATATTCATAAGAAATTAGAAGAAAAATTATCTAACTTTTTGGGTACAGAAGACACTATATTGTATGCAGCTGCTTTTGATGCAAATGGAGGAGTTTTCGAACCGCTTTTTTCTGCAGAAGATGCTATTATTTCAGATGAGCTAAACCATGCTTCTATTATTGATGGTGTTAGGTTATGTAAAGCAAAAAGATACCGATACAAAAATAACGATATGGAAAGTTTGGAAGAACAATTAAAACTTTCACAAGATCAAAGAAATAGACTGATAGTAACAGATGGAGTTTTCTCAATGGATGGTTATTTGGCTCAATTAGATAAAATTTGTGATTTGGCAGAAAAATATGATGCTTTAGTTATGGTAGACGATTCTCATTCTACTGGTTTTGTAGGTAAAACGGGTAGAGGAACTCACGAACATTGTGGAGTTATGGGAAGAGTAGATATTATTACTTCTACTTTAGGAAAAGCTTTGGGTGGTGCTATGGGAGGTTTTACTTCTGGTCGTAAAGAAATTATTGATATGCTTAGACAAAGATCTCGTCCGTATTTATTTTCAAATTCCTTAGCTCCTTCTATTGTTGGGGCGGCTTCTAAGGTGATTGATTTACTTTCGGATACTACCGATTTGAGAGATGTATTAGAAAAAAATACAAAGTATTTCAGAGAAAAAATGAATGCTGCAGGTTTCGATATTCAGGAGGGAGTTCATCCTATTGTTCCGGTTATGTTGTATGATGCAAAACTAGCTCAGGAAATGTCGAATAAACTATTGGAAGAGGGAATATATGTTATTGGATTCTTTTTCCCAGTTGTGCCAAAAGAAAAAGCCAGAATTAGAGTTCAGATTTCTGCGGCTCATTCAAAAGACAATTTGGACACTGCAATAAATGCCTTTATTAAGGTAGGAAAAGAGTTGAAATTAATTTATTAAGATAAATGATTGATAAAAGGCGGCAGGAAAATAAATAAATGTATTTTTGCAGACCTTTTTAACAAGATAAAAAATTAAATATTGTGGATACATTAAGTTACAAAACATTATCAGCTAACAAAGAAACGGCCAACAAAGAGTGGTTTATTGTAGATGCTGAAAACCAAATTTTAGGTAGAATGTCTTCTAAAATCGCTAAGATTTTAAGAGGAAAATATAAAACTAATTTCACTCCTCACGCTGATTGTGGTGATTATGTAATCATTATAAATGCTGATAAAGCAATTATGACAGGTCAGAAAATGGAGAAAAGAGAAATTTTTAGTCATACTGGTTATCCAGGTGGTCAAAAAAGAATTACTCCTACACAAATGTTAGAAAAAGATGGTACATCATTAGTGAAACATGCTGTAAGAGGAATGCTACCAAAAAATAAATTAGGAGCCGCTATTCTCAGAAACTTGTATGTTTATACAGGAACAGAGCATAACCATGAAGCTCAAAAACCAAAATCATTAAACTTAAACGATCTTAAATAATATGGAAACAATTCATAGTATAGGAAGAAGAAAAGCATCTGTTGCTAGAATTTATGTTGTAGCAGGAAAAGGTAATATTGTTGTTAACGGAAAGGATTACAAAGAATACTTTCCTTTAGAAACATTACAATTCAAATTAAACCAACCATGTGCAGTTGTAGGATATGAAGGAAAATACGACATTAAAGTAAATGTAAATGGTGGTGGAATTAACGGACAAGCTGATGCTATTAAATTAGCAATAGCAAAATCACTTTGCGAAATTGATGCAGATCACAGACCAGCATTAAAAACGGAAGGATTACTTACCAGAGACTCTAGAGTAGTAGAAAGAAAGAAACCCGGACAAAAGAAAGCAAGGAAGAAATTCCAGTGGGTTAAAAGATAAAATTTTTATTATTAATCAATGTTTAGCATCTAAACTAATAGGACAAGTAAAAAATAACTTCTACCTATTGGTTGCTTAAACTTAAAAAGAAAGTAAACATGTCAAGAACAAATTTCAAAGAATTATTAGATTCAGGTGTACATTTTGGTCACCTAAAAAAGAAATGGAATCCAGGAATGACTCCTTATGTATTTATGGAGAGAAATGGGATTCACATTATTGATTTAAACAAAACAGTTAGCATGTTGGATGAAGCCGCTGCTGCAATGAAACAAATAGCAAAATCAGGAAGAAGTATTTTGTTTGTCGCTACTAAAAAACAAGCAAAAACGATTGTATCAGAATTCGCACAATCTGTAAACATGCCTTATATTACTGAAAGATGGCCTGGTGGATTGTTAACTAACTTTTCTACTATCAGAAAATCCATTAAAAAGATGGATACAATTGATAAAATGGCTACTGACGGAACTTTAGATACTCTTTCAAAAAGAGAAAGATTACAAATTTCCAGAACAAGAGAAAAATTAGATAGAAATTTAGGAAGTATTGCTTCAATGAATAGAATGCCATCTGCAATTTTTATTGTAGATATCAATAAAGAACATATTGCTGTAGCGGAAGCTGCAAAATTAGGAATTCCAACTTTTGCCATGGTTGACACTAACTCTGATCCTAATCAGATTTCTTATCCTATTCCTTCAAATGATGATTCTTCAAAATCAATTTCTAAAATTATGGGAATTGTAACAGAAGCTGTAAAAGAAGGACTTGCTGATAGAGAACAAGCAAATGCTGTAAAGGCACAAGAAAAAGCTGATAAAAAAGCAGCTGAAGCGAAAAAGGAAGAGTCAACAGAGTCAACAGAAAAAACTAAATAAAAAAGATGGCAGATATTAAAGCGGTTGATGTAGCCAAATTAAGAAGACAAACTGGCGCAGGAATGATGGATTGTAAAAATGCATTAGTAGAAGCAAATGGAGATTTTGATGCAGCTATTAGCGTATTAAGAAAAAAAGGACAAAAAGTTGCTGCCAAAAGAGCTGATAGAGAAGTAAGTGAAGGAATTTCTATTACAAGAATTAGTGCAGACTATAAAAATGGTATTGCTATTGTATTAGCATGTGAAACAGATTTTGTTGCAAAAAATGACTCTTTCAAAGATTTGGCAGGTCAGTTTGCTGATATCGCATTAAATCATTCAGATAAAGAATCTTTCTTATCTGCTGATTTTGATGGAATGACTGTTGCTGATAAATTAATTGAGCAAACAGGAGTTATTGGTGAAAAATTAGACATCTCTGCATTCGAACGAGTAGAAGCTGACTATGTTGGATCTTATACTCATGGTGTGAAAATTGCAGTTTTGGTAGGTTTATCCAATGATGTTGATAAAGCAGAAGAACTTTCAAAAGATTTAGCAATGCAAGTTGCATCAATGGGAGCTACAACTTTGTCTTATAAAGATTTCGACTCTTCTTTTGTTTCTTCTGAAACTGAAGCAAGAATTGCGGTAATCGAAAAAGAAAATATTGAATTATCAAGATTAGGGAAGACTTTAAAAAATGTTCCTAAATATATTTCTATGTCGCAACTTTCGGATGAAGTTATGGCAGATGCAAAATCTGAAATTGAATCTCAATTAGCTTCTGAAGGTAAACCAGAACAAATTTGGGATAAGATTGTTCCAGGTAAAATCACAAGATTTATTTCAGACAATACTACGTTGGATCAAGAACAATGTTTGTTGGACCAAGACTTTATTAAAGATGAAAGTATGAATGTAGATTCTTACATTAAGTCGTTTGGAGATGTTGCTGTAAGTAGTTTTAAAAGAGTTTCGTTAGGATAATATCCTTTTTAATAAAACAATAAAAACCATCCTTTTAGGGTGGTTTTTTTTATTTATAAATAATTCTAACTTTTTTTTCAGAGTTATCTGATTTACTTACCTTTGACAAACTTTTTTAACCACCTATGAAATACAATAGAATACTTTTAAAACTAAGCGGAGAGGCTTTAATGGGAGAACAGAATTATGGAATTGATTCCAACAGATTATCTGATTATGCTAAGGAAATTAAACAAATTGTAGATAAAGGAATTCAAGTTGCAGTAGTTATTGGAGGAGGAAATATTTACAGAGGAATGCAATCAGAAGGAGCAGGTTTTGACAGGGTTCAAGGAGATTATATGGGAATGCTAGCTACAATTATTAACGGAATGGCACTTCAGTCGGCTTTGGAAAAAATTAAAGTTGACACAAGATTACTTACCGCAATAAGGATGGAGCAAGTTGCAGAGCCATACATCAGAAGAAAAGCTACCAGACATTTGAATAAAGGAAGAGTGGTAATTTTTGGTGGTGGAACAGGAAATCCGTATTTTACAACTGATACTGCTGCTACCCTGCGAGCAATAGAAATTGAAGCAGATGTAATATTGAAAGGAACAAGAGTTGATGGAATATTTACCGCTGATCCGGAAAAAGATTCTACAGCAACAATGTATGAAACAATCTCTTTTGATGAGGTGTTCCAGAAAGAATTAAATGTAATGGATTTAACAGCATTTACGCTTTGCAAGGAAAATAAATTACCAATAAAAGTGTTTAATATGAACATTTCTGGGAACTTACAGAAAATTTGTGATGGAGAGAATGTAGGTACATTGGTAAAATTTTAATAATATTGTATAAAAATTACTTATGACTGAAGAAATAGAATTTATATTAGATTTTGCTCAGGAGCAGATGCAAGAATCAATTAGCAGATTAGAGGGAGTTTTATCTAAAATTAGAGCGGGAAAAGCAAGTCCCCAAATGTTAAGCACTGTTAAGGTAGATTATTATGGAGCAATTACTCCTCTTTCTCAAATGGCAAATATCAATACTCCTGATTCTCAAACCATATCTATTCAGCCATTTGATAAAAGCGTAATGGGAGATATTGAAAAAGCAATTACTGAAGCAAACTTAGGGTTGAACCCAATGAATAATGGTGAGATAATCATGATTAATATTCCTGCACTTACGGAAGAAAGAAGAAAGGATTTGGTAAAACAAGTAAAATTGGAAACAGAAAATTGTAAGGTAAGCGTGAGAAATACCAGACAAAAAGCAAATGATGAAGTAAAAAAACTTTCCAAAGACGGATTGTCAGAAGATATGGCCAGAGATGCAGAATCTAGCGTTCAGACTTTGACAGATGAATACATTGCTTTAACTGATAAACACTTTGAAGATAAACAAAAAGATGTAATGACTATTTAGTCAGATTTTTTTATAAAATATTAGGGATCCTAAGGGTCCCTTTTTTAGTATAATTGATAAATAAGTATGTGGAATAACACCTCTCATTTCATTTTAAATAAACGCATTCCAATAATATTGCTGCTAATTGCCTCTATTGCGTTTATGGCAAACAATGCAAGATATGCAGATATTACTTATCAGATGGCTAAAATTTTACCCTCTGATCATAAAGTGTATCTTGATAATCAGGACTTCATATCTGAGTTTGGAGAAAGTCAAAACACAATGGTTATTGCTGTTCAGGATGATGATTTTTATACTCCCAACCATTTAAAGGAATGGAGTGAATTAACTGACAGTATTTCAATTCTGAAAGGTGTTAATAATGTGATAAGTATTACAAACCTTTCAATACTCTCGACTGATTCCTTAAAGAAAAAGTTTCTTGTAGAAAAGTGGTATAATTCAGATTATACGGAATTAGAATTAGAAAATGCTGTGAAAGTTTTCAAAGAGCAAAAGATATATGATGGGATGCTTTTTAATGACGAATCAAATGCATCTATTATGTTAATTCCTATTAAAAAGGAAGTTTTGGAAGGTCCACAAAGAACAGATTTAATAGATAAAATAGTTTCATTATCATCCATATATTCAAATAAAACAAATGTTAAAATTCGTTTTTCGGGACTTCCATATCTACGAACTATAGAGTCAGTAAAAGTAAAAGATGAAATTTCATTGTTTATTCTTCTTACATTACTGATTACATCATTTATTTTATTTTTATTTTTCAAATCGATTAGAGCTACATTAGCATCTATTCTAGTTGTAATTATTGGAGTGATATTTTCTTTTGGAACAATTGGGTTTCTAGGATATGAAATTTCAATTTTAATGGCTTTAGTTCCTCCTATTATTGTTGTAATTGGTATTCCAAATTGTATATTTCTTATAAATAAGTACCATACAGAATTTAAAATTTCAAAAGATAAAAACAGGTCGTTACATTTAATGATAAGCAAAATAGGGAACATTACATTACTTACTAATTTAACAACTGCTTCAGGTTTTGCGGCTTTTATATTAACCAAAAGCGAAACTTTACAAGAATTTGGAATTGTAGCATCTATTAATATTTGTTTCATTTTTCTTATTTCGCTTGTAGTAATTCCAATTTGGTTTTCTTTTATGGACGCTCCAAAAACGAGACATACAAAACACTTGGATAAAAAATGGGTGAGAGCAGTTGTTGTGTTGATGAGTAGTTGGGTGAAAAGTAAAAGACAAGTAATTTATACGATTACTATTATTCTGACTGTTTTGGGAATTATTGGACTCCTAAATGTGAAAACTACTGGGAATGTAACTGATGACTTGAATAGAGATAGTGATTTGTATAAAGATTTACAATTTTTTGAAAGTAATTTTGGAGGAGTAATGCCTTTTGAAATTATAGTTGACACTAGAGATACAAATGCAATTAATAAGCTTTATTTTATGAATAAAATTCAGCGATTGCAATCTGAATTAGCATTATATCCAGAGTTTTCAGAGTCAATTTCTTATATTAATCTAGTGAAATATGCGAATCAGGCTTACAAAAATGAAGGAGAAAAATATTATGTACTTCCACAACAAATGGATTTACCCAGAATTTCTTCAATTATCCGGAAATCAGAGATTAATGATAATTTGGGGTTTAAATTAAAAGACGACATAAATTCCAAAGCCAGAGTTACTTTAAGAATGGAAGATATTTCTACTCCAAGAATGGATGAAATTGTAAGTGATTTGCAACCAAAGGTTGATGAAATTTTTCCTTCTCCTCAATACAATGTTACTATTACAGGATCGAGTATGGTGTTTTTAGAAGGAACTAAGTTTCTGGTAGTCAATTTAATGTATAGCTTGATTTTAGTAATTATTTTAATTTCTATTTTTATGGCTTGGATGTTCCGTTCTTTCAGAATGGTATTGGTGTCTTTAGTACCCAATTTAATCCCACTTTTACTTACCTCTGCCATAATGGGATACTTTGGAATTCCTTTAAAACCATCTACAATATTGGTGTTTAGTATTGCATTAGGGATTTCGGTAGACGATACAATTCACTTTTTAGCAAAGTATAGACAAGAACTTTTATTAAATAATTGGAAAATTAAGGAATCAGTTTATGCGGCATTAAAAGAAACAGGAGTAAGTATGATTTATACATCTGTAGTGTTATTTTTTGGTTTTTTTGTGTTTGTAGCTTCTGATTTTGGAGGTACAGTTGCTCTTGGACTCCTTGTTTCCATAACTTTGTTTTTTGCTATGATGTCTAATTTATTGTTGTTACCAGCACTTTTACTATCTTTGGAAAAGTCAATTACAACAATGGCTTTCAGGGATCCATTAATGGAAGTTTATGATGAGGAAGAAGATGTGGAATTGACAAGAATTAAAGTAAAACGAAAAGTAAAATAATATTATGAAAGGAATAATTTTAGCTGGAGGCTCTGGAACCAGATTGCACCCACTTACATTGGTAATGAGTAAGCAAATGATGCCAATCTATGACAAACCAATGATTTACTACCCACTTTCTACTTTACTGTATTCTGGGATAAATGAAATTTTAATTATATCCACTCCTCACGATTTACCACTTTTTGAAAAGTTATTAGGTGATGGCAGTAGTTTGGGTTGCAGATTTGAATATAAAGTGCAGGAAGTTCCAAACGGACTTGCACAAGCTTTTGTTTTAGGGGAGGAATTTATTGGAGATGACAAAGTGTGTTTGGTTTTAGGAGATAATATTTTCCAAATGAAAATAAATACTTTAACTTCTTGTCAAGATGTAGAAGGAGGTATTGTATTTGGTTACCATGTTAACGATCCGGAAAGGTATGGAGTTGTTGATTTTGATGAAAATTTTAAAGCTTTATCTCTTGAAGAAAAACCTAAAAATCCAAAATCAAATTATGCTGTTCCAGGATTGTATTTTTACGATAATTCTGTTGTAGAAATTGCAAAAAATATAAAGCCTTCTGCTAGGGGAGAGTACGAAATTACCGATGTGAATAAAGAGTATTTGAAAAGGGGTAAATTGGATGTGCGTGTATTGGGGAGAGGAACTACTTGGCTTGATACAGGAACTTTTCAATCTTTAATGAAGGCCAATCTGTATGTGCAAGTTATTGAAGATAGACAAGGTAGAAAAATTGGATGTATTGAGGAAGCGGCATATAGAATGGGATATATAAATGATGATCAACTTTTGGAAGTAGCTGATCCACTCATAAAAAGTGGATATGGAGAATATTTAGTTAATTTGGTGAAGAAATAATGAATTCACTTCAACAATTCAGATTATTAATAGAGGAAGAATTACAAAAAATAAATTATCCTACTACTCCTGAAAAGCTCTATCATCCAATAGAATATGTTTTGAGTTTAGGAGGGAAAAGGATGCGTCCTATTTTGCTTTTAATGGCGCATCAGTTGTATAGTAAGGATGTTTCAAAAGCAATTTCTCCTGCAATTGCTGTTGAAGTTTTTCATAATTTTACACTTTTACATGATGATATAATGGACAATGCTCCGCTGAGAAGAGGACGGAAAACAGTTCATGAAAAGTGGGATAATAATGTTGCTGTTTTGTCAGGAGACACCATGATGATTCAGGCTTATCAACTTGTTTCTACAGTTGATTCGGATATTTTAAAAGAAGTTTTAGAGGTGTTTAGCAAAGCTGCAACTGAGGTTTGTGAAGGGCAACAATGGGATATGGATTTTGAAAATCAGTTAGATGTGAGTATTTCGGAGTATTTAAAAATGATTGAATATAAAACATCAGTTTTGCTTGCGGCTTCATTAAAAATGGGGGCTGTTATTGGGAGGTCTTCATCTGAAGATGCTGATAATTTATATGAATTTGGCAGAAATTTAGGAATAGCTTTTCAGTTACAGGATGATTTTTTGGACGCTTTTGGAAATCCTGAAACTTTTGGAAAAAAAGTTGGTGGAGACATATTGGCAAACAAGAAAACTTATTTGTATTTGAAAGCAATGGAAATGTCTGACATCGCTCAAAAAGAAAAGTTAGAAGACTATTTTTCGGATAAATATTTTAATGAAAATGAGAAGGTTAAATCGGTAAAAGAAATATTTTCTGAATTAAATATACCAACTCTTACCAAACAATTGATGATGGAATATCATGAAAAGGCAATTTCTCATTTGGATATGGTAACTTCTGAAAAGAAAGAACCATTATATGCTTTTTTAAAACTACTTTTTGATAGAGAAAACTAATGGATTTACACAAGATTGATACTTATATTCAATCGGGAGATTTGTTGACTGAAACTGTAGATCAGTTGGAAAAAGATTTTTTGATGATTGCTGTAAATTTTGACATTGAAAAACCAGTAAATTTCTATAGCCAACTTTTCGAGTTTACATTACATTTGGTAAATGTATTGAATGAAAGGAATCCAAAAAAAATATTAAATTTGATGTACAGAATAGACTTACCAGAAGAAAAAGTGCAGAAAGAGATGAAAAAAACTGAATTAAATTTTGCCGAAATGCTGTCTGAAATGATTGTAAAAAGGGAAATTTACAAAGTAATTTTAAAGAAGAAATATTCGTCTTAATTTAGATTAAGATTTAGTTGAGATGATTTATAAATTTCTTTTTAATTTTTCATTCTAATATTATTTCATAAAATCAGTATTTTATACCTATAAGTCTATAAAAATAGATAATTTTGCATACTAAATTTAGCAATAAATAATGGATAAGTTTTCCTTTTTAGGAGCCATGCACACAGGGATGGTAGAACAGATGTACGATCAGTTTCTTCAGAATCCTGATTCAGTAAATGAAGATTGGAGAAATTTCTTTCAAGGGTTTGACTTTGCAAAAGAAGTATATTCGGAAGAAGATGTCCCTCAGGTTTTTCAGAAAGAATTTAAGGTAATTAACCTTATTGACGCTTACAGAAAAATTGGTCATCTATTTACCAAAACAAATCCTGTAAGGGAAAGAAGAAAGTACACACCTACACTTGATTACAGGAATTTTGGATTAGAAGAATCTGATTTGGAAGTAGAATTTCAGTCAGGAGAACAAGTAGGAATCGGACCTTCAAAACTTTCGGAAATTATCACCCATTTAGAAAAAGTGTATTGTCAATCTATTGGAGTGGAGTACATGTATATCCGTGATTCAAAAGAAATAGATTGGATTAAAAATAGATTACATAAAAATGCCAATACACCAAATTTTGATGTTCAGCAAAAGAAACATATTCTACATAAGTTAAATCAGGCAGTTGCTTTCGAAAACTTCTTACACAAGAAATTCGTGGGGCAAAAACGATTTTCACTAGAAGGTGCGGAGTCTTTAATTCCAGCATTGGACGCATTAGTAGAACACAGTTCGGACCTAGGAGTAGAAGAGTTTGTAATGGGAATGTCACACAGAGGAAGATTGAATGTACTTGCCAATATTTTTAATAAAACATACAAAGAAATTTTCTCAGAATTTGAAGGGAAAGTATATGAAGATGATTTTATTTCAGGAGATGTAAAATATCATTTAGGATTTACTTCTATTCAGAAATGTAATAATGGAAATGATGTAAAGTTAAGCTTGTCTCCAAATCCTTCCCACTTGGAAGCGGTTAATCCTGTTGTGGAAGGAATAACAAGAGCCAAGTTGGACAGCCAGTATAATGGTGATTCTAAAAAAATATTACCAATTTTATTACATGGTGATGCAGCGCTTGCAGGACAAGGAGTTGTTTATGAGGTGATTCAAATGGCACAACTAGATGGATATAAAACAGGAGGGACTATTCATATTGCGGTTAATAATCAGGTTGGGTTTACAACAAATTATTTGGATGGAAGGTCAAGTACTTATTGTACGGATGTTGCAAAAGTGACTTTGTCTCCAGTGTTTCATGTGAATGGGGATGATGTTGAGGCGGTTGTTCATGCATTAAAATTAGCGGTAGAATACCGACAAAAATATGGTAAAGATGTGTTTATCGATTTATTATGCTATCGTAAATACGGACACAATGAGGGAGATGAACCAAGATTTACTCAACCAAAATTGTATGAATTAATTTCCAAACATCCAAATCCGAGAGAGATTTACAAGCAAAAATTGACAAGTGAAGGTGTGTTTGAGTCCGAAATTGTAAAAGATTCAGAAAAAGATTTTCAGGATTTATTACAGGACAGATTTGATGAATCCAAAGAAATAAAAAAGGCAAATATTACTCGTTTTTTGAAAGAGGAATGGAGTGAGATAAAAAGAACTTTTGATGCTGATTTTGTAGGTTCTTCATCTACTAATGTTGGTCAGAAAAAATTAAAGGAATTAGCAAAGTGTTTATATGATATTCCTGAAGCAGATAAATTATTTAAAAAGACTAGGAAGTTACTTTCGGACAGAAAAAAGATGGTGGAAGAAACTGATAAATTGGATTGGGCAATGGGGGAACTGTTGGCTTATGCCTCTTTATTGGATGAAGGATATGACGTAAGGTTAAGTGGGCAAGATGTGGAAAGAGGAACTTTTTCTCATAGGCATGCAATCCTTAAAGTAGAACAATCGGAAGAGGAAGTTTGTCCGTTAAATAGTGTAAGTAAAACTGCTAAATTTGAGGCTTATAACTCCTTACTTTCAGAATATGGGGTACTTGGTTTTGACTATGGTTATTCCATAACTTTACCAAATACATTAACCATTTGGGAAGCGCAATTTGGAGATTTTTCTAATGGAGCTCAGATTATGTTAGATCAGTTTATTTCCTGTGCGGAAGACAAATGGAAGGTGATGAGTGGATTGGTAATGTTATTGCCTCACGGATATGAAGGACAAGGTGCGGAACATTCTTCTTCCAGATTAGAAAGATATTTACAAATGTGTGCTAAGTACAATATGCAAATAGTGAATTGTACTACTCCCGCTAATTTTTATCATGTATTAAGAAGACAGCTGAAAAGAGAATACAGAAAACCATTAGTTGTATTTACTCCTAAAAGTTTGTTGAGGCATCCTAAATGTGTTTCCTCAATTTCTGATTTGGCAGATGGGAAGTTTGAAGAGATAATTGACGATACAATCAACTCAAAAACAGTAGAAAAATTAGTATTGTGTAGTGGGAAAATATACTACGAACTGTTAGATAGGAGAGAAAAAGAAGGGACAGAAAATGTAGCTTTAGTAAGGTTGGAACAGATATACCCATTAGATATTCAGGGGATAATAGGATTGATTGAAAAGTATGATGCAAAAGAATTACTGTGGGTGCAAGAAGAGCCAGAAAATATGGGAGCTTGGACATTTATCTTATCTCAATTAAGAGATTTAGGGATAAATGTAATTTCCAGAACTGCTTCTGCAGCAACCGCTAGTGGATCTAGTAAAAGATCGGCATCACAACAAAGAGAAATAATTGATAAAGTTTTTAAATAAATAAGATATGTTATTAGAAATGAGAGTCCCAAGTCCGGGAGAATCTATATCAGAAGTAGAAATTGCAGAATGGCTAGTTGAAGATGGCGATTATGTAGAAAAAGACCAATCTATTGCAGAGATAGATTCGGATAAAGCAACTTTAGAATTGCCTGCTGAGGAAAGCGGAACCATTAAAATTGTTGTAGGTAATGGAGAAACTGTTGCCGTTGGTGATGTGGTTTGTATTATTGATACTTCTGCAAAAGGTGAAGCTAAAGTAAAATCTACTAAAGAGAAAGTTTCAGAAACTCCAAAAGCGGCTGTAAAATCTGAAGCAGATTTAGGAGGAGCAAAAGTAACTCCATTGGCATCTGCTATGATTAGCGAACATGATATTTCTGCAAAACAGTTGAAGGGTACAGGAGAAAAAGGAAAAATTACTAAAAGTGATGTGCTAGGAGCAATACAAGGAAGTTCTACTGAAGGTCCAAGAGGAACTTCTCGTAAAAATATGTCCTCTCTCAGAAGAAAAATTGCTAGCAGATTAGTTGCCGTTAAAAACGAAACGGCAATGCTTACTACTTTTAATGAAGTAGATATGACTGCAATTTTCGACATCAGAAAAAAATATAAAGAACAGTTTAAAGAGAAATATGGAGTTGGTTTAGGTTTTATGTCTTTCTTTACAAAGGCGGTTACTACTGCACTTATGGAATATAAAGATGTAAATGCAATGATTGATGGAAAGGAAATTATTCATCATAATTATGCAGATATTGGTATTGCAGTAAGCGCCCCAAAAGGATTGATGGTTCCTGTGGTTAGGAATGCAGAATTAATGAATTTCCAGGAAGTAGAGACTGAAATAAAGCGTTTGGCAATAAAAGCAAGGGACGGAAAAATTACGATTAACGAAATGTTAGGTGGTACTTTTACCATTACTAATGGTGGGGTGTTTGGTTCTATGCTTTCTACACCTATTATTAACCCTCCACAATCGGCAATTTTAGGAATGCACAATATTGTAGAACGACCAATGGCAATTAATGGTGAGGTGAAGATTAGACCTATTATGTATGTTGCTATTTCTTACGACCACAGAGTTATTGATGGAAAAGAATCAGTTGGTTTCTTGTGCAGAATTAAAGAATGTTTGGAAGATCCAACAACTCATTTATTAAATGGGGATGTGAAAAAAGCTTTGGGTTTATAAAACAAAAAATACTTATTTAGGTTGTTTTTATTTATTGAACTTTACGACACCAATTTCCTGATTTTTTTATAAATATTGAATAAAAGGTTCGAATCCTGCTACCCCGACTTTTTTCTCTTTATATTGCTTTTAGAACTTTGTAAGTTTGATTGATAAGAAGGATACTCCTCATAAACATTTTGGACAACTACCCTGAATGATTAATTCTATCTTTTTGAATTTAAACCCTTTTATTTTTTTTATTTTAGGGAAGTCAATTTCTTCTATACATAGAGTGTTATCACAATAATCACAAATAAAATGCGCATGATGATGGATATGATTAGAAGGATTACATTCTACATTACATAAAGCATAACGAGATAAATTATTCCGATCTGGAACTTGGTGTATTAATCCGCTCTTTTCAAATGTATTCAGAGCTCTATATATAGTAACTTTATCATTATTTCTACCTATTTTATCCTTTATATATTCTACTGTTAATGATGAGTCCGAATTCTGAAATAGCTGCAATAACTTCTTTCTGAAAGCAGTGTTTCTTAAACCATAATTGTTTAATAATTTTTTTGAAATACTCATTTTAATAATTTTAATTACAAACATAGTAAATTATTTAACGCAATACGCTTGCGTTATTGAATTTTTTTATATTTGCAGCTTAGTTGCGTTAATTAAATCTATAATTATATTAGTATTGAAAACTATTCTATGAAGAAAAGTATTTTTTTATCATTTATTATGATGATTACATTTTCTCTAAATGCACAAATAAGAGGTGTAGTGATAGATAAAGATAGTATTCCTATTGCGGATGTAGAAATACTAATTGCAGATTATGACATACAATTCTTCACTAATTATTTAGGAGAGTTCTCTATTGAAATAGGGATAATAAATGGATCTAATCTTTATCTTTATAAAAATGGATATGAATCTAAAATAAGTCAATATAAAGATGATACTGAATTAGTAATTATATTAGATGATTTGCATGTTGATATAGATGAGATAAGTGTGATAGCTTCTTATAATATACTAGGGAATAGTAAAGTGACAAATATTCAGAATATATCTATTAAAGATGTTTTTTTAAATTCTAATTCTATGCTTGAGAGCGTTACAGAGTTAAGTGGTGTTGATATTATTTCTTCTGGATCTGGCATCCAAAAGGTTGTAGTTAGAGGTCTTTCTGGGATGAGGGTTGTTACATACTTAAATGGAATGCAAATTAACAATCAACAATGGGCAAATGATCATGGTATTGGTTTTACAGATTTAGGTTTAGATAAGGTTGAGTTGATTAAGGGGTCTAGTGCATTAAGATATGGATCAGAGTCTATTGGAGGTTTATTGTATTTTAAAGATCATCCATTTATTAAATTAGAAG
>JABGSE010000045.1 GCA_018647945.1 Flavobacteriales bacterium | reverse complement strand
AATTGAAGTGTATAAAAATAGAGCTCAGAAAATTACTACTTCCGAGCTTAACGAAACCATGCTTGCTATAATTGAAAAAAATCCACCTCCATCAACAAAAGGAAAGTACATAAGAATAAAGTATTGCACCATGCTTCCTACTCCTACTCCATCATTTGCATTTTTCGCAAATCTACCTCAGTATATTAAAGAACCTTACAAAAGATTTTTGGAAAATAAAATCAGAGAGATTTATAATTTTTCCGGAGTACCTATCATAATTTACTTTAGGCAGAAATAAAAAAAGTCCACTTCTCAGTAGACTTTTTCTTTAGTAAAGGATAAGGTTTTACTCTATAATTAGTTTCTTTGAAATACTTCCTTCTTGTGTGTTTAAATTCAGAATATAAATTCCTTTATCTAAATCCGAAAGGTTAAGAGTTGTAGAATTTGAAAACTCAAATCTTTTAACTTCTCTCCCATTTATATCTGTTAATATAGCATTTACTTCTTCATTATTTTCAGATGTAATAGTTACTTTATAAGTTGTTGGTATTGGAAAGATATTAAATGATTTTGAATCTAACTGATTTAGGCTACTAGCTACATCATGTAAAAAAATAACTCCACCATCAACATTTCCCAAAGAGTCGATTGGCATATCTACTAAAGCAAACTTTGTATTCATATTATCCGACCACCACTGGTAAGTAATTTCTTGACTTAAATCAGAAAAAGGTAGTGGATACCATCCAGAACCTGCACCAGTAATTGTATCTGTACAATAAACTTGAATACTCGTACTTGATGTCCTTTCAATCTTCAATCTTAAACAATCAAAAGTTCCCATTGGTAAAGTCATACTCCCATAAGCGTCTACATTAAAATCACTTGTCATTTCTGCTTGAATATTAATTGTATCTGCTGTTTGTGCAGCTCCTAAAGAAATCATAGCTGCTGACAGACCTTGAGTAGAAAGTAATAAACTAACCATAGGACCTGAAATAAGAGAATCTAATACTGAAATTGGGCCATCAGTAAAAATCATTCCATAAGTAAGAGGGAGTGGCAACATAACTATTGGCTGTTGAAATGTTGAGTCTCCTTCACCTAAAAGTTCAACTTTAGTAGAAGATTTATTAAAATACATATAATCTCCCTCTGCTTTCAAACAAATGTTTGCATTAGGATAAGAGGATTCGTATGGAGTCCCAACTGGTGAAATACATTCGGTTGTTACAATATCAGCTACCACTAATGAAGAGAAATCCCATGTTTGATTTGCTCCTGAATTTCCAGGAGTTATTTGAGGTCCAGTATTATCATCTTCTGGCTGATATACAACATCACCAATACTTAATATATCATTATCAGTTACCGTGATTTGAGCAAAAGAAAACACAGTAAATACTGAAAGTAATATTGTTAAAATTTTTGTTTTCATAATTGTTATTGTTAATTGATTATTAATTTATGTTTTTCTACAGAATTGTTGTCTGAAATTTCTACAATAAAAATTCCTGAACCTATTTCTGATTTATTTATTTTAATATTATTTATTATTTTTTCAGAAAAAACTCTTTGTCCCAAATTATTATAAATAATTAAATTCATTGGAGAATTTACTTCAATTGTAAAATCAGAATTTGAAGGGTTTGGATAAATTTTACTTCTAAAATCAATATTTTTTAAGGAAGTAGCATCACTAATAAACAAATCATAAGTTTGTGCCGAAAATGTAGGAATATCTAATGGAGTAGCTGGAAAGATAACTGTACCAATTACAGGAACCGTAATTGCAGGGATCTGAATATTAATTGTCATATCTACAGGGACAGAAAAAGTACCCGCTACAGTTGGAATTCCACTTAACTGAATACAACCATCTATTGATGAAGGATATTGACAACTTGCAATATCACACTGAGAAGAAAGTCCATTAGGAAGTCCCTGTACATCAAAAGTTACATGATTTACATCAACTGTCATGGTCGTGCTAATTCCAGCTGCACTCATAGCAGCAACGGCTGCTGTTGGGAGTAAAAAACCAACATCCATTGTTGTGTCCTCCAATACTACTAATGTTAATGTTTGACTGTAATTTGAACCTAAATTTCCATCAGCTATTCCAAGAGGTAATGGTAAATTAGGAATTTGTATTGCAGGCGGATACACTCCTGGTAATCCTAATGAAGTGAAAATAAAATCTGGGTTGCATTGTGAGAATCCTTGAGTAATAAATATGAAAGTCAAGCTGAGGAATAATAATATCTTTTTCATAATTAAATGTTTTATTGCTTACAAAAATAGGGAAATGTATTTTATTATTCGATAATTGAAAAAACAATTCTTATAGATTCAAAAAAAAGAAAAAAAAAGAAGCCCGAACAAATGTTCGGGCTTCTCTTATATTAAGATTAACTTAATCTTCCTATTGAAGAATTAGTTTCTTATTAATTACTCCATTATCTGTAGTAATTTCTAAGAAGTAAACTCCTTTTGTATAAGTAGCTAAGTCAACTTGTTTAGTGTATTCACCAACAAACTTATCTAAGCTTTCAGTGTAAACAACTTCACCGATAACATTGATGATTCTAACCTCAAGGTTTTGAACATCTTCAGATGTGAAAGTCACATTAAAGATATCTCTTGATGGGTTAGGATAAACAACTAAGTTATTGATAGATGTTCCACCTTCTACTCTAATAGCAGTTGGTTGAGTCCACCAGATTAAAGGTGTCCAGTTTGGAGATCTGTAAAGACCAGCAGCTGGATTACACCATGTTCTGGCTTGACCTCTATAAGTCTCACCAGCAACTAATCCCCACTTATTAACAGAAAGTCCTGGATAGTTAACCCCAAATCCACCAGCCATTTGCCAGTCTGATCCTGTTGGGTTAGAAATACTATCTACTCTTAATTTAATACGAACCATACTGTAAGCTCCTACTGTATCCCATGAGAACACACATTTTTGAGCTTGTGGACCTGGTGTAGCAGTAAGGTTAGTT
>JABGSE010000044.1 GCA_018647945.1 Flavobacteriales bacterium | reverse complement strand
AACAGCTCCAGTATCAAAATCTACCCAAAACTCATATACACCATTATAATTTGTTGAAGAACTATTTACCCTAGCAAAAGCATAATTAGTTAAATCTACAGTATCAGAAGTTGGATTATATATTTCAAAATATTTATTATTTGAACTACCCTCCGCATATTCTGAAAAGAAAAGATTCTGAGCTGGTGGTAGTGGATATATACAACTTCCATCATCTATAGTTGCCAAAAGATTATAATTTGTAGCTGTTGAATCTGTACATCCATATGTAGCAACAGGATTAACAATAATTACTCCTTTCATTCCAGAATCAGCATGTGGCTGACATACATAATAATATGTTTTAGCAGAATCTGCAATAAAATATCCACCAGGAGAGCCAAGCGCAAAATAAAACCCTCCATTATAAGTTGTATCATTAGCGCTCCATGTAGATTCATCTACCTCAACAGCATTATGATAAGCAAGGGATCCAAATTCAATCGTATCGCCAAGATTAATGGTTACAGTATCTGGATCAAAAGTCATTCCAGCAGTATTAATTGTTTGTACTTGTGAAAATGAAGTAAAGAAAGCGAATAGCAAAATGGATAAAGAATGTAGTCGTAATTTCATAATTTTATTTTTTAATAAGGACGACAAATATAATAAAATAAAATAAAATAAAAAATCTAAAAAAGGACCACAATATTGTGGTCCTTCTATTTGTAAGTCGGGGTAGCAGGATTCGAACCCTTATTAAAAACAATAAATTATTGAGTAAACACAGATGAACTCATTTTTAAACTCTTTTCCATCTCCTGCATGTTTAATTCTAAATCTTCTGTAAAATAGCTAATAAGTTTTTCTGTTGGCATATTTCCTGTCAAATCATCTTTTGCCATTGGACATCCACCATATCCTTTTATAGCCGAATCAAATCTTCTACATCCATTTTTATAAGCAGAATCTACCTTTTCTTCGCATTTATCAGCAGTAGTATGAAAATGAGCTCCAAATTCAATATCAGAATATTCTGAAATTAATGTACTGAAAAGTGGATTAATATTTGTAGGATTGGAAACTCCAATGGTATCGGAAAGAGCAATAATACCAATCTCTAACTGATTTAGTTTTTCAGTTAGTTCAGCTACAATATCTGGATGGTAATTTTCTCCATAAGGATTCCCAAAAGCCATAGATAAATATACTACTAACTCTTTATTATTTTTAACCGATAAATTCTGAATTTCTTCAACAGTATTAAGAGATTCATTTATACTTTTATTAGTATTTCTTTTCTGAAATTCTTCTGAAACAGAAAGGGGAAATCCTAAATAATTAATCTCTTCAAAATTACATGCATCTTCCGCTCCTCTGATATTTGCAATGATGGACAATAATTTACTAGAACTAGAACTTAAATCTAATCCTGATAAAACTTCAGAAGTATCTTTTAATTGAGGAATTGCCTTTTCGGAAACAAAAGAACCAAAATCAATAGTATCAAAACCTACCTTTAATAACTGATTAATGTAATCTATCTTCTTTTTTGTAGGAATAAACTCTTTTATTCCCTGCATTGCATCTCTAGGACATTCTATTATCTTCATCTTTTTAATAAAGCTTTATTTATCTTCTTGACTAAAAATGGTCCTTCATAAATAAATCCTGTATATATCTGAATTAATGATGCTCCAGCATCTAGTTTTTCTATCGCGTCTTCTTCTGAATGAATCCCTCCTACTCCAATAATAGGAAATGATTTATCAGATTCTTCTGATAAATACCTTATCACCTCTGTCGATCTTTTACTCACTGGTTTTCCACTTAACCCTCCATTTCCAATAGAATCAACCTTAATTTTGTCTGTTTTAAGGTTACTTCTTTCAATTGTGGTGTTTGTTGCTATAACACCATCAATTTTTGTATCCTTTACTATCTGAATAATGTCATCTAACTGTCCATCATTTAAATCCGGAGCAATCTTCAAAAGTATTGCCTTTCTTTTCTCTTTGTTACTATTTATCTCTTGAAGAGAATTTAGAAGATTTGTTAAAGGTTCTTTTTCTTGTAAGTCTCTTAAACCAGGAGTATTTGGAGAACTTACATTCACCACAAAATAATCTACATAATCAAAAAGTGAGTTAAAGGAAATAATATAATCATCAGTAGCATTATCGTTT
>JABGSE010000043.1 GCA_018647945.1 Flavobacteriales bacterium | reverse complement strand
CTTACAAAACAGTTTAATGTTACTACTCCACAATTCAGAAAAAGTTTTGATACTTCAGCAATTCTTCTAATGTTTTCTGCTCTATCGTCTGATGAAAAAGATAAGTTATTGCTAATTCCTACTCTGATATTATCTCCATCCAAAAGCTGATTTAATATCCCTTGAGAATGTAAATATCTTTCTACTCCTTTAGCTACAGTTGTTTTCCCAGAACCAGAAAGTCCTGTCATCCAAATAACTTTTGATTTTTGGTTTAAAAGACCCTCTTTATCTTCTCTTTGCAGAATTTCATCAAAAATTGTGAATATGTTCCCTTTCGTTTCTTTCATATAAGTCGGCAAATTTAGTAAAAATATCTGAATTAGAATTCATTAGCCATATGAGATAAAATTCTTAAATTTGGGCGATTATAAATTTAGAATATTTTGAATTTACCAGATTTATCAAAAATACCAAAGATTGACAAATTAGGAGTTATTGAAAGGACAAATCGTTTTTGCAAAAGAAGTATTAAGAATTCTGCAAAAGAGATGGGATTACATCTATCTCTTAGCATGATTGATTTAACCACTTTAGATGGAAAAGATACTCCTGAAAAGGTGAGGCAACTTTGCTATAAGGCGCGACATCTGCACGATTCTATGGAAGGTTTGCCCAATGTAGCTGCGGTTTGCGTATATCCGACTTTTGTATCAGTTGCTACAAAAGAACTAGAAGGAAGCGGAATAAATGTTGCTTCAGTTTCTACAGCTTTTCCTAGTGGTCAATCTACTTTGGAGGTAAAGATTTCTGATACAAAATTTGCTATTGACCAAGGAGCGGATGAGGTGGATATGGTAATTTCTAGAGGGAAATTCTTATCAGGAGAATATAATTTTGTTTTTGATGAAATTGCTACTGTGAAAGAGGTTTGTGGAAAAGCTCACCTGAAAGTGATATTAGAAACAGGAGAGTTGGATACATTAGATAATGTGAGAAAAGCTTCTAAAATCTCAATGCATGCGGGTGCTGATTTTATTAAAACTTCAACTGGAAAAATTAGTCCTGCAGCTACTATGCCGGTAACTTATGTAATGCTATTAGCGATAAAAGATTATTATAAAAAAACTGGAATAAAAATAGGGATGAAACCTGCTGGAGGGATTTCTACTTCCAAACAATCCTTACAATATTTGGTAATGCTAAAGGAAACTTTAGGTGATGATTGGATGAATAAGGATTTATTTCGTTTTGGAGCCAGTCGATTAGCAAACGATATTTTAATGCAATTACAAAAGAAAAAAAGCGGATTCTATCAATCATTAGATTATTTTTCAAAAGATTAAAAAATGAGTAAAATAAACATAAATAAAAGTTGGAAATATGATGAGGCTCTTGAGTCAACATCTCATATAAATTTAAAAGATAAATATAATTTATTTATTGATGGAGAGTTTGTAAAGCCCTTATCCAAAAAATATTTTAAAACGATTAATCCTGCAACCAATGAAAGTATTTCAGAAATAGCAGAGGCGAATGAAAAAGATGTTGATTTAGCTGTTAAATCTGCCAGAAAAGCATTTAAAAGTTGGTCAAAATTATACCCGAAAGAAAGAGCAAAATATATTTTCAGAATTGCTAGAATGATACAAGAAAGAGCAAAGGAATTTGCTGTAATTGAAAGCTTAGATGGAGGGAAACCAATACGAGAATCCCGAGATATCGATATTCCATTAGCCGCTAATCACTTTTTTTATTATGCAGGTTGGGCAGATAAATTAGAATATGCATTCCCAAATAAAGTTCCAAAACCATTGGGTGTTGCCGGACAAATAATTCCTTGGAATTTCCCTCTTTTAATGGCTGCTTGGAAAATTGCCCCAGCAATTGCATGTGGAAATACTGTTGTTTTGAAACCTGCTGAAACTACTTCATTAACAGCTCTTAAATTAGCTGAACTGATAAAAGATAGTGGATTGCCAAAAGGGGTAGTTAATATTGTAACAGGTGCGGGGAAAACTGGTGCGGCAATTGTAAATCACCCCGATATTAATAAAATTGCTTTTACAGGTTCGACAGAGGTTGGGAAGTTAATTGAAAGAAGTTTGGCCGGTATTGAAAAGAAAACAACTTTAGAACTAGGAGGGAAAGGAGCGAATATCATTTTTGAAGATGCTGCAATTGATCAAGCGGTGGAAGGAATTGTAAATGCTATCTTTTTTAATCAGGGACATGTTTGTTGCGCTGGTTCTCGATTGTTTATTCAGGCATCTGTTGCAGATACCGTTATTGAAAAATTAAAAGATAGAATTTCAACTTTAATAGTTGGAGACCCACTAGATAAAAACACAGATATTGGAGCGATTAATTCGGTAGAACAACTCAATACAATTGAAAAATATATTGAAATTGGAAGGAAAGAAGGGGGAGAGATTTATCAAACAGAATGTTCTTTACCAAAGAAAGGAAATTGGTGTCCTCCTACATTATTTTTAAATGTTTCTCAATCTCATACAATTGTGAAAGAGGAAATTTTTGGCCCCGTTTTAGCGATTCAAACATTCAGAACGATTGATGAGGTAATTGAAAAAGCAAACAACTCTCCTTTTGGTTTATCGGCTGGAGTTTGGACAGAAAAAGGTTCAAAGGTTTTCAAACTCACTAAGGAATTAAATGCGGGGGTTGTGTGGGCAAACACTTATAATAAGTTTGACCCTTGTTCTCCATTTGGAGGATTTAAAGAGAGCGGAATGGGGAGGGAAGGAGGTTTGCATGGTTTAAAATCATATATAAAATTTGAATAATGAGTAGAATTGATGTATTAAAAACATATAAAATATTTATTGGAGGAAAATTCCCAAGAACAGAATCAGGAAGATTTTTTCATGTAAAAAATAAAAAAGGTGATTTACTTGCAAACATGTGTCTTTCTTCCAGAAAAGATTTTAGGAATGCTGTTGTTGTAGCCAGAAATTTACAAAAATCATGGGAAAATACAACTGCATTAAATAAAGGTCAAATCCTTTACAGAATTGCAGAAATGTTAGAAGGAAGAAAATCTCAGTTTATTTCTGAATTGCTTCTTACAGGAAGCTCAAAATCTCTAGCAAAAAAAGAAGTAGAACAAAGTATAGATCGCTTGATATATTATGCCGGTTGGAGTGATAAATTTCAACAAATATTTAGTTCGGTAAACCCAGTAGCGTCTAATCATTTTAACTTTTCATCTCCGCAAGCAGTAGGAGTTGTTTCAGTAATTGCTCCAAATAAATTTCCATTATTAGGTTTGATATCAGTTGTCGCTCCAGTTATTGTTGGAGGGAATAGTTGTGTTGTTTTATCTTCTGAAGAAAATCCAATGATTTCTATTTCTTTTGCAGAGGTATTAAATACTTCTGATGTTCCGCATGGAGTGGTAAATATTTTAACTGGAAAACGAGAGGAATTAATTCCTCATTTTGCATCACATATGGATGTTAATTCAATTATTTACTGTGGAGATAATAAGGAAGAAATAAAAAGTATTGAGCAGTTATCAGTTGAAAATTTAAAAAGAGTAAAGATATATAAACGAAAAAAATGGGATGATAAACAAAGTCAATCCCCTTATTTTATTGAAAAGTGCCAAGAAATAAAAACAACTTGGCATCCAACACAAGTATAACCAAAAGTAAAAACAAGTTAAAAATGAATTTTAAAAAATTATTAAAAATAGCAATTAATGCATCTGTAAAAGGAGGTCATGCAATTATGGAAGTTTATGCTTCCGATTTTGCAGTAGAACATAAAGACGATAAGTCTCCTTTAACTTTGGCAGATAAAAATTGTAATGATGTAATTGAAGAATTTCTGACCAGGACTAATATTCCAATACTAAGTGAGGAAGGAGCTGAAATACCTTTTTCGGAACGAAAAGAGTGGGAATATTCATGGCTAGTTGACCCTTTAGATGGTACAAAAGAATTTATTAAAAAAAATGGTGAATTCACAGTAAATATTGCTATGATTCATAAAGGGAGTCCTATTATGGGTGTGATTTTTGTTCCTGTAAAAAAGGAGTTATATTTTGCTCTTGACGGAATGGGGTCTTATAAGAAATCAGATTTTATAGATGAGATTGAAGATTTAGAAGCGTTAATCTCTAATTCAGATTCTTTACCTATTTCAAATTCTAGAAAATCATATACAGTTGTTGGTTCTCGTTCTCATATGTCGGTAGAAACAGAAAAGTTTTTTGACAAGAAGAAACAAGAACATGGTAATGTTGAGGTGATTGCGGTTGGGTCTTCATTAAAACTTTGCATGGTTGCAGAAGGGAAAGCGGATGCTTATCCAAGATATGCACCAACTATGGAATGGGACACAGGAGCTGGTGATGCTATTTGCAGAATGGCAGGATTTAAAGTGTTACAATACAATAGTGAAAATCCAGTAGAATACAATAAGGAAGACCTTTTAAACCCTTGGTTTTTGGTAAAATAAACCAATGAAATCAAAACTTAAAAAAGCATTAAAGGATCAAGATTTTTCCGAATTATTAAAAGGAAGTGGAATATCTTTTATTTTAAGATTTGGAGGATTGGCTGTTGGTTATCTTTTGACTCTAGTAATTGCAAATTTATTTGGAGCAAAAGGACTAGGTGATTATGTGCTTGCAATTACTATTTTACGACTCTTTACTCTTTTAGCTAAACTTGGTTTAGACACTACTTCTATTCGTTTTATTGCTTCTTTTGCTTCACAAAATAAATGGTCAAGTATTTTCAGATTTAGAAAACAAGTTGTTATCATTTTATCTTTTTCTACTGTAATAGCTTCTTTATTTATGTATTTTCTAGCAGAACCTATTGCCGATTTAATAAATACAAATTATAAATACATTAAATTAAATGCATTTTTGGTTTTACCACTGTCATTTTTCATGTTACATTATGAAAGTTTGAGGGGTTTAAAAAGAATTGCTGAATTTTCATTTTTCTATGTAATGTCTCAGGCTTTGTTTACTGTTGTGTCCTTATTAATAATATATCAATTCACTACAACTTCAGATGTTCCTATTTACGCTTATTTTGTTAGTGTAATTATAGTTTCTATTTTATCATTTTTATCATTTAAATATTCGGTAAAGACATTATCAGATGGTCAGGAGAGTGCTGACTTAGAAATTAGAAGTTATGAGAATTTATTAAAAATTTCTATTCCATTAATGTTTGCTCAATCTGTTCAGTTTATAATGGCTTGGACTGATAAATTAATGTTAGGATCTATGTCTACATCAGAAGAGGTAGGGATTTATCATACTGCATTCAAACTTTCTATGTTTGCAGCAGTTGCACTTATGTCTATTAATAGTATTGCTTCACCAAAATTTGCTGAAATGTATGCTAAAAACGACATGAAGGGATTGAGGAAAATTGTTCGTCAATCTACAAAAATGATATTCTGGACTTCTGTTCCACTAGTAATTATCTTCTTTATGTTTCCTGAATTCTTATTAGGATTATTTGGAGAGGAATTTAAAGTTGGTGTAAATGCATTTATTCTTTTATCTTGCGGTAAGTTATTTAGCTCTTTTTCGGGTTCAGTTGGTAATATTTTACAAATGACAGGAAATCAAAATATACTTGCGAAAATATTATTGTTTGCTGCAATTCTTAATATTGTTTTAAATTTATATTTAATACCAAAATATGGTATTGATGGAGCCGCTTTAGCTTCTGTGATAAGTATAGTAGTCTGGAATTCTGGAATGATTTTAGCGGTAAAGAAAAAATTAGGTTTCTATACATTTTATATTCCTTTTATGAAATTATGAAAAATAAATTACCAAATTTTCTAGTTGTTGGAGCTGCTAAGAGTGGTACTTCTTCTTTGCATGAGTACCTTATTCAGCATGAAGATATATTTATGCCAACAATAAATAAAGAAGGAAAGAGTGTAAAAGAACCTCAATTTTTAATTAAATCTAAGGTGGAAGAAAGGTTGCATTTTGGTATTTGGAATTGGGATGAATATAAATTTCTTTTTGAAAATGTTAAACAGGAAAAAGCTATTGGAGAGTCAACAGTTTTTTATTTATATTATTATAAAGAGGCAATTAAAAATATAAAACTACTACTAGGAAATGATGTTAAAATAATTATTCTTTTAAGAAATCCTGTAGATCGTGCATTTTCTGCTTTTCAGCATGTTTCTAAAAGTGTGAAAGAATCTCTTTCATTTGAAGACGCTCTGAATCAAGAAGAAGGCAGGTTAGAAAAAGATTTAACCCTAACTCCTATGGTTATGTATAAAGACATGGGATTGTATTACAATATGGTGAAGGCTTATAAAGAGAAATTTGAAAATGTTCATATAATCCTCTATGAAGATTTTAGAGACAAAACAGATGAAGTATTAAAAGATGTTTTTGAATTTTTAGAAGTAAATGTTAAAACTAAAATAAATTCTTCTACAAGGTATAATGTAGGAGGGAAAAGGTGGAAAAACCAAAAAATGAAAAATTTATTTCAGAAAGATAATATTTTTAAGAATATATATATGAAATTTGTGCCAGATATTATAAAAGATAAAGTAAAAGTAAAACTAGTAAAAATATCTACTAATAAAGTAACTTCTATGAATAAGAAAACAAAAGAACATTTAGAATTCTTTTTTAAAGAGGATATTAATAAGTTGTCAGAATTAATAGGGAAAGATTTAAAACATTGGACGAAATGAGTTTGCCAAATTTTTTCTGTTTAGGTGCGGCTAAAAGTGGAACAACTACTTTGTATGATATATTGCGCCAACATCCAGAGATTTATATTCCTAATTTTAAGGAGCCGCATTTTTTCGATATTCCAGAAAATTTTGAAAATGGACTTGACTGGTATGCAAGAAACTATTATAAAAAAGCTAATAAAAAAATAATTGCTGATTTTACTCCATCATATCTCTTTGATGAAAATGCTCCTAAAAGAATCTTTGAGTCTTTAGGTAAGGACATGAAATTTCTTGTTATCTTTAGAAATCCAGTAGATAGAGCTTATTCTCATTATTTACATTCAAAAAGAGATAATCACGAAATTGAAATTTTTGAAGAAGCTTTAGAATTAGAAGTTAGTAGATTAAAGAAATATAAGGATCAATTTGATTATTTGTCATATTTAAGGCATTCATATCTTCAACAAGGTTTGTATGCAGAAATGATAGATAGGTATTTACAATATTTTAGCTTAGATAATTTCCTATTTATTCACTTTGAAGACGAATTTTTGCAAGATAGAGATTTAACAATAAGGAATATATTAGATTTCTTGAAAGTTGATAATTCTATTTTGTTAAATACTGACATTAGAAGTAATCCTTCAAGTAAAGAAAAGTCAAGAGTTCTAAAAAAAATAATAAAAAAAAGAGGGTGGTGGAGGAAGGTAATAAAATTCATGGTTCCATCTATACAATTGAGACAGATTATTAGGAATAGAATACAGAGAATCAATAGTACAGAATTTAAATACCAGCAATTGAATCAAGAAGTAAAATCGGATATATTAGAAAAATATTTCAGAGAGGATATTTCCAATCTTGAAAGGATAATTAACAAAAAAATGAATTGGTAGTTTGAAGATTACAAGTACACATAAATTATTTGACACTATTTTATTACTACTTTTAGTTTTTAGTAGTGGTGGACTACTTTTCGTTTTTCATAGAAACCTGTTTTCTGTTGTATTATTTAGCATTTCATTATTCTCTTTATTTTTTCTCGGAGAAAGAGTTAAAAAATCTATTTTTAATACTTCTCTTCTTACTTTAGTCCTTTTTTATTTTTTTATTCTAATTAATTATATTTATTGTTTAGGAGATCAAAGTTATATTAAATACGGATTTCATTTATTAAATATATCTTCATGTGTTTTTATTTTAACGCATTTTATTAATAATAGAGACACATCATATTTTTTAAAAAGATTGAGGTGGATATTAAGGATTATATTATATTATTCTATTTGTAATTTCTTATTTTATTATTTGGTAAGGAATAATTTGTTTGAAATATCATATCCATACGCTAAAGATAGGTTTGTAAAGACGTTTAATTATATATTTTTTTATGACCCAGAACGGTCTTCATTAAATATCCTGGGATTAGATTTTGTAAGAAACCAAGGGTGGTTTTGGGAGCCAGGCATTAATCAGATATATTTAAATATTTTACTATATTTAGAGGGATTGGTTTTTAAACGAAATAAATGGGTTATTCTGCTGACTATTTTTGCAATCTTCACTACCTATTCTACCTCTGGGATAATTATTATGATGATTATTTTAATTTTCATCTTCAAATCTTCAATAAAAAAGAATCCTATTTTAATTTTTCTAGCTATTAGCATTGTAATACCTTTTTATTTTATAACAAAATCAAATGTTGAAGAGAAATTAGAAACATTTTCTTTTCAGAAGAGATATTTTGATTTAATACAAACTATTTCTATTATCAACGATTATCCTTTGACAGGCATTGGATTAGATGATAGTTTTTTTAGTGATTTTAGGTCCTCCCACTTTATAAATAATAATCTTCTTAATACATTTGAAGAATCTACTAGTTTTGAATTGAGAGCAAAATCAACAGATAAAGGAAGTTCTAATTCTATAACATATTTAATGGTAGCAATGGGAATACCTATATCATCTTTTTTACTATATTGTTTCTTTAAGCAAACACTATTCCCGAATAGAAAAAGGATTTTAATGATGATTATTTTTATTTCAGTATTTACAGAACCTCTTTTGTTGAGGCCTTTTTTTCTGATATTTATTGTTTCTGGAATGATGTCATTTTTTAGTAGATTTACAAAATAGAATAATTTATAATGAAAAATATTTTAATAACAGGAGGAGCAGGGTTTATAGGGTCCAGATTATGTGAAAAATTACATGAGAAAGGATATAATATTACTGTTCTAGACAATCTATCACAGCAAATTCATGGTTCTGTAGAATCTTCTCTTTTTAAGAAAATAAAAGGGAAATCTACTTTTATAAAAGGAGATGTAAGAAATAAAGAAGACTGGAGTAGAGCAATCAAAGGACAAGATGCTGTAGTTCATCTAGCTGCCGAAACGGGTACGGGACAATCCATGTATGAGATAGAAAAGTATAATGATGTCAACATAATGGGAACTGCTTATTTATTAGAGATACTTGCTAACTCTACTCATTCCGTTAAAAAAATTATTGTGGCCTCCTCCAGAGCTATTTATGGTGAAGGAAAATATAATTGTAAAGTCCATGGAGATAAATATCCTTTACAGAGAAAGGAAAAAGATATGGAAAAAGGAGAGTTTAATCCGAAATGTGATATCTGTAATTTGGAACTTAATCTTTTATCAACAGATGAAGAGTCTAAAATACATCCTTCCTCTATTTACGGAATAAACAAACAACAACAAGAGCAGATGGTAATGTTAATGGGAGATTCATTAGGAATTCCAACAGTAGCTTTCCGCTACCAAAATGTTTATGGACCAGGACAATCTTTGTCTAATCCTTATACTGGTATTTTATCCATTTTTTCTACCAGAATTTTAAATGGAAATAATCTTGATATTTATGAAGATGGGTTAGAAAGTAGAGATTTCGTATATGTTGATGATGTTGTAGAAGCAACTATTCTTGGGATTGAAAAAGAACAAGCGAACGGGGAGGTATTTAATATTGGTTCTGGAGTTGCAACAACTGTAAAAGAAGTTGCAGAATCTTTAAAGAAATTCTATAATTCTGATATTAATATCTCCATAAGTGGAAAATACAGATTAGCAGATATAAGACATAATTATGCAGATTTAAATAAGGTAAAAACTCTTTTAGGATTTACTCCAAAATATAATTTCCAGAAAGGAATTGCAGAATTTGTAAGTTGGGTGAAAACCCAAGAAGTAATGGAAGATAAATACGAAAAATCGGTACAGGAGTTGAAAGATAAAGGATTGATGAAATGAAAAAAAATACACTAGTATTTATTCTGATATTTTCTACTTTTCTAATGCCAGCACAGGAAATAAACCCTGATGTATATGGATTTGCAACTTCTAATACTTTTACCTATTGTGATATAAATGACACATCTTTTACTAATAAGGTATTAAAAATGAATCCTCAAGTATTAAGATTCCCCGGAGGAGCAATGGGGAATTTTTACCATTTTAATAAGAATGGATATGGTTTTGATTTTGCGGAAATTCATAAATACGCTAAAGGTAATAGATTTATTAAAAGATCAGAAGATCTAAATAGAGCAAATATCAAAAAAGGACATACTCATGACTATATTGATGACTTTATTAATCTGGCAAAACTAACAGATGCAAAAGTTGTTTTAGTTGCAAATATGTTTGTGGAAAATGATGATATTATAAAAATGATATCAAAAATGAAATCTCATAACCTTGATATTATAGGAGTAGAATTAGGAAGCGAACTTTCCAACAGAACCTTTTATTTAAATGGGTACACAATTAATGAATATATAGAAGATGCAAAAGTTTGCTCGGATAAGATAAAGAAATATTATCCAAAATTAAGAACTGCAATTGTAGCGGCTCCTTTAGGGAAACGAAAAGGTCATAGACACAATATTTGGAATGAGAAACTTTCCGAAATGGATTTTTATGATGATATTATTGTTCATTCGTACGCTAAGGTGATAAAGGGTAAAAAAGAATACGGACAAATGTTGATTGAAGAAGCAGAAGGAGAAAATCAGGAAGAAGCATTTGAAATTTATAAAGAAAGAACTCTAAAGTTTTTGAACACGGATTTCCCAAATGAAATTGCCGCATATAATAAGATATTTAATAAACCAATTTGGATAACAGAATGGAATCTACAGATTTCTAAAACAACAGGAAATACCTTGTTGCAATCTCTTTTTGTTGCTCAGTATTTTTTAGAATTAATGAGTAATCCTGATTTACAGAATGTAACTTTAACCACTTATCATAATATGGGAGGCAGAGATTATGGTGGTTCTATTTTCAGAAATAATAAAGAGGTGTTAGAAATACAAAGTACCTATTACCCTCTTACCTTTTTAGGAGAAATATTTAGATATGATATTGTGAGAATTGAAAAGAGTCAATTTAATAACCTATATACTTATAATTGCTTGGATAAAAATGATAAGTTAGTTCTTTCTTATGATGTAGATTGGACAATGAAACACGTTATATTAAGCTTTAAAGAGATAACTAAAATATACGGTAGTAATAATTTATTTGACAAAGTAAACCCTAATGGAGTTTTTCACTTAAAACCGGATTTGAAAATTAAATATTAGATTGACTAATACAAAACAAATATTTGTAGTTGGTAATAGCAGAAGTGGCACTACTATGATGGGAAGAATTATTGGGAAACATTCCTCCGTATTTACTTTTAAAGAGTTGCATTTTTTTGGCCAATTATGGTCATTAAAAGATGAAAATAAATTTTTAGAAAAAAAAGAATCTGTAAAATTATTTTCAAAATTAGTGTGTATTCAGGAGTTTGGAATTTTTAATCAAAGAAACCCTGAACAATTTGATAATATATCAGAACTTCAACTTTCTCAAAAAGAACATTCTGGAATAGATATTTTCAATTTATTTTTAAACTATTCTACAGAGCAAAACAATTCTGTTATTCCTTGCGATCAAACTCCCAGAAATGTATTTTATATTCAGGAAATCCTAGATAATTTTCCAAATGCGAAAGTTGTAAATATGGTAAGAGATCCGAGAGATGTTCTCCTTTCTCAAAAAAATAAATGGAAAAGAAGATATTTAGGAGCTTCTTCCATTCCATTTAGAGAAGCGATTCGTTCGTACTTTAATTACCATCCTATTGCTATTTCTAAAATTTGGAATACTTCTATTTTAAATGCGAGAAAGTTTGAGCAGGAAAAGAGAGTTAAAACTATAAAATTTGAAGATTTATTGTTAAATCCTAAGTCCACTATTTCAGAATTGTGTAGTTTTTTGGAGATTAATTTTGATGAAAGCATGTTGAGGGTTCCTAATATTGGCTCTTCTACAAATTTGGATAAAAATAGTACATCAGGAATAGATAAAAGTAAGATTGGAAGTTGGAAAAGGGGAGGATTAAATCTTTCTGAAATTTATATTTGTCAGAAAATGTGTAGGGAAAACATGAGTTTTTATAAATATGAAAATAGAGTTTTTAATTGGATTCCATTGTTTACAATTATTAGTATTTTTACTTTTCCCATTAAGATAAGTGTCTCATTTATTCTTAATTTACAACGAATAAAAAACTTTAAGGAGTTAATAAAAAAACGAATTTTGAATAAATGAAAGTAGGTATTTTTATAGTAGGAGCTCCAAAAGCAGGAACAACTTCTTTGTTTCATTATTTGAATGCTCACCCAGAAATTAAAATGAGTTCGGAAAAGGAACCCGATTATTTTTCAGATAAAGAATTGCTTGATCAGGGAATTTATTACGGAACATCAAGAATTGATAGTTTACAAAAGTATAATAATTTGTTTTCGGGTAGAAAAAAAGAAAAGCTGATGGGAGAATCTTCCGTTTCTTATCTCTATTATCCAGAAGTCCCAAATAGAATAAAGGTATATAATAAAGATTCTAAAATTATTGTAATGCTCCGTAACCCTGTAGATAGAGCGTTTTCACATTATCTAATGGACTACAGATTAGGATTAACTTCTGAATCTTTTGAAACCGAATTTCATAAAAAAAAGGGATTAAATTTCCAACAATATTTTTTATTAGGAAATTATTTTTCTCAAGTTAAAAGATATATTGATGTATTTGGAAGAGAAAATATTCATTTCATTTGGTATACTGATTTTAAAAAGGATTCTGAGAAACAGTTAAATAAAGTCGTTGATTTTATTGGATTAGAATCTGATTTTAGGGTAGATTTTGATACTATTTACAATAGTTTTAGTATGCCAAAAAACAATCTTATTCGGATGATTTACTCAGTTGTTTGGCTCCGTAAATTATTAACCTTTCTTTTCCCTTCTAGTTTAGTGAAATCAATAAAATATCTTTTGTTTAGTAAAGGGAATAAGCCAAAATTATCTGACCTAACAAGAGGTACTGTTTTAGAGTATTATAAGTCAGATATTGTGAAGTTAGAAAAATTACTATCAGTAAATTTAAGTAGATGGAAAAAATAGGATTGGTAACTATAACATATAATTCTGTAGATGTTTTAAAAGGTTTTTTAGATTCAACTTTTCAGCAAACTTTTCAGAATTTTGTAATTTACATTATTGAGAATAATTCTCAGGATAACACACTTACTCTTTTAGAGAAATATAATGATGAAAGAATTGTATTAATTAAAAACTCTGAGAATGTTGGAGTTGCAAAAGCAAATAATCAAGGTATAAAATTAGCACTTAAAGATGGATGCTCTCAAGTTTTGATAATAAATAACGATATAGAATTTGAAGAACAACTTTTTGATAAGATGTTGAATATTCAGAAAGAGAATAACTGTTCTTTAGTGGTTCCAAAAATGATGTATTATGATAATCCTACTTATATTTGGTATGCCGGAAGTGACTTTGTGAAAACTAAAGGTTTTTTGCCAATCCATAAAGGAATGAGACAAAAAGATGAAGGTAAATTTGATGGGATTTTTCAGGTTGAATATGCTCCAACTTGTTGTTTGCTTGTAAAAAAACAAGTATTTGAAGATGTTGGATTTATGGATGAAAAATATTTTGTTTATTTTGATGATACTGATTTTTTATATCGTGTGTTCAAAGATGAGAGACATAAATTATTTTATTTTTCGGATGTAAAATTCTATCATAAGGTAGGGAGTCTAACAAAGTCAGTTGAAAAAGAAAGAAAGAAAGAGTATAGAGGAGATTTTTTTATTAAACAAAATATTAGAAATCATATTTATTTTCTGAAAAAGATTGGAGGTCTATATGCTTATATCTTTATTTTATTCTTATTCTTTAAGAATAATATAAGAGTTTTCACTAATTCAAAATTCCGATTAAATTTTAAAACTTGGAAACTAATAAATAAATCCTATTTTGAAGGATTAAAAATGTAATATGAAAAGTAGAATAGCAATAATTGATTCTTTAGGGGCTCATGGGAGTTCTCATCATTTTTATTTGTTTGGGCAAGTAAAAGGATTATCCGAGTGTGGTGTACATGTCTCTCTTTATACAAATAATGTAACTGAAAACCCTAACTATAATGGGGTTAATTTCTATTCATTTTATAAAAATCTTTTTGGAAGAAGATCAAAAATATTAGCAGGTATAAGATATATTTTTGGATCTATTTGTTCTGTTGTTCACGCAAGATTTTCCGGTGTTAAAATTTGCCATTATCATCTTTTTCATGTTAATATTCTAGTTTTATTCGATTTTATTTTAAGTAAAATACTAGGAATGAAAGTAGTGTACACAATTCATGACATAGTAAGTTTTGAAAATGAGAAATCAAATAAAAAGTGGAATAAATGGTTATATAAAAGAGCAGATAAAATATTGACTCATAATCATTTTTCAGAAAAAATATTTTCAGAAAATTATACAGATTTAAAAAATAAAATTGATATTATTCCTCATGGTAATTATGTACCGTTTTTAGAGGCAAAAACAGATAAGAGTTTTTCAAGAACTTATTTGTCTATTCCACAAGATAAAAAAGTATTATTGTTTTTCGGAATGATTAAAAAAGTGAAAGGTTTGGAAGTGTTATTACAATCTTTAAGAAATGTAATTGACCAAAATCCGGATTCATTGTTAGTTATAGCGGGTAGAGTTTGGAAAAATGATTTTTCTTTGTATCAAAAAATAATTGATGAAAACAATCTCTCAAATCATTGTTTAATTCATGATAAATTTATTCCTCATGATGATGTAGGTCATTATTATGCTTCTGCAGACTTAATAGTTTTACCTTATAAACGAATATATCAGAGTGGAGTTTTAATGATGAGTTTGAGCTATGAGAAAGCAGTTCTAGTTTCTGACTTACCCCCTCATACAGAAGTAATAGTAGATAAAGAAACAGGATTTGTTTTTAAAACAGAGAGTCCTAAATCATTATCAGAAAAATTAAATTCTATTCTTTCAGATGTAGATAATTTGGAGAAAATAAGAAAGAAAGGAGCGGAATTAATTAAAACAAAATACGATTGGACTGAAATAGGAATTCTGACTAAGAAGAGTTATCAATCTATTTTATAGTATATTAGCAATCAATAAAAACGAAAAATGAAAAGTAGAATTACAAATTGTATTCAGGAATCTATAAAGGTAAAACAAAATATTCTTTCTGATGAAAATCTATTGAAAAATATTGAGACTATAGTTTCAAAATCGGTAGACGCTTTTAAAGAAGATAAAAAGATGTTGTTATGTGGAAATGGAGGAAGCGCTTCTGACGCTCAGCATATTGCAGCTGAGTTGAGTGGAAGGTTTTATAAAGATAGAAAACCTCTTTTTGCAGAAGCACTTCATGTTAATTCCTCTTTTGTTACTGCTGTTGCAAACGATTATGGTTATGATAATATTTATTCCAGAATGGTAGAGGCTGCGGGTAGAAATGGAGATATTTGTATTGGAATCTCAACTTCTGGAAACTCTACAAATGTTGTAAACGCAATTATAAAAGCAAAGGAAATTGGAATGGTGACAATTGGTTTTACAGGAGAAAAAACTGGAAAAATGGATGAATTGTGTGATATAATGATAAAAATTCCATCTTCTGATACTCCAAGAATTCAAGAGTCGCATATTTTGGTGGGACATATTATTTGTCAGTTTATTGAAGAAGAATTGTTTTAATGAATTCAAAGAAATATACAACTCTTTTTTTAGATAGAGATGGAGTCATTAATCATAAAATTGATGGTTATGTTCAGTGCTTTTCAGAATTCCATTTTATGGAAGGAGCTTTAAAATCTATCTCTCTTTTAACAAAATATTTTGAAAGGATAATCATTGTAACTAACCAGCAAGGAATTGGTAAAAAGTTGATGAAAGAGCAGGATTTATTATTTCTTCATTCACAAATGATTTTAGAAATTGAAAGAAATGGAGGGAAAGTTAATAAGATTTATTTCTGTCCTCATTTATCTACATCAAATTGTTCCTGCAGAAAACCAAAACCTGGAATGTTATTGAAATCAAAAGAAGATTTTCCAGAAATAGAATTTGATAAGTCTTATTTAATCGGAGATTCAAATTCGGATATTCAGGCAGCTTTCTCAGTAGGAATTAAGTCATTTAAAGTTTCTAAAGAATACACCCTATCTGATTGGACCAATGAGTTTCTCTTAGATTAAAATATTATATTTATCTTTACTCCCTAAAAACAAGTAAATTCTATTAATGAAAAAAGCAATAATTACTGGTATTACTGGTCAGGATGGATCATACTTAGCGGAACTTTTGCTAAATAAAGGATATAAAGTTTATGGAGCTTATAGAAGAACTAGTTCTCAAAATTTCTGGAGAATTGACTCTTTAGGAATTAGAAATCATAAGAATTTGATGTTGGTAGAGCATGATTTAATTGATGCCGCAAGTACAATAAGAATGATTTCTGAAATAAGACCAGATGAGATATATAATTTGGCTGCACAAAGTTTTGTACATGTGTCATTTGACCAACCATTGGCTACTAGCATGATTACGGGAATTGGAGTGACTCATATGTTAGAAGCAATCAGAATTGTAAATAAAGATATTAAATTTTATCAGGCTTCCTCTTCCGAACTTTATGGAAAAGTTCATGAAGTACCTCAAAAAGAAACAACTCCATTTTATCCAAGAAGCCCTTATGGAGTGTCAAAATTATATGCGCATTGGATGGTTACAAACTATAGAGAATCATACGATATGTTTGCATGTAGTGGTATTTTGTTTAATCATGAGTCTCCACTTAGAGGAATAGAATTTGTGACAAGAAAAATTTCTGATAGTGTTGCTAAAATTAAGGATGGAAGTTTAGATTGTATAGAGCTTGGTAATCTAGATGCAAGTAGAGATTGGGGTTATGCTCCAGAATATGTTGATGGTATGTATAAAATGATGCAACATAATAATCCTGATACTTTTGTACTTGCAACAAATAGAGCTTGCACTGTTCGTGATTTTACTGACTTAGCTTTTAAAGTAGTTGATATAGATGTTAAATGGGAGGGAAGTGGAGTTCATGAAATTGGAGTAGATAAAAAATCAGGGAAAACTTTAGTGAAAGTCAATAGAGATTTCTTTAGGTTAGCTGAAGTCGATGCTTTAATTGGAGACTATTCTAAAGCAGAAAGAATTATTGGATGGAAGCCAACAACCAAAATTGAGGACATATGTAGAATTATGGTGGAATCTGACATTATAGAATTAAAATCAAATAAAAAACGATAATATGTTGTCAAACGAAATATTGATCAGTATAGCGGCTTTACTTACATCATTTGTGATTACTTATTTAGCGATACCTAAAATTATTCAATTTTCAAATAAAAGTAGATTATTTGCTAGTGTAGGAGATAGACATTCTCATAAAGGTGAAGTTCCAATTTTTGGGGGAATTGCTATTTTTGCAGGAATTCTATTTTCATTACTTTTTTGGGCGGATTTAGAATACTTGAAATTTGCGCTGGTTAGTTTAGTTATCGTATTTATTATTGGAGTTATTGACGATTTACTTTCTCTTTCACCTCTAAGAAAATTAGTTGGCCAAATTATTTCAATCCTTATTATTATTTATTTAGGAGAGCTATCTATTTCAGATATGAAAGGTGTTTTTGGAATTACTGTAGTACCAGAATGGATATCGGTTATATTCACAATTTTTGTAGTTATTGTAATTACAAATGCTATTAATTTAATTGATGGTATTGACGGCCTGGCTGGAGGATTAGGGATTTTATCATCTTCAATATTTGGAATTATATTTTTATTAAATCCAGATGAAAATTCTCAGGAAATGGCAATACTTTCTTTTACATTGACAGGAGCTTTATTTGCATTTCTTAGATATAATTTTAACCCAGCTTCTATATTTATGGGAGATACCGGGTCTTTACTTATTGGATTGATTTTGTCAATTTTAGCAATTAAGGTAATAAACACTGGAGTGTATATTACTGAAGATATAATGTTTGTAAGAAAAGGTCCTTTTGTTGCAATTGCTATTTTATCAGTTCCATTATACGATACTTTGAGAGTGTTTTTTATGAGGGCTTTCAATGGGAAACATCCTCTACATCCTGATAGAACACATATCCATCATGTTTTATTGGATTTGGGTTTTGGTCATAAGAAAGTTTCACTAATTATCTGTTTTGTTAATTTACTCATTATAATTTTATCCTTTTTTATGCTAGAGATGTCTCTCGTCTTATCAATTTTTATATTATCAATCTTATTGTTTTCAATTATGTCCGTTCCATTTATAATTTTGCAAATTAAAAACAGAAAAAGTGAATAAATTATTTTTATTGTTCATTAGTTTATTTTTATTTTTAAGTAGTTTTTCGCAACAATCTAATTCAACTTTTGGAAGAAATTTTATGTTAAATTTTGAGAAAGAACATCATCATATTTCTAATAAAACACATACCGCAAATAAACCTTATCTTTTTTCTAATAAGGATTCAGTAATTAAAAAAAAGGATGGAAAATGGCTCTCTAGAAAATGGAATTATGAACATTTTATTCAAGAACAAACTACTGACTTTTCACTTACATTAAATCCAATTATAAATTTAGAAATTGGTAAAGAATTTGGAAATGATAAAACGATTTACACCAATACAAGAGGAATAATTGCTGAAGGGAAATTAGGAACTCGCTTTTCATTTTATTCTTCATTTTTGGAAAATCAATCTGTTTTCCCAATATATATAACAAATAGTATTATTAAGGAAGAATGGATTGTTCCTGGGCAAGGAAAATCAAAATGGTCTAATGATTTTACATTTGATTATGCAATGGCTAGTGGTCATCTTACATACCAACTTTCAAAATTTTCTACCTTACAATTTGGTCATGGAAAAAACTTTATTGGTGATGGATATCGTTCATTAATCCTGTCGGATGTTGCATTTAACTACCCCTATTTAAGGGTTCAAACTTCGGTAGGAATTTTTCAGTATACAAATTTATACATGCAACATGTGGATGTTGGATCTAATCCAAATTCTTATTATTCGTATGACAGAAAATATGCTAGTTTACATCATTTAAGTACAAATATTTCAGATAGATTAAATGTAGGAATTTTTGAGTCAATAGTTTGGAAGAGTAACAGAACGGAAGGAGTTACCGGCTTTGATATTCAGTATTTAAATCCAATAATTTTTTATCGGCCGGTTGAGTTTTCTTTAAATTCTTCTGATAATGCTTTAATGGGAGTAAATTTTAAATATAAAACAACAAATCTTTCACATCTTTATGGTCAATTTGTGATTGATGAATTTGTGATTGATTTGCTGAGAGATAACCCTGATTATTGGGCAAATAAATATGGAATTCAATTGGGAGGAAAAATGTATGATGCTTTTAAAATTGATAATTTATCTCTGCAAGCAGAATGGAATTTTGTTCGACCTTACACTTATTCTCATAAGGTGAGTGCAGAAAATTATGGTCATTTTCAGCAAGCTTTAGCTCATCCTTTAGGAGCAAATTTTAGTGAGTATTTATTTTTTGCAGATTATAAAATTAATAAGTGGGCTTTACATGTCCAACTAATGAAAGCTAAATATGGAGGAGGATTTGAAAATGATTCAATTAGTTATGGAAATGATATTTTCATCTCTTATAATAATAGACCTTCCGATAATGGAATTAAAATGTATCAAGGAAATTTAACAAATTTAGATTACAGAAAAGCGACAATATCTTATCTGATAAATCCTAAAACTAATTTTAAAATTGAAACAGGAATAATTTCTCGATTATTCACTGATGAAAATGGCGGTAGTAAATCTAATTTTGTTTTCTTTGCGATCAAATCAGATTTATTTAACAGATATTACGATTACTAGATATGAATATAAATAAAAATACAACTTCCAAACCCTTATTATGGATTTCTTTGGCAGGGATAACCATGTTTTTTGCAGGAATAACTTCTGCAGTAATTGTTAGCAGACCTGTAGATTCTTGGATTCATTTCCCAATTCCAGATTGGTTTTTATATTCCACTTATGTAATTATTTTAAGCAGTATTTTATTGATTGTTGCGAATAATCAAATTAAAAAGGACAAACCAATTTTTATTTGGGTGTTTTCAGTATTTATTTTAGGATTACTATTTACCTATTGTCAATTTATGGGATGGAAAGAACTGACAAATGTTCATGAAGTTTTTTTTACCGGATCAAAGAGTTCTCCCTCCGAATCATTTTTTTATGTGCTTACTGCAGCACATTTGGCACATTTATTTGGAGGGTTAGTCGCATTATTAATTACATCTGTTAATGCAAAAAACAAAAAATATAATTCTGAAGATTATTTAGGATTAGAGCTTGCCTCTACTTATTGGCATTACTTGGGAATTTTATGGATTTATTTGTATTTATTCTTGAAATATATTTAAAGAATAAAAAAGAAAAATTTCTTCCCGAAACTTTAGAAAATTATTAGTTTTGTGGCCGTTAAAAAAAATATTAAAAATTATGTCGCAAACAACAAATGAAATAAGTAATTGGGAAGGAGGGAACAGACCATATGTTGCCAGCTATGGTAAATTAATGATGTGGTTCTTCTTGATTACAGATGCATTAACGTTTTCTGCTTTTCTTTCAGGATATGGTTTTAGTCGTTTCAAGTACGGAGAAGTTTGGCCATCTGCTGAGGATGTATTTACACACTTCCCATTTTTACATGGAGATCATCCATTACTTTTTGTTGCACTTATGACATTTATTCTGATTATGAGTTCTGTAACTATGGTACTTGCAGTAAATTATGGTCATAAAATGCAGAAGAAAAAAGTAATACTTTGGCTTTCCTTAACAATAGTTGGAGGCGCTATGTTCTTAGGTTCTCAAGCGTGGGAATGGGGCCATTTTATTCATGGAGATAAAGCGGCAATTCAAACACATACTCTTGAAGTATTTCACATTGCAAAGGATAATGAATTGTCTTCTGTTTACGAATTAATGGGAGTTGATGGACATGATGGAACTCATCATCATTTTAATGTACAGGAAGTAGGTGAAGCTTTACATAGTAATACTGAATATGGAATTCGTATCTCCGATAAAACATATTTGGACCATGAAGCAGCTGTAAAGTATTATGATAAAAATGCTCAAGAAGTGCTTATAGGAGCGAATCTTCATAATAATGAATACGGACAAGGACTATTTGCCGACTACTTCTTTTTTATCACAGGATTTCACGGTTTCCATGTATTTAGTGGAGTAATAATTTTACTGATAATCTTGATAAATGTAATAAAAGGAACTTACGAAAAAAGAGGTCATTACGAAATGGTAGAAAAGGTAGGATTATATTGGCACTTTGTAGATTTAGTTTGGGTTTTTGTATTTACATTCTTCTATTTAGTTTAAAAAAATAAAAATATATATTATGGCAAATAATGATGAACATAAAGGTAATTGGTGGATTTGGAAAGTATTTTGGATTCTACTTGGAGTTACTTCTTTTGAAGTAGCTCTAGGAATTATACAACCAGAATATTTAGTTGGAACGCAAGTTTTAGGAACCTCATTATTGAATCAAATTTTCATTATTCTTACTTTGGTAAAAGCAGGCTACATTGTGTTGGTTTTTATGCATTTGGGTTTTGAGAAGAAATCTTTAAAATGGACGATTCTTTTACCGGCACTAATTTTAATTCCTTACTTGTTATTTATCGTTTTAACAGAAGGCGATTACGCTTCTATAATGATGCAATAAGAAAATGAAAAATCAACCATTTATAAAGTGGGTTCTTCTAGTTGTATTGTTATTGGCTCCTATTTACGGTCTTTTTTTAATAAAAGAAATGATCTTTAATGGGGGAGATAAAAGTAAATTTCCTACTTTAGAAGTGGTTTCAGAAACTCCAATTCCTGAATTTTCATTTGTAAATCAGGATAATGAGATTGTTACAAACGAAACATATAAAGGAAAAATTTACATTGCAGATTTTATCTTCACAACTTGCCCTTCTATTTGTCCTGAAATGTCACGAAATATGGCTTGGTTATTACAAAGAAAACTTTCACGATATAATGATATTTTATATTTATCACATACAATAAATCCAGAATATGATACTCCTGAAGTTCTGAAAGCTTATGCTACACAATATGAAACAGATTTAGGTGCAGATCTTTCTACTTGGAATTTTGTCACAGGCGATAAAGAGGAGATATATGAAATTGCAAAATCATATTTATGTTCGGCCTCAGAAAGTGAAGAAGAAGATTCAGGGGGATATATTCATTCTGGGTTTTTTGTACTAATTGATACTGAAGGAAAAATAAGATGTGGATATGATAGTAATGGAAATCCGATTGGCGCATATGATGGAACTTCAGCTTCTTCTGTAAAAGATTTGATTGTTGATGTAGGAGTTTTGGTTTCAGAAACAAAAAGAAAAGCAAGAGAAAATGAAAAATAAAGTACTTCTCATTATTTCTATTTTATTTATTTTTACAAATAATGCGTTTTCTCAATGTGCTATGTGTAAGGCGGTAGTAGAAACTAACTTGGAAAGCGGAGGAAGTATTGGAGCAGGACTAAATGATGGAATTTTGTATTTAATGGCTATGCCTTATTTATCTGTTCTTATTATTGGATTGTTTTGGTACCGATTGAATAAAAAAGAGAAGGTTAATTAAATTAATTTTCATTCAAAATAATTATTTTGTGTTTAATCTTAAATATAGAAACTTCTACAAAAAACTGTTCTGTTGCATTATTTAATGGATCAGATTTTATTTCTGAAAAATCCCTTTTGTCAGAAAAATATTCTCATTCGGAAACATTGACACTCTTTATTGAAGATGTAATGATGAATTCTCCTTATACTTTAAAAGATTTGGATGCCATTTCTGTAAGTAAGGGCCCGGGTTCGTATACAGGTTTAAGGATTGGTGTTTCTACCGCAAAAGGATTAAGTTATTCTCTTTCCAAACCATTGATTTCTGTTTCTACTTTGCAATCTATGGCTTTTTCAATGTCAAAAAAGATGCCAAATTTTGATTTGTATTGCCCTATGATTGACGCCAGAAGAATGGAAGTGTTTTCTGCATTTTACAATAAAGAAAATCAGCAAGTAAGAGAAGTGAAAGCAGATATTATTGATGAAAATTCATACAATACTTTTTTGGATAAAAAGATTTTGTTTTTTGGAGATGGTTCTGAGAAATGTAAGGGGATTGTAAAAGTGAAAAATACATCTTTTATAGATGATATTTATCCTTCTGCTTCCGATATGTCAGAACTCTCTTTGGAAAAGTTTAAGAATAATTATTTTGAAGATGTGGCTTATTTTGAACCCTTTTATCTAAAAGATTTTGTTGTAGGAAAGAAGAAAAATTAGTCTCTCCCTCTTTTACTGGATCCTGATTTATTATCTTTAAATCGGCTTCTAAAAGATTTTTCACCACTGCTATTTCCTCCGTAACTTTTTTTATTGCCAGAACCCTCATTTCTTCTATTTCCCCCTTCTTCACTTCTTCTGTTCCCACTAAAACCACTTCTTCTTCCTCCTCCGCTACCACTATTATTAGATCTTGAGTATCCACCACCACCTCTTCTTTCTGAATTAGATGGTTTTCCTCTTCTTTTTCCCTCATCATTTTTTGGTTTAGATATCTCTACTGTAAGTTTGTATCCGTTCCATTGACTATCCGCAAAACCTTCTAATACGTCTTTTTCAGCAGAGGACTCTACTTCAAAGAAAGAGAATCCTTGCAGGATGTCAATTTTTCCAATTTGTAAGTTTCTATTTCGGGTATATTCATTTACCAATCCGATTAAATTTTGAGGTTCACATTTATGTGTTTTACCAAGGTTGATAAAGAATCTTGTAAATCCTTCATCAGAATGTCCTCTTCTGTTTCTTCCACTATCTCTTCCTTTTTCTCTTCCACTATCTCTTCCTTTTGATGCAGAAATATTTAAATCAGGTGCATTTTTATAGAAAGATAAGAATCTGTTAAACTCTGCAGAAACAAAGTGTTTTACTAATTCCTCTTTATCTAAATGAGATAACTTCTCCTCAATTATAGGTAAGTGCTTTTCTATTTGAGGACTAATATCAGTTTTCACAATCTTATCAATTAATTTCAAAAGTTGAATTGTACAAATTTCATCTCCTCCAGGGACTTTTTTAAGAATTAGTTCTTTACCTAACATTTTCTCAATAGAGAATAATTTTCTTTTTTCTCTACTATGAGAAATGATAATTGAAATTCCTTTGTTCCCAGCTCTTCCTGTTCTACCCGATCTGTGAATGTAAATTTCATTATCATCTGGTAAATTATAGTTTATTACATGAGTAAGTTCGTTAATGTCAATTCCTCTGGCCGCTACATCTGTTGCTACTAATATATGAAGATTTTTCTTTCTAAACCTTCCCATTACATGATCTCTTTGTTGTTGAGATAATTCACCATGAATTGCATCTGCATTGTACCCATCTTGCATCAACTTATCCGAAACCTCTTTTGTTTCTCTTCTAGTTCTACAGAATACAATACCATAAATATCAGGATTTACATCACATATTCTTCTAAGTGCTTTGTATCTATCTCTAGCATTTACCATATAATAATGGTGTTCAACATCAGTAGCTCCTTCATTTCTTTTGGCAACTTCAATTGTTTTTGGACTAAACATATAATCTTTAGTAATTCTCATTACCTCTTTTGGCATGGTTGCCGAGAATAAAAGCGTTTGTTTTTCTTCTGGAGTTTCTGCCAAAATAGTATCCAAATCATCTTTGAACCCCATATTTAACATTTCATCTGCCTCATCTAAAACTACAAATTCTACATCTTTAAGTTTTAATTTTTTTCTATTTATCAAATCGATAACTCTACCCGGTGTACCTACTACAATCTGACTTCCTGAATTTAAAGCTCTGATTTGAGTTTGAATATTCGCTCCTCCATAAACTGCAGTAATTTTTAATTTCTTTAAGTATTTCGCATAGGTTTCAATGTCTTTGGTTATCTGAAGACAAAGTTCTCTTGTTGGGCACAGAATAATAGCTTGGGTCTGATTTCTATCAGAATCAATTTTCTGAATTACTGGCAATCCGAAAGCTGCAGTTTTACCTGTACCTGTTTGAGCAAGTGCAATTAGGTCTGTTTCTTCATCAAGTACAAAAGGAATTGCCTCTTGTTGAATAGGAGTTGGTGTCTCAAATCCTAAATCTGTAATAGCTTTTAGGATGTCATTGTTTAACCCTATTTCAGAAAATGTCATATCTTAAATTTTTTGCAAAACTACTCTTTTATTATGATTTTGAGTGTTTTATACAAAAAAAGCCTCCCAAGAGAAAATGGATTTTTAAGATGTTTTTAATCTACTGAATTACTATTTTTCGGATAGTGTAATTTCCATTTTTCGAATTTACGTTTATAAAGTAAACTCCACTAGAAGTAATTTCAAAGGATTTTGAAAGTGTTGTATGTATCAATTTTCCTTCTAAATTATAAATATTTATATGATTTATTTCCTTTTCAGATGTAATAGTTACTGTTCCTTTTGATGGATTTGGATAGATTTCTACTTCCAAATTGCCTTTATTATCTATTCCTGTTGAAGATAATTCTCCCCATCTCTCCTCAAATTCTTGTAAATAGATATTTGCAATGGTTTGATCGTGAATTATAATTGTATTTTCATCAGAACTATTTTCTGCATTAGAACTCCAATTGTGAGAACCTGTTAAAACAGTAGGATCTGATCCTGCAACACCTACATCTGAAATAGCATATTTATGATGTAATGAATATTGAACTCCCATATGAGATTTTATATTTACTCCAGCATTTATTAGGTTGTCGTATTCACTTCCAGTTACATTTTCTTGTTCTATAATTCCTCTAATGTTTACTCCAAATTCTCCATCTTTATCAATAACTGTAGAACCTAAATCATCCCTGGTGAAACCTAAAAGTCCGAACTCTAAAGTGAAATTAACATTATTAATAAATTTTAGAATTTGAGATGTAGTTTGATCGGAAGGAGAGAAATACACTTCTACTTCCGTTCCGTTTACCATAAAATAATGAGGAGTGTTATCTTCCTTATTTTCTCCAAAAGTTCCATTCCACATTTCGTTAAATTCTATGGTATAAGCTTGTGCAACTGCTTTGTCCTGAATAAAAATAATATTGTTATAATCGTTAAATAAATTAGAAGGGTTTGTCCAATTTGTAGACCCTCCCATCACCCAAGAATTATTAGTAGAGTTAGCATCAATTATAATAAATTTATTGTGCATAATTCCGGACAAACTATTGTCTCTGTACACAATAGGGATGTTTGTATTCAAACTTCCTAACATGGAATTGACTACATCATCATCAGCAATATATCTTACTTGTACTCCTCTATCGTATGCGTCATTTATTGCAGATGCAATAGTAGCGTCAGATGCATTATATACACAAATATCTAAAGTGTTTTGTGCTAAATCCATGTAGGCTTTTATGGTATCGTTAAAGTAAGTTGTAATGTTTTGTGCATCTACTCCTGAAGAATACGATACATCTACAGAATGATTAAAATAAGGTCTTATTTTACCAGAAGAATTTGATGAAGTGATATAAACCCCCATATTTGAAAATGCAGTATCAATTCCATTTACAGAATACACTTGAACATAGTAAACTGTAGCGGCCTGTAATCCTGATAAACTCAAAGTATGTGACATTGTGTTCCCCCCCATATTTATATTTGTTCCTAAAGCAGAAGTAGTCCCATAGAAACACTCAGTAGTTGAGCTGTCGGAAGTGGTCCAACTTAAATTAAAAGAAGAAGTTGTGATATTTGATTGTGTAATTGCAGATGTAATTAATAAATTCCCAGTAGGAATTATGTCTGCAGAATCTCTTGGCAAAATTTGATAACCATCATTTGCAGGAACTGAAGAAGTATATTGAGAAGAAATACCAATAAGTGTAACAGGCCCCATTGGAATTAATGAATTTTCAAGTGGACTACCACTTCTTATATAAATTTTCCCGCTTTCTCCGTTTGAAGTAAAATCATGTGTTCCTATTGTAAAAAGAGATCCTCCACTATTAAAGATAACATTATCTATTTGTACCAATTCTGATTCAGTATCCTCTCCAATCTGAATAGGGGTGATAATCTGTGGAGGCACAGAATTTCCTACTGAATTTGTAACAGATGAATTTACAGGAGTCATTTCCATTAATCCATTATAATCTACTAATACACCAGTTACAGTTATTTCGTCACCTCTTACTGCTCCACTCAAAGCTGTAGGATCATAAAGAGCTAATCCCGCTGTAGCATCTTCAATATAACGAATCGGACCCAATTCATCACCATTAGTTACTGTTCCTGTAATTGTTACTGTAGCTCCAACTCCTTGAGATCTTGCTGTTGCAATATCTTGTGAGAAAGTTGTAAAACTTACAAATATTAATAAAATTCCTGTAGTAATTTTCTTCATTTTTTTCTTTTTATATTATTAAAAACTAAATTTTGCAGAAAGATTAAACCTCCTTCCTAAACCAAAAAAAACCCCAGCTGATTTTGCGTCAAAATCCGTATAATTAGCATTGTAAGGATCGTTGTTTTGTGCATCTGATATATACATTTCATCCAATAAGTTTAACACTGAAAATCGGAAATTAATTTTATTTTTCAAATTTAATTTAAGTGTGTACCCACAATGTAAATCAATTAATTTATAGGATGGTAAAATCCAAGACTCTCTTCCTGCATTAACTCCATTTAATGAGAGAGGATCAAAGTCGGCATAATAATTATCAAAATAAGTTCCTCTTAATTTAATATAAGAATTGTTTGTTGGTTCGTACCTTAAACTTAATCCATATTGTGTTTGCGCGGCATCCCCAACATGAACACCTTCTGCGTCAAATGGAGCAATTAATTCTGTTGTATCATTTATCATTACAGGATTAT
>JABGSE010000007.1 GCA_018647945.1 Flavobacteriales bacterium | reverse complement strand
GTATTTGTATACTTTCTTAATCCTGGTTTACTCACTCTAATTAATTTCTTAATTGCAGGGTTTTTAGAATTATACTTTAAAGCAATTTTAATATTACCTTGATGATTTACATCATCTTCAAATTTATAACTTGAAATATATCCTTTATCGAATAAAATTTCGGTTATAGATTTTTTCATATTTGATGCAGGAATATCAACTACTTTGTGTCCTGCTTTCTGAGCATTTCTAACTCTCGTTAAATAATCTGCTATTGGATCTGTAAACATATCTTTTTTTTATTTCTTAATTACCAACTTGCTTTTTTCACACCAGGAATCAAACCAAAGTTTGCCATTTCTCTAAACTTCACACGAGAAATACCAAATTGTCTCATGTATCCTTTTGGTCTTCCAGTTATTTTACATCTGTTATGCATTCTTACCGGAGAAGCGTTTTTTGGAAGTTTTTGTAAACCTTCATAATCACCAGCCGCTTTTAAGGCCGCTCTCTTTTCAGCATATTTTGCTACTATTTTTGCTCTTTTTACCTCACGAGCTTTCATTGATTCTTTTGCCATAATTTATTAACTTTCTGATTTATCAGTTTCTTCTGATAAATCTTGGTTATTGTCTTCTATTTCTGGTTCAGTTGATGTTGATTGATCATTCATAGAATCTTCTTCTATAACATCTTCTGATTCTTCATTATTTTCAACTACTTCTTCACTAGAAATTTCCTGTTTTGCTGCCTCTTCTAACTCTCTTCTTTCTTCTAGTGCTTTCTTTTCTAATTGTGCTTTTCTTTCTTCTTTTTTACTATTATCTTTTTTAAATGGTAGACCAAATTCTCTAAATAATGCTAAAGCATCATCATCAGAATTTGTGTCCGTCACAAAAGTGATATCCATTCCTGTAATTTTATTAATTTTATCGATACTAATTTCTGGGAAAGCAATTTGTTCTTTAATTCCCATAGTAAAGTTTCCTCTACCATCAAAACCTTTTGTTTCAAGACCTTGAAAATCTCTTACCCTAGGAAGTGTAGATGTAATAAATCTTTCTAAAAATTCATACATTCTGTTTCCTCTTAAAGTTACCATCACTCCAACTGACATCCCTTTTCTTAACTTGAAGTTAGAGATATCCTTAGTCGCTTTAGTAATTAATGCTTTTTGACCAGTAATCATTGTCATTTCTTGCTGAGCAGCTTCAATCATTTTTTTGTCTGAGCTTCCGCTACCAACTCCTTGATTTAAACAAATCTTCACTAGTTTCGGAACTTGCATTACCGACTTGTAATTACCTTTCAAATTACCTACAATCTGATCGGTATACTTTTTTCTTAAGTTTGGTGTATATTCCATTATTTTATTACTTCTCCAGATTTTTTAGAAAATCTTATTAATTTTCCAGTTTTTTCATCAATTTTTCTTCCTAATCTTGTTGGTTTTCCAGATTTTGGATCAACAAGCATTAAGTTAGAAATATCAATGGTCGATTCTTGTTTAATTATTCCTCCTTGAGGATTAGCTGCATTTGGCTTAGTATGTTTTGAAACCATATTTACACCTTCAACAATAGCTCTGTTATTAGAAGGAATAACTTTAATTACCTTTCCTTCTTTCCCTTTAGAGGTTCCTGCTAATACTACAACTATGTCGTTTTTCTTTATTTTTAACTTTATCATCTTATTATAAGTTTATAACACCTCAGGTGCTAATGATACTACTTTCATAAAATCGTTATCTCTCAACTCTCTAGCAACCGGACCAAATACACGCGTTCCTTTCATTTGTCCGTTTTCATCAATAATAACACAAGCGTTATCATCAAATCTGATGTAAGAACCATCCTTTCTTCTGATTTCTTTTTTTACTCTAATCATAACAGCTTTCACTACTTGACCTTTCTTTACTCCACCTTGAGGAGTTGCATGTTTCACTGTACCAACAATTTTATCTCCAACAGAAGCGTACCTTTTACCTGTACCTCCTAAAACTCTAATACATAGAATTTCTTTTGCTCCGCTGTTGTCAGCTACTTTTACTCTTGATTCTTGTTGTATCATTATTTCGCTCTTTCAATTATGTCTACTAATCTCCAATTCTTGTTCTTGCTCATTTTTCTTGTTTCCATGATCTTTACAGTATCACCTTCATTACAAGTATTTTCCTGATCGTGAGCAATAAACTTTGTAGATTTCTTTACGAATTTTCCGTAAAGTGGGTGTTTTACTTTTCTTTCCACCATCACAACAATAGATTTCTCCATTTTGTTAGATGTAACAACACCAATTCTTTCTTTTCTTAAATTTCTTTCCATTTGCTTATTTATTCTTAGATGCTATTCTTCTTTTAGAAAGTTCTGTCTTAATTCTTGCAATTACTTTTCTTGTCAAAGTAATCAACTTTGGATTCTCTAAAGGAGAAACCTCATGACTCATTTTCATTTTAGATAGCTTGTCCTTTTCAGTATCTAACATCTCCATCAATTCATTTTCTGGAGTTTCGTTTAAAACCGCTGCTTTCATTTATTTACTTTTTACTATTATATCTCTTCTCATTACAAACTTAGTTGGAATAGGAAGTTTTTGTGATGCTAATCTTAATGCTTCTTTTGCTGTTTCAAAATCTACTCCATCAATTTCAAATAACATTCTTCCTGGAGAGACAGTAGCCGCCCAATATTCAGGAGCTCCTTTTCCTTTCCCCATTCTCACCTCTGCAGGCTTCTTTGTGATTGGTTTACTAGGGAATATTCTAATCCAAACTTGTCCTTGTCTTTTCATATAACGAGTAACCGCAATACGAGCTGCTTCAATCTGACGAGCCGTCATCCAACATTCTTCTAAAGCTTTTATTCCATAAGATCCGAAAGACAATTGGTTTCCTCTTTGAGCATTTCCTTTCATCTTGCCCTTTTGCATCTTTCTGAACTTTGTTTTCTTTGGTTGTAACATTTTATCTCTTATTTATAAAATTATGACCTTTTTCTTTGTGGTCCTCTGTTATTTCCTTTCTTCCCTCCTTTTTTTGATTTAAAGTGTAACATTAAATCTCTTTTACCATAAACCTCCCCTCTGCAAATCCAAACTTTAATACCAATAAGTCCGTATTGTGTATGTGCTTCAGCAAGTGCATAATCAATATCCGCTCTGAAAGTATGTAATGGAGTTCTTCCATCTTTAAACATTTCAGATCTCGCCATTTCTGCTCCATTTAATCTTCCTGAAATCTGAATTTTAATTCCTTCAGCTCCCATTCTCATTGTAGATGCAATTGACATTTTGATTGCTCTCTTGTAAGAAATTCTCCCTTCAACTTGTCTAGCAATATTAACAGCAACTAAATTTGCTTCTAATTCCGGACGCTTCACCTCAAAAATATTGATTTGAATTTCCTTATCTGTAATCTTCTTGATTTCTTCTTTCAGTGTTTCAACTTCTTGACCACCTTTTCCAATAATAATACCTGGACGTGATGTATGAATCGTAATTGTAACTAATTTTAAAGTTCTTTCAATAGCAATTCTTGAAACAGATGCTTTTGCCAATCTTACTTTTAAATATTTTCTGATTTTATCATCTTCAGCAAGTTTATCACCAAAGTCATTACCACCATACCAATTAGATTCCCATCCTCTGATGTAACCTAATCTATTACCTATTGGATTTGTTTTTTGTCCCATATTAATTATTATCTATATTTCTACTATCAACCACTAAAGTTACATGGTT
>JABGSE010000042.1 GCA_018647945.1 Flavobacteriales bacterium | reverse complement strand
ATCACTACAGTTTCGGAAAATATTAATATGTTTTCATACAATGACAACATTAAAATAGAAGGGAATAAAAATTTATCTTCTGTTAAAATTTATGACCTTAGTGGAAAAATGGTTTCAAATCATATCAACTTAATGTTACCAGCAACAATTAGCACTTCTAATTTTTCGTCTGGAATTTACATTATAAATACTACCGATATTAATGGAAATCAATACAACAATAAAATTAATATTAAGTAAATTCTGATACTACTTAATCTTTTAAAAAAGAGTGTTTCGTTTAATGATACACTCTTTTTTTATGCTAAAATTTACAACTAAAACTACAGACATACTCACTAAATTTCAAAATTTAAGAGTATTACTCATCTCAATTAACATTAGTATATTATACATTTATTTAATAACTGTATCTTGTTGAGTTTATGTGTTTTATAATTTATGTTTGTCATTTTGTCAGTACGGTATTTTAATGTATTTTAACCTATTTTATTTCAAAATATGTTTTGTATTTTTGACGTATGAGAATTGACATCATTACAATATTTCCTGATTTTTTTTCAGGACCATTTTCACACTCTATTTTGAAAAGAGCACAAGAAAATAATTTTGTGGAAATCCATATTCACGACCTCCGACCCTACTCCACCAACAAACAAAAAAGTGTGGACGATTATCAATTTGGAGGAGGATCAGGAATGGTAATGAACATACAGCCAATTGACGATTGTATTTCAAAACTCAAATCGGAAAGAGATTATGATGAAATAATTTACCTAACTCCTGATTCCCAAACTTTAAAACAAGAAACTTGTAACAAACTATCTTCTGCCAAAAACTTGGTACTACTTTGCGGACACTATAAAGGAATAGACCAAAGAATAAGGGAGAAATTAATAACAATGGAAATCTCTATTGGAGATTACGTTCTGACAGGAGGAGAATTAGCAGCCGCTGTACTTACCGATTCTATTGTTAGATTAATACCTGGAGCGATTTCAGATGAAACCTCCGCTCTATCTGATTCTTTTCAGGACAATTTACTTTCTCACCCAATTTACACTAGGCCTTCTGAATACAAAGGATGGAAAGTGCCTGAAGTACTCCTTTCTGGAAATCCAAAATTTATAGACAAATGGAGAGAAGAAAAAGCATTGGAAAGAACTAAAAATATTCGTCCTGATTTACTGAAATAAAATATTTATTTTTCTGTTTATTTTTCTTTAGTATTATAAAAAATAATTAGTAATATTGCAAACCATTTCGAAAAACAAAAATCAAGAAGCAAATGAACTTAACAGAACAAATTTCTCAGGAATTAAACTTAGTAAGTAACCTACCTAAATTTGGGGCAGGAGATACATTAACAGTATATTATAAAATTATTGAAGGCGATAAAGAAAGAATTCAGTTTTTTAAAGGAGTTGTAATACAAAAAAGAGGATCAGGAGCTACCGAAACTTTTACAATCAGAAAAATATCTTCTGGAATTGGTGTAGAAAGAATTTTTCCACTCAATTCTCCACTAATTGATAAAATTGAAGTAAACAAGAAAGGTAAAGTTAGAAGAGCAAGAATATTCTACTTAAGAAAATTAACAGGTAAATCTTCAAGAATTAAGGAAAAAAGATAATCCTTCTCTCACAAAATCTATAGAAATCCCTTCCAAAAGAAGGGATTTTTTCATTTATCAACTATTGTAAATTCAGTCCTTCTGTTTCTTGATCTTCCTTCTTCTGTATCATTTTTATCTACAGGAATATTTTCTCCAAAACCCTTAAACGACAATCTGGAATATTTCACTCCATGATCAATTAAGAATTGGTAAACTGCTTTCGATCTTTGTGTAGACAGTAATAAATTCTTCTTATCCTCACCCACATCATCCGTATGTCCTGAAATTAAAAGCGTTAAACTATAATTCTTGTCCAAATATTCTGCAAATGAAGCAAGAATTATTTTACTCACCTCATTCAAATCGTAAGAATCTGTATCAAAATAAATGTTGTTCAACTTGAAAGATTTACCATCCTCTATCCTATTAAAATCTACATTTAATTCTGAAGGAGTAGTAAAATCTGAATTTTCGGAAGAAATATACTGGGAATTAAAAGCATAGTCCTTCTTGTTAAAAGTAATCAATACGTCATCATTTTCTTCTAAATTTATAACACTTACATATTTTCCGTTTTCAACTAAAATTTCCTGAGTTTCGTTTGAAGTAAGATTTTTAAACTGCATACTTACACTATCAATTAATTCTCCATTATCATCTCTTATTTCTCCTTTTAAAAACAAAACTCTTTCTGGTCTAATTTCTTTATACAAATCAAAGGAATACAAATCCCACCCCCCAACTCCATCTAATTTATTAGAACAAAAGTAGGCCGTTTTTCCATCTGTAGTAACAAACATTCCTAATTCATCATTTTTGGTATTTATAGGATAACCAACATTTTTTGGTTTTTTCCAGAAACCCTTCTTATTTAATTTTGATGTAAATATATCATAGCCTCCTAAAGAAGGAAATCTTTCGGAAGCAAAAAACAAAGTTTTGCCATCTACATGTAAGAAAGGAGATTTTTCATTTAATTCGGAGTTTACATTTGGACCTAAATTTTTAGGTTCTGTCCACTTTCCATATTTATCTTTTCGGACAACATATAAATCAGTCCCTCCCAAACCTCCCTTCCTGTCGGAAGTAAAAATTAAGGAATTTCCATCTGAAGAAACTGTAGGTTGCGACTCCCAATTTTTAGGAAGATTTACAATTGAAAGAGGTTTTATCTTCTTCCAAAAACCATCCACCTTTTCCACATAATAGATATCGCAATTGTTATATCCGGAATTGAATTTACTACAAATGGTAAAATACAGCACATTATTATCTATGGTAATAGTCGCTCCACCTTCATTTGAATTTTTGTTAAAAGGCAAAGGCATTTCTTTTCCAATATTAAAAGACCCGAGCCCCCCCTCACTATAAACAAATACTTCAGAATATTTATTCAGAATGCCATGGGTTTTATTTTCAAATCTTCTGGTAAAAAAAGCCAATTCCTGATCGGGAGAAATAAGAGGCAAATACTCATCCTCTTCAGTAGAAATACCTTTCACCAAAACTGGATTGTACGAAACTGTGTCCTTCAATAATTCTGAATAGATTTTTGAGGATTCTATCAAGGATTTTGCATTATGAGAAAATCTAGGAAGCAACCCGATTTCTAAAGATTTTTTTAAATAGATAAGTGCTTTAAAATAATCTTTTCTTTTATAACTTAACTCTCCCAGAATGTAATTGGAAACAGCAAAACTATCAGGACAAGATGTATGACATAACTTTGCGTATTTCTGAGATTGAATTACATCTTTTTTCAGATGATAAATCATGGCATAAACATCAAATACTTGAGAGGTTTCCCCTTCTTTATTTTCTATCTTTTGTAAGATTTGTTTTACCTCAGAAAAGGAATATTTAGATAGCTTTGTATAAAGCTTATCAATTTTCTTTTGAGAGCTTTTTTTCTGAACAAAGCAATCCTGAGCGTTTGCATTTAAAACAATAAAACTCAGAAATATTAAAATAATTTTTTTCATTAACTCATTAATTCTTCCTCAGTAACCTCTCTTAACTGTCCTTCAGTAGAAGCAACTACTGTTGCAACTGTAGCGTCTCCTGTTACATTTACAACAGTTCGCATCATATCTAATATTCTATCAACTCCAAAAATAAGAGCCAATCCTTCTTCAGGAACTCCAATAGCACCCAACACAATTACTAACATTACCATTCCCGCTCCTGGAACCGCTGCAGCTCCAATAGAAGCCAAAGTAGCCGTAAGTACAATAGTAAGTTGCTGACCCATATCTAAATCCATACCATAGGCCTGTGCAATAAACACGGCCGCTACCGCCTGATATAAAGAAGTTCCATCCATATTAATAGTAGCACCTAAAGGTAATACAAAAGAAGAAACCTCCTCTGAAACTCCCAAATGATCTTCACACCTTTCCATAGTTACAGGAAGTGTTGCAGCAGAAGATGAAGTAGAGAAAGCCAACATTTGAGCAGGCATTATCCCTTTAAAGAAATCTTTGTACTTCATTTTGGTAAATATTTTAAGTATAATAGGGTAAACTACAAAAATCATCAGTAATAAACCAAAAATAACCGTAGCAGAATATTTTGCAAGAGCAATAAACAAATCTGCACTTGCTCCAAATTCAACTACCAATCCACCTAGCAGTGCAAACACACCATAAGGAGCTGCCATCATTATAATATCTACAATCTGGAGAATAATATCGTTTATTCCATCAAAGAAACCTTTTACATAAGTAGTCTTTTCATCTGGTAACATTACCATTGCAATACCAAAAAAGATGGCAAAAAAGATAACTTGTAACATATTTCGGTTATCGGCTGCCGCATCAAAAATATTGGTAGGAACTACATCTATTAAAAACTGAAGTGGCCCTGAATCTTTCACATTTCCAGCATCAGCTATTTTTTCATCAGTTCCTTCCTTTTGTTTTTGATTTTGTTTAATTGGGAATATCTTATAAGTAAACCTCAACTCTGTATCAAATAGAGCAGAATTAATCACTTCAATTTCTGAGTTAGCCTCATTAATTTTAAAATCTGATATTGGAACGACAACATTCTCACTATCATAAATAACCAAAGAATTTTTAACAATACTTAAACTGTCAATTTTCAACACATTGCTAGAAACAAAAAAAATTTTATCTTTTTCTTTCTGAAATCCATCTCCAGGTTTTACCGTATTTACTAGTAGCAAACCAATACTAACCGCTATTACGGTAGAAGTTAAATAAATAGCAATGGTTTTACCACCTATCCTACTCAACTTTGAAATATCCGAAAGGGAAGCAACTCCTTTTATAAGAGAAGCAAATACCAAAGGCACTGCTATTAGTTTTAGTAGATTAACAAAGATAACTCCCCAAGGTTTTATCCAATCATCTGAAAAATCTATCCATCCATATTTTGAGGCAATAAGGCCGTAAACTACCCCTAATACCATTCCAATTATTATTTTCCAGTGTAGTGCTAGTTTTTTCATGTTCTAAATTTTATTCGTTTTACTTATTAAATAATGGTCTACTAAAGTAAGAGCCATCATACTTTCTACAATTGGCACTGCCCTTGGTACCACACAAGCATCATGTCTTCCTTTACCTTGTACTTCTACCCTATTTCCTTCTTTGTCTATTGAGTTTTGTTTTTGCATAATGGTAGCCACTGGTTTAAAGTAAACTTCCGCATAAATGTCGTTTCCGTTACTTATTCCTCCTTGTATTCCCCCAGAAAAGTTTGTTTTAGTTATCCCTTTTTCATCTACAATAATGTCATTCACCTCACTTCCTTTACTTTCTGAAATATCTACTCCACCAAAGCCAAATTTAAATCCGTGTACTGCATTAATAGAGAGCATTGATTTCCCTATATCGGCATGTAGTTTGTCAAAAACAGCTTCTCCCCATCCAACAGGAACTCCCTTAGCTATTACCGTAATTTCCCCTCCAATAGTATCTCCATTTTTTCTTGTACTTTCAATTTCAGAAATCATTTTATCAGCCACTTCTTCTTCCGGACATCTAACCAAATTATTATCAATTTTAGTTAAATCCATATCTTTATAGCAGTTATTAAGTTTCACAGTTCCTACCGCACTAACAAAGGATTTTATCTCTACTCCTTGTAAGGATAAAATCTGCTGAGCTACCGCTCCCGCAACAACCCAATTAACAGTTTCCCTAGCAGAAGACCTTCCTCCTCCTCTATAATCTCTTATCCCGTATTTTTTCTGATAAGTAAAATCGGCATGAGAAGGGCGAAAAGTATCTTTTACATGAGAATAATCCTTACTTTTTGCATCTTCATTTTTTATAATAAATCCTATAGGAGTTCCAGTAGTTTTCCCTTCAAAAATCCCGGAAAGAAACTCCACTTTATCACTTTCTTTTCTTTGTGTAGTAATTTTACTTTGTCCTGGTCTTCTTCTATCTAATTGATGTTGTATTAAATCAAAATCTAGCACTAACCCTGCAGGACAACCATCAATAATACCTCCAATTACAGTTCCATGCGACTCTCCAAAAGTAGTTAATCTGAAAATTTTACCGAAAGTATTTCCCATAAGGCAAATATATAAATAAAGATTGACCTAATTTTTGTAATTTTGCCCAATATGAAAACAGTAATTAAAAATATTTCTGAATTAATTCAGACAGAAAGCACTCCTAGAAAATGGGTTGCGGGGGAAGAGATGAAACAACTTAATACCATAAAGGATGCTTTTATAGAAATTGAAGATGGACTAATTAGCTCTTTTGGTAGCATGGAGGATTGGAACGGAATAAGTGACTGGAACAGTACCGAGATTATTGATGCAGAGGGAGGAATGGTATTTCCATCATATTGCGACAGCCATACACATTTAGTATTTGCAGCCAGCCGTGAAGGAGAATTTGTAGATAGAATAAACGGACTATCTTATGAAGAAATAGCAAACAGAGGAGGAGGAATATTAAACTCTGCAGAAAAATTACAAAATGCAACTGAAGATGAACTTTACGAAAGCTCTTTAAAAAGATTAAACAATCTGATACAAATGGGAACCGGAGCCATTGAAATAAAAAGTGGATACGGACTCAACCTTGATGCAGAGATAAAAATGCTCCGTGTTATAAAAAGATTAAAAGAAAATACGGAAGTAACTATAAAAGCTACTTTTTTAGGAGCCCATGCCCTCCCAAAAGAATACAAAGACAACAAAGAAGGCTATATGGATTTGGTAATTAACGAAATGTTACCAAAAATTGCAGAAGAGAAATTAGCTGATTATGTGGATATTTTTTGTGAAAAAAGATATTTTACAGTAGAAGATACTTGTAGATTATTAGAAGCAGCAAATAAATTAGGAATACAAGCCAAAACACATGTAAACCAATTTAACTCTATTGGAGGAGTGGAAGCTTCCGTAAAATTAGGAGCTTTATCTGTAGACCATTTGGAGGAAATGAAAGAAGAAGATTATGAGGCACTAAAAAACTCAGAATGTATGCCAACTATTTTACCTTCTTGTTCTTTCTTTTTAGGAATTCCTTACGGTCCCGCAAAAAAAATGATGGAATCAGGACTCCCAGTTGCACTTGCAACAGATTATAATCCTGGATCTACACCAAGTGGAAACATGAATTTTGTAGCCTCATTAGGATGCATACAACTGAAAATGACTCCCGAACAAGTAATAAACGCTACTACCATAAACACTGCTTATGCAATGGGACTAGAAAAAGAGATGGGAAGTATTTGTGTTGGTAAAAAGGCTAATTTCTTTATTACAAAAGAAATTCCTTCTTATTCCTATTTACCTTATAGTTTCGGAGAAAATGTAATTGACAAAATAATCCTAAACGGAAAAATAATAGCATAAAAAAAACGGACTCGAGAGTCCGTTTTCATTTTGTTCATTGTTAAATTATATCTTATCTGAATTAAGCAGCTTTAATATTTTTAGCAACAGGTCCTTTTTCACCATCACCTACTTCAAAAGTAACTGCTTGATTTTCCTCTAATTTTTTGAATCCATCCATTTCGATTTCTCCAAAATGTGCGAAATAATCTGTTCCGTCCTCACCTGTGATGAATCCGTAACCTTTTGTTGAATTGAACCATTTTACTGTACCTTCCATAATTGTTTGTTTTAAATTTATATTTGTTAATGTATTGGGAACAACCCCAATTTTTCATCTGCAAATATATAATAAATATATTAAACAGGGGGTTTTATTCAATATTTATTTTTTAGATGATAGAAGTGTATTTTTTAATAACATTGCAATCGTCATAGGACCAACCCCTCCCGGCACTGGAGTTATAAAGGAACACATATGTTTTACATTTTCAAAATCAACATCCCCTAAAAGTTTCCAACCACTTTTTGTTTTGTCCGATTTTACTCTTGTTATCCCCACATCAATAATGCAAACTCCGTCTTTTAACATATCGGAAGTTATAAATTCGACCCTACCAAGTGCTACAATTAAAATATCAGCTGTTTTCGTTATTTCCTGCAGATTTTTAGTTCTACTATGTGTAAGAGTAACAGTGCAATTTCCTGGATTAGTATTTCTTCCCATAAGGATACTCATAGGAGAGCCCACAATATGACTTCTACCTATAACTACACAATGCTTACCAGAAGTTTCTACATTGTATCTTTTAAGTAATTCTAAAATTCCTGCAGGAGTTGCAGGGAGATAAGTAGGTAGATTTAAAACCATTCTACCAATATTAGAAGGGTGAAAACCATCAACATCTTTTTCAGGATCAATAGCTTCTGTAACTTTCATTTCATCAACATGACTAGGTAATGGAAGTTGTACAATCAATCCATCAATATCCGAATTTTTGTTAATTTTCTCCACCTCAGCAAGTAAATCTTCCTGTGAAACATCTTCTGATAAGCGAATAAGAGTAGATTTAAAACCCACTTTTTCGCAAGCCTTCACTTTAGCATTTACATAAGTTTCACTCGCTCCATCAGTTCCAACCAAAATTGCAGATAAATGTGGTACTTTTCCTCCAGAAGATACAATGGAAGTTACCTCCAATGCAATTTCTTCTTTTATATCGTTAGCTGTTTTTTTTCCGTCTAAAATTATCATAATTCATTTATCTCATTCCAGGCATTCCTCCTCCACCTTTCATCATTTGCATCATTTGTTTTCCTCCTCCACCCTGCATCAACTTCATCATTTTGCCCATTTGAGAAAATTGTTTTATCAACTGATTTACTTCCGGAACAGAGGTTCCACTTCCTGCAGCAATTCTCTTTTTTCTACTTCCGTTTAAAACAGAAGGGTTTTGTCTTTCGTGTAGAGTCATAGAATGAATAATCGATTCAATCCCTTTAAAAGCATCATCATCAATATCTACATCTTTCATTGCTTTCCCCATTCCTGGAATCATTCCCATTAAATCCTTCATGTTACCCATTTTCTTTATCTGATGAATCTGCGTAAGGAAATCATCAAAACCAAAAGTATTCTTTGCAATTTTCTTTTGCATTTTTCTAGCTTCCTCCTCATCAAATTGTTGTTGAGCTCTCTCTACTAAAGAGATAACATCTCCCATTCCTAAAATTCTAGAAGCCATCCTGTCTGGATGGAATATATCTAGTCCATCCATTTTTTCAGAAGTACCAATAAATTTAATTGGTTTATCTACCACTGAACGAATAGTAAGTGCCGCTCCACCTCTGGTATCACCATCTAATTTAGTAAGCACAACTCCATCAAAATTAAGGATATCGTTAAAGGCTTTTGCGGTATTTACAGCATCTTGCCCAGTCATGGAATCTACTACAAATAATATTTCAGATGGATTTATTGCATTTTTAACTTCTGCAATTTCTGTCATCATTTTCTCGTCTACCGACAATCTACCAGCAGTATCCACAATTACTACGTTGTGTCCGTTTGCTTTTGCGTGTTTTATAGCATTTTTTGCAATCTCAACAGGATTTTTATTTTCTTCTTCCTTATAAAGTTCAACACCAACTTGCTCGGCAAGTACTCCAATCTGATTTATAGCAGCTGGACGATACACATCACAAGCTACCAACAATGGTCGTTTATTATGTTTACTTTTTAGAAGTAAAGCCAGTTTCCCAGTAAAAGTAGTTTTACCAGAACCTTGCAGTCCTGCAACCAAAACAACCGCAGGATTACCCTTAACATCTATTTCTGAATGAGTACTTCCCATCAAATCGGTCAGCTCATCCTTCATTATTTTGGTAAGAAGTTGACCTGGTTCTACAGCAGTAAGAACTTTCTGTCCTAATGCTTTTTGTCTTACATTTTCGGTAAATGATTTTGCAGTTTTAAAATCCACATCCGCCTTTATTAAGGCTTTACGGATTTCTTTCATGGTTTGAGCAACATTTATTTCGGAAATACTACCTTTCCCTTTTAGGGTTTTAAACGCTTTCTCTAACTTTTCTGATAAACTTTCAAACATAAATATTTGTTTCTTTAATATGTGGCAAAAATAAAAAAATCCACCATTTTGGTGGACTTAATTTTACTCATCTTTTAATCTTCTTTTTCGTATTAATTTTCTGACCAATAAACTAACTGGAATCATAATTACTAAAAACATTGTAATTAATAAAAAATAACTTTTGTAAGAACGAGAAGATATTTCAATCCCTTCTTCTACTAATACAATTTCAGATTTTGTAAATATTTTCAGTTCTCCAATAGAATCTTTCCTCTTTTCCCTATCATAAAAATTAATACTAACTCTTACATTTTTATTTTCTACAATGTTTTCAATCACAAAAAACTGAGGATAAGAATCCTTGTTAGTTAACTCATGATTTACCCAAGCTCCTTCATAAAATTTATTTAAAGATGATTCTCCTATCTCATTAAAATAAACTGTAGAATCTGCAGAGGAAAGTTGAGAAACAACTCTCTTTTCTGGATTAAAATAATCTATATAATCGTAAAAAACTTTTTTCATTCTATTCTCTGGTCCCATAGAAAGAAAAATAATACTAATAAGAGCTCCCACTCCAAAAAACTTAAATCGTCTTAACATATTTATATAGCTGTAATTATTAAATCTAAATCTTTATACGGAAAATGAAACAGATTACTTAAAGTCTTATTTGTCATCATACTTTTAAAAGTATATACTCCACTCCTAACACCTCTATCTTGTTTTATCAAATTATCCAAACCTCCTTCTTCTCCAATTTGCAACAAAATAGGTGAAATAATATTACAAATAGCAATGGAGGAAGTACGAGCAACTCTGGAAGGAATATTCGGAACACAATAATGAATAACATCATGTTTTATAAATGTAGGCGATTTATGTGAAGTTACTTCAGAAGTTTCGAAACATCCACCATGGTCTATACTAACATCAATAATAACTGAACCCTCTTTCATTCCTTCTACCATTTCATCACTAACTACACAAGGAGTTCTACCTTCACCTGTTCTGAGAGCTCCAATTGCAACATCTGCTCTCATCAATGCTTTTCTTAGACTCTTTGGTTGAATTGTAGAAGTACTTATTCTTTGATTTAAGGATTGTTGTAATCGTCTTAAACGCGATAATGAATTGTCAAAAACACGAACATTTGCACCCAGTCCAATTGCTGTTCTTGCTGCAAATTCTCCTACTGTTCCTGCTCCAATTATTACAATATCAGTTGGAGAAACTCCCGTTATACTTCCAAGTAAAAGTCCTTTCCCTTCATTTACATTACTCAAATATTCAGAAGCAATTAAAAGAGAAGTAGTCCCTGCAATTTCTCCCATACATCTTAACAAAGAAAGTTTCCCTTCTTTATCTTTTATCTTCTCAATTGCTAATGAAGTAATATTCTTTTTAAGGAGTGTGTCAAAATATTCTTTATCTCTTGTTTTTAGTTGAATTGCAGAAATTAATTGTTGTCCTTTTTTAAGAAGTTTAAGCTCTGATTTTGTCGGAGGTTCAATCTTTACAATAATATCAGATTGATAAACCTCTTCTTTTGAGAAAACAATTTTCGCTCCTGACTTAGAATATTCTTCATCAGAAAAATTAGCTTGATTTCCAGCCTCTGATTCAATAATAATTTTATGTCCATTATGTGTTAAAAGTGATACAGCAGATGGTGTAATTGCAATTCTATTTTCCTGAAAAGAACTTTCCTTGGGAATCCCAATATTTAATCTCTGAAAATTTTGTTTCACTTCTAGCATTTCTTCTTTCGGAAGAATTCCGAAACTACCATATACATTTCCTTTTTTCATTAGTCTAAAGTTTCAATTATTCTATTTTCATTATCCTTTGTCATTAATATTTTAACAATATTATCTGGCAATAATTCTTCTACTTTTTCTGGCCACTCAATCAAACATAAATTATTACTATATAAATATTCTTCATAACCCAAATCAAAAGCCTCATTTTTATCTTTAATTCTGTAAAAATCGAAATGATAAATTATTTGCTTTTTACTAGTTAAATATTCGTTAACAATAGAAAAAGTAGGACTATTTACATTGTCTTTAACATCTAATACTCTACAAATTTCCTTTATAAAAGTAGTTTTTCCTACTCCCATATCTCCATAAAAACAAATTATTTTATTGCTTTTAATTTCAGATAAAACAACTTTTGCCGCCTCACTCAATTCTGAAATGCAATTTACAATAATTTTCATAAATTATTTGTTTGTTTTTAAAGTCACTACAGGAATCAACATTTCCTCTAAAGAAATACCTCCATGCTGATAAGTATTCTTGTAAAAATTAACAAACTGATTAAAGTTGTTTTGGTACACAAAATACAAATCTTCTTTGGCAAAAATATATCTGGAACTAACATTCTGTTTTGGTAAAAAGTAATCATCCGGATTATTAACTGCCAACACATCATTCCCCTGATAGTTAAGGTTTCTACCTTGTTTGTACCTTAAATTAGCGTTTACATTTCTATCTCCAATTACTTTGGAAGGTTTGTTCACATTAATTGTACCATGATCGGTTGTAATAACAACATTCGCTTTTTGTTTTGCAATTTGCTTCATTATATCTCTCAGTGGAGAATGCTCAAACCAAGAAGCCGTTAAAGAACGATAAGCAGAATCGTCATCTGCTAATTCTTTTATTACCTTCATATCTGTTCTGGCATGAGACAACATATCTACAAAATTATAAACAATCACATTAATATCGTTTGCCTTCATATTTGGAATACGAAAAATTACTTTTCTTCCAAATTCAATATTTGTTATTTTGGTGTACGAATGTTTGCAACTTCCTTTTCCTAATCTTTGTAATTGATCCACAAAAAAATCTTCTTCAAACATATTTTTTCCTCCTTCATCTTCATCATTTTTCCATTTATTAGGAAATCTTTTTTGTATTTCTGATGGCATTAATCCTGCAAAAATTGCATTTCTGGCATATTGAGTTGCAGTTGGTAAAATACTGTAATACATTTCATCTTTCAATAGTGTGAAGTCCTTCAATATAGTAGGCTCAATTATTTTCCACTGGTCGTAGCGTAAATTATCAATTACAATTAAATAAGTTGGCTTATTATCCTCCATTAACGGAACTACCTTTTTTCGAATTAAATTATGAGAAAGTAAAGGTGCATCATCACCATTTACCCAATCTTTATAATTCTTTTTTATAAATTTGAAAAACTGAGAATTTGCCTCTGTTTTTTGCATGGATAAAATATCTTCAATACTTTCATCTTCCGATTTCTCAAGTTCCAATTCCCAATAAATTAACTTCTTATAAATATCCTTCCACTCAATTCTATCTAGTGAAGAAGCTAAGGACATACTAATATTTCTAAAATCCATTTGATAGTTACGAGTCGTTTGTTCCTCAACCAATCGGTTTGTATCAATATTCTTTTTTATAGAAAGTAAAATCTGATTCGGATTAACAGGTTTAATCAAATAGTCAGAAATCTTTGAACCAATCGCTTCTTCCATTATACTTTCCTCCTCATTTTTAGTAATCATTATTACCGGAATTGTCGGATTACTCTCTTTTATTTTTGTCAATGTGTCCAATCCTGAAAGTCCAGGCATGTTTTCATCCAAAAAAATGAGTGTATATTTTTGATTTTCTAATATTTCCAAAGCTTCATTTCCGCTATTTACCGGGGTCACATTATATCCTTTTCCTTCCAGATAAATAATATGTGGCTTCAATAATTCTATTTCATCATCTATCCAAAGTATCGATATCATCTTTTTATTTATTTAGTTTTACAAAAATCAAAAAATAATCCGTTATTTGCCCTATAATGAATAAAACAAAACGGAATAAAATTCTAAACGACCCAATATACGGTTTTATTACTCTGAAACACGGAATAATTTACGATTTAATTGAACACCCTTATTTCCAAAGATTAAGGAGAATTTCTCAACTTGGACTCTCTTACTTGGTCTATCCAGGAGCCTACCACACCCGATTTCAACATGCAATAGGATGTATGTATTTGATGAATAAATCTATCTCTCAAATCAGAAATAAAGAGCACGAAATAACTGAAAAAGAAGAAGAAGCTTTAAACATTGCTATTTTATTGCATGATATTGGACATGGTCCTTTTTCTCATACTTTGGAAAAAAGTATTGTAGAAAATATTAGTCATGAGGACTTATCCTCTATTTTCATGGAGGAATTAAACAATCAGTTTGATGGAAAACTAACTTTGGCAATTCAAATTTTTAACGACAATTACCCGAAAAAATTTCTTCATCAATTAGTATCTTCTCAATTGGACATGGATAGATTGGATTATTTGAAAAGAGATAGTTTTTTTACAGGAGTAACTGAAGGAAATATTGGAACGGAAAGAATCATAAATATGTTGGATGTAGTAAATGACGAATTAGTAGTAGAAGAAAAAGGAATCTATTCCATTGAAAAATTCTTAATTGCCAGAAGATTGATGTATTGGCAAGTATATTTACACAAAACAGTTTTATCATCCGAAAACATGTTGATTAATATATTGAAACGAGCTAAAGAACTAATGATTAATGGAGAAAATATTTTCTCAACTAAATCATTAAAAATATTTTTAAACAAAAAATTTATTTTATCGGAATTTAAAAATGATAAATCTGTTTTGGAAAATTTCTCCCAATTAGATGACCATGATATTTACGCTTGTTTAAAAGAATGGAGAAAGGAAAAAGACTTTATTCTTTCTAATCTTTCTGGGAGAATTCTAGACAGGAAACCTCTCAAAATAAAAATTCAGAACACCCCATTTACAAATGATGAGATAAAAAACGAGAGAGAGAAAGCAATGAAACATCTGAATATTTCAGAAGATGAAGTAAAATTCTTTGTCTTTTCTCATAAAGTAAGTAATAACACCTACCAAATAGGAAAGGCAAAAATAAATATCCTTATGAAAGATGGTTTAATACAAGATTTAACTGAAGCTTCTGACCAATTTAATATTGACGCTTTGTCTAAAACTGTAAATAAATATTTCCTTTGTTATCCAAAGTTTGTTTACTAGAAAAGAATTAGTAAGTTTGCAAAATGAAATATACCGCTCTGGAAATAGCGAATATTCTACAAGGAAATGTTATTGGTGATTCATCAATTATAGTAAATTCTATATCTAAAATTGAGGAAGGGAAAAAAGGAGATTTATGTTTTCTTTCCAATCCGAAATACAATTCATTTCTATACACAACTGAAGCCTCAGCTGTGATTGTAAATAAAGATTTCAAACCTACAAAAGAAATTTCTACTACCTTAATTCATGTAGAAGATGCTTATTCTGCTTTTTCTCAGTTGATAGAAATCTATAGTAAAATAAACTTCAATAAAAAGGGAATTGATAAAAAAGCTCATATTTCAGATGATAGCATAATTTCAGAAAGTTCATATATCGCTCCTTTTGTTTTTATTGGGAACAATGTAGAAATTGGAGAAAATGTTCAGATTTTTCCACATTGTTTTATTGGTGATAATGTAAAAATAAAAAATAATTCAATTCTTTTTAGTGGAGTAAAAATTTATAATTCGTGTAAAATTGGAGAAAATAATATTTTACATTCCGGAGTTGTAATCGGTTCGGATGGATTTGGTTTTGCTCCAGATACGGAAAATAAATACCAAAAAATTTCTCAAATTGGAAATGTAGAAATTTTAGATAATGTAGAAATTGGAGCAAACACAACAATTGACAGAGCAACTTTAGGAACTACAAAAATTGGTAAAGGAGTCAAAATGGATAATCAAATTCAGATTGCTCACAATGTTGAAATAGATGAAAACACTGTAATTGCTGCTCTTACTGCAGTTGCTGGAAGTACTAAAATTGGGAAAAATTGTATGATTGGTGGACAATGTGCAATTGCAGGACATTTAACAATTGCAGACAATGTAAAGGTAGCTGGAAATAGCGGTATTGCTTCTAGTATATCAGAAAAAGGAAAGGTTGTACAAGGAAGTATGGCCTTCAATATAAAAGACTTTCAGAGGTCATATATCTTATTTAAAAAACTGCCAGAAATTGTTAAATCAATGGAGATAATTAAAAAAGAATTCCAAAATCAATAATGAAACAAAAGACACTAAACAATAAAATTTATTTTTCTGGAGTTGGAATTCATACTGGAGTTTTTTCCAATATAACCTTAATTCCTGCAGAGGAAAATACTGGAATTATTTTCAGAAGAAATGATCTGGAGAACTCCCCTGAAATTAAAGCTGATGTCAGAAATGTAATATCGACAGACAGAAGCACTAATTTGGGAAAGGATGGTGTAGAGATAAATACTGTTGAACACATTTTAGCGGCAATTAGCGGTACAGAAATTGACAATATTATAATTGAAATTGATAATATTGAAGTTCCAATAATGGATGGAAGTAGTAGAGAATTTATTAAAAAAATATCTGAAATAGGCACAAAAGAACAATCATCTGAAAAAAGATTTTTTGAAATAAGTAAGAGAATTGAATATACAGACGAGCAAAGTGGAACGGAATATATAGCGCTTCCCAAATCTGACTTTTCTGTTGAAGTAGAAATTGATTATAATTCCAAAATTTTAGGAATACAACAAGCAAAATTAAACACTATTTCTGACTTCAAAAATGAAATATCATCTTCCAGAACTTTTTGTTTTCTTCATGAATTGGAACAATTACTAGAGAATAACTTAATAAAAGGTGGGGATATAAATAATGCAATTGTAATTGTAGAAAATGAAATAGATAAAGATAAACTTAGTAATTTAGCGTCTGTTTTTGGAAAGGAAGATATTCAAGTTCAAAAGGGTGGAATTCTAAATAATTTGGAATTACGACATGAAAATGAAGCTGCCAGACATAAACTATTGGATGTAGTTGGAGATTTAACTCTTTTAGGAAGATCTATTAAAGGAAAAATAATTGCAAAAAAACCAGGACATAAACACAATATACAATTTACAAAAAAATTACAACAAATGATGAATGAAAAAATAAATAAAACTCAACCAGAAATTGATTTCAGTACAAAACCATTGTACGACAGAGAAAAAATTAAAGAAATTTTACCACATAGAGATCCATTTTTATTTATTGACGAAATAAGAGAAATTGGTAATGACAGTATTGTGGGGGTAAAACATGTAAAAGAAGAAGAAGACTATTTTAAAGGTCATTTTCCAGGAGCTCCAGTAATGCCAGGAGTTTTACAGTTAGAAACAATGGCTCAAATTGGAGGAGTGTTAATTTTAAATACTGTTCCAGATCCTGAAAATTATTTAACTTTCTTTATGAAAATTGACAACGCTAAATTCAAACGAAAAGTAGTTCCTGGTGACACAATTGTTTTCCGATTAAGTTTAATTTCACCAATTCGTAGAGGACTTTGTCACATGCACGGAAAAGGGTTTGTAAATGAAAAAATAGTTGTTGAAGGAGATTTATTAGCTCAAATTGCAAAAAAATAATTAAATGCATCAACCACTTGCCTACGTACATCCCGGAGCTGATATAGCTAAAAATGTTGTAATAGAACCATTTGTTACTATTGAAAATGATGTTGTAATTGGAAAAGGAACTTGGATAGGTTCAAATGTTACAATAATGGAAGGAGCTAGAATAGGTGAAAATTGCAGAATTTTCCCAGGAGCTGTAATCTCAGCAATTCCTCAAGATTTAAAATTTGAAGGAGAAAAATCGGTGGTAGAAATAGGAGACAATACAACAATAAGGGAATGTTCAACAATAAACAGGGGGACATCCGTAACTGGTAAAACAATTATTGGCGAAAATTGTTTGTTAATGGCATATTCTCATGTTGCACACGATTGTATAATTGGCAATAATTGTGTAATTGTAAATGGAGTTGCTCTTGGTGGACACGTAACAGTGGGAGATTTTGCAATTATTGGCGGATTATCAGCAGTGCATCAGTTTGTAACTATTGGTCAGCATTCTATGGTTTCTGGAGGATCCCTTGTCAGAAAAGATGTGCCACCATACATTAAAGCGGCCAGAGAACCACTTTCCTTTGTTGGGATAAATTCTATAGGATTGAGAAGAAGAGGATTTACAGAAGAAAAAATTACAGAAATACAGAATATTTACAGAATATTGTTCCAAAATAGAAACAACAATACCCAAGCGGTTCTTAAAATGGAAACAGAACTGAAAACTTCTGCTGAAAGAGATGAGATAATCTCTTTTGTGCAAAATTCTGGAAGAGGAATAATGAAAGGATATAAACAAAACTAAATAAATATGGCAACTACTGCAGATTTCAGAAACGGATTATGTATTCAATTTAATGGAGATCCATGGAAAATTGAATCTTTCCAACATGTAAAACCAGGAAAAGGCCCGGCTTTTGTAAGAACAAAAATCAGAAACCTTAATACCGGAAGATTATTAGAAAACACCTTTACTTCAGGAGTGAAAATTGAGGTTATTAGAATTGAAAATAGAAAATATCAATTTTTGTATGCTGAAGGTGAGGATTGTCATTTAATGAATTTAGATGATTACGAACAAATAATGTTAGGAAAAAACTTTATTGAAAATGTGCAATTTCTTAAAGATGGAGAAAATGTAAATGTACTTTTTCATGCAGATGAGGGTATGCCATTATCAGCTTCTCTCCCATCTCATATTGTTTTGGAAATTTCTCATACCGAACCTGGAATAAAAGGAAATACAGCTACAAATACATTTAAACCAGCAACTACAGAAACCGGAGCCTCAATTCAAGTTCCTTTATTTATAAATGAAGGAGATAAAATAAAAATAGACACTGAAAAAGGAGCCTATTTAGAAAGAGTAAAAGAATAACTTACAAAAAACCAAATACTTTAAATGAGTAAAAAACACAATTTCAGCGCAGGTCCCTGCATTTTACCACAAGAAGTCTTGAAAAAAGCTTCCGAATCAATCCTTAATTTTAACAACGACAATTTATCTTTAATTGAGATTTCTCACAGAAGTAAACCATTTGTTGATGTAATGGACAAAGCTATTAATTTGGTGAAAGAATTACTTGAAGTTCCGGAAGGATATTCAGTGCTTTTTCTTCAAGGCGGAGCGAGTTTAGAGTTTTTGATGGTTCCTTTTAATTTAATGAAAGAAGGAGGAAAAGCAGCATACACCAACACAGGAGCTTGGGCAAAAAAAGCAATTACAGAATCAAAACAATTTGGAGAAATAATTGTTGTTGGAGATTCTTCAGATAATAATTATAATTATATCCCAAAAGGATATGAAATTCCTGCAGATGTAGATTATTTTCATTGCACATCAAACAATACTATTTATGGTACACAAATGAAAGAATTTCCAGAAGTATCTTCATTAATAGTTTGCGATATGAGTTCTGATATTTTTAGTAGAAAAGTTGATGTGAGTAAATTTGATTTAATTTATGCTGGAGCACAAAAAAATATGGGACCTGCAGGAACTACTTTAGTTATTGTAAAAGATGAAATACTTGGAAAAACAGGAAGAACCATTCCTACAATGTTGGACTATAATACTCACATAAGCAAAGATAGTATGTTTAATACTCCTCCTGTTTTTGCAATATATGTTTCCATGCTTACTTTAGAATGGTTAAAGAACCATGGGGGAGTAGAATGGATTGAAGAAGTAAATAATCGAAAAGCAGCAATGCTTTATTCTGAAATTGATAGAAATCCTTTATTTGAAGGAACTGCAGAAAAAGAAGACAGATCTAACATGAATGTTACCTTCCTTTTAAAAGATTCTGAAAAAGAGGAGGTATTCAATCAGATGTGCTTTAGCACAGGAATTAACGGGTTAAAAGGACACAGATCAGTTGGAGGATACAGAGCTTCAATGTACAACGCTCTTCCTTTGGAAAGTGTGGATGTATTAGTAAATGTAATGAAAAACCTAGAAAATAATTAGAATGGTAAAAATATTAGCAAATGATGGCATCTCAAAATCTGGGATTGAAGCTTTAGAAGAAAAAGGATTTGAAGTTATTACAGAAAAAGTAAATCAGGAAGACCTTATTTCTACAATAAATAGTGAAAACTATGAAGTTTTACTTGTTAGAAGTGCAACTACTGCCAGAAAAGAATTAATTGACGCTTGTCCTAATTTAAAGATTATTGGAAGAGGTGGTGTTGGTATGGACAACATTGATGTAGAATATGCAAAAGAAAAAGGATTAGAAGTATACAATACTCCAGCAGCATCTTCTTCTTCAGTTGCAGAGTTAGTTTTCTCTCATCTTTTCGGAATGGTTAGATTTTTATATGAGTCTAATAGACAAATGCCACTAGAAGGTGACACTAACTTTAAAGACCTAAAAAAGGCATATGCTGGAGGGAAAGAACTTGCAGGTAAAACTTTAGGAATTATTGGTTTCGGAAAAATAGGACAGGAAGTAGCAAAAAGAGCTATAGGACTTGGTATGAATGTATTGACTCATGATAAATTTACTACTGAAGCAAGCATTACTCTTAGCTTTTTTAATGGAGACAAAAAGACCTTCACTATTGAAACTACATCTTTAGAGAATGTTTTGGAAGGTTCTGACTTTGTAACATTACATATCCCAAAAACGGGAGAGAAAGCAGTGATTGGTGCAGAAGAAATTGGACTAATGAAAACCGGAGCTGGAATAATAAATACGGCTAGAGGAGGTGTTATTGATGAGGATGCTTTAATGTTTGCCTTAGACAAAGGAAAGTTAGAATATGCTGCTTTAGATGTATTTACAAACGAGCCAAATCCTAGTATGTATTTAATGATGCACAATAGTATTTCTTTAACTCCACATATTGGTGCTGCTACCTTAGAAGCTCAGGATAGAATAGGTGCAGAATTAGCAGATAAAATCATAACATTTTTTAATAAATAGAAATGACAATTGTTAGGCCATTTAAAGCGGTACGACCAAAAAGAGACAAGGTAAACCTTGTTGCTTCTAGGTCTTATCTCACTTATTCTGACGATACCCTGCAAGAAAAATTAGACAATAATCCTTATACTTTTTTACACATTATTAATCCTGATTACAACAAACAGGAGAAAAAGTTTGGAAAAGAAAAATTTCATTTAGTAAAAGAAAAATTCTCAGATTTCGTAAAAGAAGGAATATTATTTCAGGAGGAAGAAAATTGTTTTTACATCTATCAACAAAGAACTGAAAACAATGTTTTTACTGGAATAATTGCTGCCACTTCTGTAGATGACTACTTAAATGGGAACATAAAAATACACGAACAAACCATAACCAAAAGAGAGGAAATGTTTAAGAGCTATCTGCAAACTACAGGGTTTAATGCAGATCCTGTTCTACTTACTTACAAAGATAGTGAAAACATAAATTTCATTATTAAGAAAACAATAAAAGAGAGATCAGAATATGAATTTACTACTACCAACAAAGTGCTACACAAACTTTGGAAAATAGGAGAAAAAGAACATATAGAAAATATTATCTCTGAATTTAAAAAAACGGATATCATGTACATTGCGGACGGACATCATAGATCTGCCTCTTCTTCCCTATTATGCCAAAACATAAGAAAAGAACATCCGAATTACAATCCAGAAGATAATTTCAATTTTTTTATGAGTTATCTTATTCCGGAAAGCGAGTTAAATATTATTAATTTTAACCGATTAATAAAACATACTAACGGACTAACTACAAATAAATTAATCTATAAAATAGAAAACAATTACACTGTTTCAGAAAAAGGAAAAAACATATACTATCCTACTTTAAAAGATGAAATAAGCATGTATTTATCAGGGGTTTGGTATTCTTTAATTGCACATTCCAAAAAATATAATTCTACATCCGAAAGTTTAGATCCATCTATTTTATCTGAAAGTATATTATCACCTATTTTAGGAATTACAGATGAAAAAACGGACTCCAACATTAGTTTTTATGATGGAACTATTCCTTTGGAAGAACTAAAAAACAAAGTTGATCGTCAGGAATATTCAATTGCTTTTATCCTAAAGCCAATCGATATAGAATCTCTAAAAAAAGTTGCAGATCATAACGAAATAATGCCTCCTAAAAGTACTTATATCAAACCTAAGTTAAGATCGGGAGTAACCATTTATAAATTAGATTAATGAGTATTTCTGAAAATATTCAGAAAATGAAAAGTGAAATTCCTGAGGGAGTTACCTTGGTAGCGGTATCTAAAACAAAACCGATTTCTGATATTGAAAAAGCCTATAACTCTGGGCAACTTATTTTTGGAGAAAACAAGGTTCAGGAATTAGTAGAAAAGCACAACAAACTTCCTAAAAACATACAATGGCACATGATTGGTCATTTGCAAACTAATAAGGTAAAGTTTATAGCTCCTTTTGTAAGTTTAATACATGGAGTAGATTCTGAAAAACTTTTGATTGAAATAGACAAAAGAGGAAAGCAAAACAACAGAATTATAGATTGTTTACTGCAAGTTCATATCACCAGAGAAAGTGCAAAATTTGGTTTTTCTTCAGAGGAAATAAAAGATATAATACCAAAATTAGAAAGTTATAAAAATGTAAATATTATCGGATTGATGGGAATGGCTACTTTTACCAAAAATGAAATTCAGATAAAAGAAGAATTCTCTTTCCTATCTGATATTTACAAAAAACACAAACAAATGAATACCCTGTCAATGGGAATGAGTGGAGACTATAAAATTGCTATAGATTGCGGAAGTACTATGATTAGAATAGGAAGTACTATATTTGGCAACAGAAACTATTAAACTATTATGAGTAAAAAAGTAATAACAACACCAGAAGCTCCTGAAGCTATCGGCCCTTATAGTCAAGCTATTTTGAGTGGAAACACTTTATATTGTTCAGGACAAATAGCTATAAACCCTGAAACTGGAGAATTGGTAATGGATAATATTACAGAGGAAACTCATCAAGTAATGAAAAATATTTCAGAGGTTTTAAAAGCTGCAAATATGGATTTTAAAAACGTAGTAAAGTGTTCTATTTTTATGAATGAAATGAATCAATATTCTGAAATAAATGAAGTTTACTCTTCTTATTTTTCAGACAATCCTCCTGCAAGAGAGGCGGTAGAAGTTTCTGTGTTGCCAAAAAATGTAAATGTAGAAATATCGGTAATTGCCGTAAAATAAATGGACTTATTTAAGGAAATACTAGAAGGAAACAAAGTAGCAGTAGCAAAAGGAATTACTCTTTTAGAAAGTTCCTTAGAAACAGATAATATATTAGCACAAAACTTAATTTCAAATTGTTTACCTCATAGTGGAAACTCCATCCGAATAGGAATAACGGGAGTACCTGGTGTAGGAAAAAGTACTTTTATTGAAACATTTGGAAAACTTCTCACATCCAATGGACATAAAGTTGCAGTACTTGCTATTGATCCTACTTCCGAGAAAACTCAAGGTAGTATTTTAGGAGACAAAAGTAGAATGCACCAACTATCGGTAGATGAAAATGCTTTTATTAGGCCTTCCCCATCCTCAGGAACTTTAGGTGGTATTGCAAGTAAAACTAAAGACAGTATTGTACTTTGTGAAACAGCTGGATTTGACATTATTCTAATAGAAACTGTTGGAGTTGGGCAATCGGAAACTACAGTAAGTAATATTTGTGATTTCTTTTTACTGTTGATGCTTGCAGGTGCTGGAGATGAACTACAGGGAATAAAAAGAGGTATAATGGAACTTGCAGATATACTAGTTATTACAAAAGCAGATGGTGATAATATGCAGAAGTCTGCAATTGCAAAACAGGAATACCAGAGAGCATTACATTTATTTCCTGTAATGGAAAATGGTTGGACTCCAAAAGTTGCTTTTTGTTCCTCTTTAGAAAATACTGGTATTACAGAAATTTGGGATACTATAAAAAATTACAATTCTCAAATGACATCCTCAAACTGGAAAAGTGAAAATAGAAAAAGACAAAACATCTATTGGTTACACCACACTATAAAAGAAGAGTTAGGAAATAAAAAATACAATGCTCTTTTATCAGAAAGAAAACTAGAAATCCTAGAAAATCAGTTAACTAAAGGAAAGACAATCTATCGGATTCTAGAAAAACTATAGTTATTCTTCTGTACAATACTCTTTCAATTCTTCACAACCCACTCCCAATTCGCAAGCTTTCTCTAAATCCTTGCAAAATGGAATCCAAGTTTTCTTTTTGGCAAAAGCTCTGTTAGATACTTAATAAAATAAATGCATTTGTTCTTTCTTCTTCCATTTTGCTTGGCTTCTATATTCTACAAAATATATTTTCACATCAGCTTGTGAGGAATAATCAGTAAAAAATATTTTTTTATCTGCCTGTGAGGAATAATCCACAAAATACCAATTACCATCATTCTTACCTGCTTGTGAGGAATAATCTACTTTATACACGCACAAATCCGCTTGACTTTCATAATCCACAACAAAAACTTTTACATCAGCCTGACTAGAATATTCAACCGTATAAACTTTTTGAGCATTTGCAAAAAATGTAAATTGACATACTATTAGGAACAATATTATTTTTTTCATAATTATAAGTTTATTATTTAACTCTTCAAATTTATAAAAAATTGTCCAATAAATAATACAGTATTTCTACAGGAAAAATAAGTATATTTGACAACTAAAAATTAAAAACCAAAAATGACAAAAGTTTCAGAAAGATTAAACAGATTATCTGAGTCGGCAACACTAGCAATGGCAAGGATGAGTAGAGAATTGAAAGAAAAAGGGCACAATGTAATTGCTCTTAGTTTAGGAGAACCAGATTTTGATACTCCAAATTTCATAAAGGAGTCCGCAAAAAAAGCAATTGACGATAATTTCTCTCACTACACTCCTGTTCCTGGAATGATAGAATTAAGAAAAGCAATTTCAGAAAAATTTAAAAGAGATAATAACCTAGACTATTCTCCAGAAGAAATAGTTGTTTCTACGGGAGCAAAACAATCCTTAGCAAATGTATGTTTAAGTTTATTAAATGATGGAGATGAAGTTTTACTTCCGGCACCTTATTGGGTAAGCTATTCGGAAATTGTAAAACTAGCTGAAGGAAATCCTATAGAAATTCCATCCTCAATAGATAATGATTTTAAGGTTACCGCAAAAGAAATAGAAAAATACATTACTCCTAAAACAAAAATATTGATGTTCTCCTCCCCTTGTAATCCGAGCGGAACAGTTTTTACTCAATCTGAATTAGAAGAAATTACGGAGATGTTAGAAAAATATCCTGACATCTATATTATTGCAGATGAGATTTACGAACATATCAACTTTACTGGAAATCATTTTAGCATTGGAACTATTTCATCATTAAAAGGTAGAGTGATAACCGTAAATGGAGTGTCAAAAGGCTTTGCCATGACTGGGTGGAGAGTTGGTTTTATTGGTGCTCCACTTTGGATTGCAAAAGCCTGTAATAAAATACAAGGTCAAGTAACTTCTGCAACTTGCTCTATTTCACAGAAAGCTGCAGAAACAGCAATGATTGCTAATCCTTCCGAAATTATGTTTATGAAAGATATCTTCCTGAAAAGAAGAGATTTAGTGTTGAATAAAATTTCTGAAATTGAGGGAATGAAATGTAATGTTCCTCAAGGAGCTTTTTATCTTTTTCCAGATGTATCCTATTACTTTGGAAAATCAGATGGAGAAAATATAATAAATAATTCTGACGATTTGTGTTTATACTTACTTAATAGTTGTTATGTTGCTTTTGTATCAGGAACAGCTTTTGGTAATCCTGAATGTATCAGAATTTCTTATGCAGCATCTGAAGAAAATTTAATAGAAGCCTTCAACAGAATTAAAATTCAATTAGAAAAGTTAAAATGAAAGAGGAAAAAATAAAAGACATCTTCCAGAGTTTCAACAACAAAAAAGTGCTAATTGTAGGAGATTCCATGATTGACACATATATGTGGGGTAAAATTGAAAGAATGTCTCCAGAAGCTCCTGTTTCTGTTGTAGATATTGAAAAGCACGAAACAAGATTAGGAGGAGCCGCTAACTGCGCTTTAAACATAAAAGCGTTAGGAGCAACACCTATATTATGTTCAGTTATTGGAAATGATAATAACGGAATCAGGTTTAACAAATTAATGATAAAAGCCAATCTCTCAACTGAGGGTATTCTTATTTCTGATCAGAGAAAAACAACGGTAAAGACTAGGATTATTTCCGAAAACAAACATCAACTTAGAGTTGATGAAGAAGATAGATATCCTATTACCATTGAAGATAAATTTTTAAATACAGTTGAACAATTACTTGAGGAAACATCCGTAATTATTTTACAAGATTATAACAAAGGAGTACTGACTCCTAAAACGATTAAGAAGTTAATTAAAAAAGCAAAACAATTAAATATCCCAATAATTGTAGACCCTAAAAAAGATAACTTTTTATTGTATCAGGATTGTGATATTTTTAAACCTAACTTGAAAGAAATTAAAGAGGGAATAGAGATTGAGTTTGACGATAAGAATGATAAAGAATTAGAAAAAGCAACATCAATATTAAAAGATAAATTAAACGCATCAGCTATTCTACTCACTCTTTCTGAAAGAGGTATTTGTATAAATTCAGATAAGGGATTTGTTCACACTCCAGCTTATGGAGGACCTGTTGTTGATGTTTCTGGTGCTGGTGACTCAGTTATTTCTGTTGCTTCACTTCTACTTTCATCTGGAGTAAACTCTAAAAATATTTCTAAAATATCATCCCTTTCAGGAGGCATAGTTTGTCAGAAGGTAGGTGTGGTGCCAATTGATAAAGAGGAATTGCTTAGAGAAACAATTAAAATTTACTCTTAATAAATGCCTTCAACCCTTAATAATAAAAAAGCAAATTTCGGAACAACCCCAGTTTTCATTACAGCCATTTCTACAATTTTAGGCGCTATATTATTTTTAAGATTTGGATATGCGGTTGGTCATACCGGACTTTTAGGAGCTTTTGCAATTATTATTTTAGGACATTTGGTAACAATCCCTACTGCACTTGCTGTAGCTGAAATTGCTACGAACCAAAAAGTGGAAGGTGGAGGAGCTTATTATATAATTTCTCGTTCATTTGGTTTAAATATAGGTGCGGCAATTGGAATTACTCTTTTTCTTTCTCAAGCGATTAGTGTTGCATTTTACATCATTGCCTTTTCAGAATCTTTAATGCCATTTATGGATTATTTGGACACAGTATTTCCTGCATTCATGAACATATTTGGTGAGTATTTGCATGATAAGAAAATAATAGGGATGTCTAGTATGGGATTACTAACTTTCATTATTTTACGAAAAGGAGCGAATGTAGGAATGAAAGCACTTTATATAGTTGCAGGAATATTATTTTTATCACTTATTTTCTTTTTTCTTGGAGAGACTAAATATGACATAAGTGAAATTAGTTTTATAAAAAAAATTAATAATCCTGATGACTTCTTCTATGTTTTTACAATTATTTTCCCTGCATTTACGGGTATCGCTGCCGGATTAGGATTATCAGGTAATTTAAAAGATCCTAAAAAATCTATTCCTAGAGGCACATTATGGGCTACTGCTGTTGGAATTCTAGTTTATTTTGCAGTCGCTTTAAAATTAGTTCTTTCCGCTCCACTTGATGAACTAGCGAACAATCAAATGGTAATGAGTGATATTGCAATTTGGGGACCAATTATTCCTATTGGTTTGGCATGTGCGGCTGTATCTTCCGCATTGGGGTCAGTTATTATTGCTCCCAGAACTTTACAAGCTCTTGGGAATGATAAAGTGTTTCCACTTCAAAAAATAAACAATTGGTTCCGGAAAGAAAGAAAAAAAGACAATGAACCAATAAACGGAGCTATTATTACTTCAATTATTGCTTTCTTTTTCATTTATATAGGAGATATTAACTTTGTGGCTCAGATTATTTCAATGTTTTTTATTGTTACTTACGGAGCTATTTGTTTAATCTCTTTCTTAGAACATTTTTCTGCTGACCCCTCTTATCGCCCTACCTTTAAATCCAGATGGTATTTTTCACTTTTAGGAGCTATTCTTTCCTTTTATTTAATGTTTAAAATGAATACTTCTTACGCCTTACTTTCAATAGCTACAATGTCCGGAATTTATTATTACATTAGTCTAAACAATAAAGAAAAAAGTGGATTAGAAAAACTTTTTAGAGGAGTGATTTTTCAGATGAGTAGACAATTACAAATATATCTACAAAAGAAAGATGAAGAAACAGAAAGCGAAAACTGGAGACCATTTGTTATCTGTGTAACTGAAGACTCTTTTAAATCACAAGATTCATTTGATTTGGTAAGATGGATGTCTCATAAATATGGATTCGGAACGTTTATGCACTATATTAATGGATACCTTTCCAAAAGTACTTTTCAGGAGTCAAAAGAGGTTCAAAATAAATTATTGCAAATTTCTAAAAAAGAAAAAAGCAGGGTTTATATCGACACCATTATTAGTCCTTCTTATACCTCTGCACTTGCACAAGTAATTCAACTTTCTGGTATTTCAGGGAAAGGAAATAATCTAATTATGTTTGAATTTGATTTTGATAAATCAGAAGAACTTAAAAAAGTTACAGAGAATTATCAACTTTTAAAAGCAACAGATTTTGATGTCTGTATTTTACGAAAATCATTAAGTAGTTTTGGGAAAAAGAATTCCATTCATATTTGGATTTCTTCTCAAGATTATGAAAACTCAAATCTAATGATTTTGATAGGTTATATTTTATTAGGTCATCCAGAATGGAGTAAAGCAGAAATAAAAATTTATAGTATTATAAAAGCAGGGGAATCAGAAAATAGTAGTAGTAAATTATTAAAACTAGTAAGTGAAGGAAGACTCCCTATTTCCGCACATAATATTATTATGATTGAGCAGAAAGAAGATGAAAAAGTAAAAGAAATAATTGATGAACATTCTTCAGATTCTGACCTAACAATTGTAGGGTTCAGAGGAGAGATTCTAAAAAAACAAAAAGAATCCTTATTTGAAGGATATCATAATTTAGGAAATGTCCTTTTTGTAAATAGTCAAAATGAAAAAGAAATTGTAAATACAGAAAATTGAGTAAAATAACACCATATAATTCAGGAGAAAGTAAAAAAGAACAGGTAGGTAAAATGTTCGATAACATTGCTAAAAGTTACGATTTTCTCAATCATAGTTTATCCTTTGGAATGGACTACTATTGGAGAAGAAAAGCCATTAATTGTTTAACAAATAATCCTAAAAAGATTCTGGATATTGCTACTGGAACAGCAGATTTCGCAATTTCCTCTTCAAAAATTAAAGATGCAAACATCATTGGAATAGATATTTCAGAAGGAATGATAAATGTAGGAATTGAGAAAATAAAAAAGAAAGGTTTAGAAAATAGAATTAAGTTACAAATAGCGGATTCGGAAAATTTACCATTTCCTGATAATAATTTTGATGCAATGACCGCTGGGTTTGGGGTGAGAAATTTTGAAAATTTCGATAAAGGTTTATCGGAAATGTACAGAACCTTAAAAAGTGGTGGAATAGTTGCAATTTTAGAACCTTCAAAACCAAAAAAATTTCCACTAAAACAATTCTACGATATTTATTTTCATCATGTATTACCATTTTTTGGTAAATTGATTTCAAAAGACAAAAGCGCTTACACTTACTTGACAAATTCTGTTGATGCTTTTCCTAATGGAGAAAATTTTATCAATCATTTGAAAATTGCAGGATTTACTAATTGTAAACATATACCATTAACTTTTGGAATTGTTGATTTATATATTGCAATAAAATAAATATAGATTCGTTTTTGAGACAGAAATGAAAAAAATAACCCTTTATATAATTCTTCTTTTTGGAATATCGCAAAACGTGAATGCACAACGATTTTCTAGTCCTCAAAATTTAGCCAGATACGATAATAAAAAGATGCATTTCGGTTTTGCACTAGGAATAAACTCCTTAGATTTCAGAATTAAATACAATCCGGATATTATGTTTAAAGATAGTTTATTTGTATTAAAATCTCAAAACCAAAAAGGATTTAATTTGGGAATTGTGTCAAATTTCCGAATTGGGAAATATACCGATTTTAGATTTATTCCTTCATTGGTATTTGGTGAAAGACATTTAATATACTCTTTTGCCGATAGTAATGCTGTGATACGAACAGAAAAAAAAGTAATTGAATCAACATTGTTGGACTTTCCTCTTATTATAAAGTACAAATCAGCTCGTTACAATAACTTCCGGAGTTTTGTTATTTTTGGAGTGAAATACAGTATGGATATAGCATCACAAGAAGATATTGATGATGAGGGGGATGTTATTATTAAACTGAAAAAGAACGACATACTAGGTGAAATAGGTTTTGGTATGGACTTCTATCTCGAATATTTCAAATTTTCTCCTCAACTAAAAATATCTGGAGGAATATTGAATTTACTCTCCAAAGACAATTCTGTTTACACAACTTCAATTAAAAATTTACGAACAAACGGATGGATGTTGTCTTTCACTTTTGAATAGATACACTACTGAATATCTATTAACTAGATAATGGGGAGAATATACTCTAAAGTGAATAGTAATTAAATTATTTTCTGTAGTTTTGTCAGCAAAACCAAACAAAAAACACAAAATTTATGGATATTTTCCTATATATTTCAGTAGGATTAATCATATATCTTCTACTAATTATTTTACTCCGTCGATTTGGGGTTTGGAGTAAAAAAACTTGCGAGAATTGCTCTAATTGTTGCCCCAATTGCAGAAACTCTTTAGAGAGAGTAAAGAGAAAAAAATATGATTACATCATAAACTATTTATCTTTTCAAGTATTTGAATTTAAAAGATATAGATGTGTCCATTGTGCTTGGGAAGGATTAAGATGGGAACGACCTTTTAAAATTAGATAATAAATTCTAATTACAAAATTTATTGATAATAATTGCAGCGGAAACAGCTACATTCAATGATTCTGCCATTCCTTTCTTATTTATTGTAATCCTGTTGGTCAGCTTACTTTCCAAATCTTTTGAAATGCCATTCGACTCATTTCCAAATACAATTATACTATCCCCTATTATCTTTACATCATTCAAATTTTCTCCATCCATAAAAGCACCATAAATATTTACTGCTTTTGGAACCTTATCAATCAATTCAAAAAGATTAGTATAATAAAGATTAACTCTTGAAATAGACCCCATTGTAGATTGAACCACTTTTGGATTATAGACATCCACTGCATTTTCTGAACAATAAATATTTTTCACTCCAAACCAATCACAAATTCTGATAATTGTACCTAAATTTCCAGGATCCTTTATTTCCTCCAGAAAAATATTTAATCCAGAAAAATTACAATTCATTTCTTTTCGAATCGGTATTTTTACAACAGCAATCACTTCAGAAGCATTTTTCAAACTACTGATTCTTTGTAATTCTTTTTCTGTTACTTCATTTACCGAATAAGAATTGTCTATTTTATTGTTTTCAATCCAACTCTTTAAAGCAAATAATTGAGAAATTTCATAATTTGAATTTAATATTTCTATTACATTTTTAGTTGATTCGACAACAAAAGATTCATGGGTAATTCTATTCTTTTTTTGTTGTAACGATTTTACAAATTTTATCTGATTTTTACTTATCACTTTTATAACTTTTAAGAGTTTTAAAATTAATTCAAATTTATCGCTAAAATACTAACAATGTTTATAATTTTGTTTTTCAAATTTAATAAAAATTAAAATAATGTCAAAATTCGAAAAAGGAGTAATTTATGGGAATCAAATTCAGGAAGTTTTTGTAGATGCAAAGAAAAATAAATACGCTCTTCCAGCAGTAAATGTTACAAGCACACCAACGGTAAATGCAGTTTTAGAAACGGCAGCAAATTTAAACTCTCCTGTAATTATACAATTCTCAAATGGAGGATGTCAGTTTTTCTCAGGAAAAGGACTTTCAAATGAAGATCATCAATCTTCAATTGCAGGAGGAATTTCAGGAGCAATGCATGTGCACACCATGGCAGAACTTTATGGAGTAACTGTAATTTTACATACGGACCATTGTGCTAAAAAACTTTTACCTTGGATTGACGGTCTTTTAGAAGCTGGAGAGGAATTCTATGAAATTCATGGAAAGCCTTTGTACAGTTCTCACATGATAGACTTATCAGAAGAACCTATAGAAGAGAACATTGAAATTTGTAAAGGATACCTTGAAAGAATGAGTAAAATTGGAATGACTTTAGAAATTGAATTGGGAATAACTGGTGGTGAAGAAGATGGTGTAGATAATACTGATGTTGACAGCAGTAAACTCTATACTCAACCTGAAGAAGTTGCTTTTGCTTATGAAGAATTAATGAAAGTGAGTAATCAGTTTACAATAGCTGCTGCTTTCGGAAATGTACATGGAGTTTACAAGCCAGGAAATGTTCAACTTACTCCTGTAATTTTAAAAAATTCTCAAGAATATATTGAAGAAAAATACAATACTGAAAAACAGCCAATTGATTTTGTTTTCCATGGAGGATCAGGATCTTCTCATGAAGAAATTAGAGAAGCAATTGGATATGGAGTAATTAAAATGAATATTGACACTGATTTACAATGGGGATTTACAACTGGAATCAGAGATTACTTTGCAAAATACAATGATTATGTGCAGACTCAAATTGGGAATCCAGATGGAGATGATGTTCCGAATAAAAAATATTACGACCCAAGAAAATGGATGAGAGAAGGTGAATTAACTTTTATTGAACGACTTACAAAATCTTTTGAAGATTTAAATAATATAAACAGAAACATTTAAGATATGGGATGGTTTAAAAGAATTAAAAAAGGAGTAACAACTGAAACAACTCAGAAAAAGGAAACTCCTGAAGGCTTATGGTACAAATGTCCGAAATGTAAAACAATTATTACTAGTGAGGAACATCATCAGCAACTTTATGTCTGTATAAACTGTAATCACCATCACAGAATAAACTCAAAAGAATATTTTGAGATATTATTTGATAACAATAAATTTACTGAGATAAATCCGAATATGACTTCTAAGGATCCATTGGAATTTGAAGACAGGAAAAAATACACTGATAGATTAGTAGAAATTCAGAAAAAAACAGGATTAAAAGATGCTGTAACAACTGCTTATGGTAAAATAAAAAAGCAAGATGTTATAATAGCATGTTTTAATTTTAATTTTATTGGAGGATCAATGGGATCGGTAGTTGGAGAGAAAATTGCAAGATCAATAGATTACGCAAAAGACAATAAAATTCCTCTACTTATTATCTCAAAATCTGGTGGAGCAAGAATGATGGAAGCCTCTTTTTCATTAATGCAACTTGCTAAAACATCTTCCAAATTAGCTCAACTTTCTGAAGCTAGAGTTCCTTACATTTCACTTTTAACAGACCCAACTACTGGAGGACTAACCGCTTCATTTGCAATGCTTGGAGATTTAAATATTGGAGAACCGAATGCACTTATCGGATTTGCAGGACCAAGAGTTGTGAAAGAAACAATAGGAAAAAATTTACCAGAAGGATTCCAAACTGCAGAATTCGTTAAAGAACATGGATTTTTAGATATGATTGTTGAAAGAAAAAATCTAAAAGAAAAACTTTCTCAAATTATCAGAATGTACGCATCATAATTTAATTTATAATTATGTTATTATCTTAAAAAAACTATTTGTACATTTGCAAACCGAAAAATATCAAGGATAAAAAATTAAATATGAGTTTAGACACACAACAAAAAGAAGAATTATTTGAAAAGTATGGATCAGGTAAAACAGATACTGGTTCAGTTCATAGTCAAGTAGCTTTATTTACAGAAAGAATTAATCACTTAACAGAACACTTAAAACAGAACAGAAAAGATTTTGGAACACAAAGATCTTTACAATTAATGGTTGGTAGAAGAAGAAAACTACTAGATTACTTAAAAGGAAAAGATGTTGTTGCTTACAGAGAGTTAGTTAAAAACTTAAAACTACGTAGGTAACTACAAGAAATAATATTTACAAAAAAGGCAATATATAATTGCCTTTTTTATTTTAATAACAAAAGAGGAAAAGAAAACAATAAAAAAAATGATTAAAGAAATTACAAAAAAAATCACCTTAAATGATGGTAGAGAAATCACGATTACAACAGGTAAATTAGCAAAACAAGCAAACGGTTCGGTAGAAATCAGAATGGGGAAAACCCATATGTTAGCTACTGTTGTTTCTAGTAAAGAAGCTAGAGATGGAGTAGATTTTTTACCATTAACTGTTGATTATAGAGAAAAATTTGCTGCTGATGGCAGATTCCCTGGTGGATTCTTAAAAAGAGAAGCAAGACCAACTGACCAAGAAATTTTGGTGATGAGATTAGTAGACAGAATATTAAGACCTATGTTCCCTGCGGATTATCACGCTGAAGTACAAGTGATGATCTCACTTAACTCACACGATCCTGAAGTGTCTCCTGACAGTTTAGCTGCATTAGCCGCTTCAACTGCAATT
>JABGSE010000041.1 GCA_018647945.1 Flavobacteriales bacterium | reverse complement strand
TCTCCACCATTTTTCTGTAATTGAATAATATTAGGAATAGACTTAATTTTTTTCATTGCATTGTTTGGACAAGCAGCAATCCCAACATTTGAGAGTAAATCAAAACAATTTACATCATCTCCAATATAAGCTATATTATCGAGAGAAATATTTTCTCTCAAACACAAATCTTTTACTAGTTCCAATTTATCCTTAACACCATGAAAATCAAAATCTAAACCCAATTTATTTGATCTTCTCCTATTCATTCTCTTATCTTCAGTAGTTATTATTCCTACTTTAACATCTGTCTTCTGCAAGATCTGAAAACCCATACCATCATAAACACTATACTTTTTGAACTCATCTCCATTTTCGGTATAATACATACCTCCATCTGTTAAAACTCCATCAACATCTGAAAGGAAAATTTTAATATTTAAATATTTAGTATTCATGATTTACTTTTCATTATCGTCAAAATAGTCAGAATCATTAACATAAGAACCATAACCATAACCATAACCATAACCATAACCATAACCATAACCATAGTTACCATAACCATAAACACCACTTCCAGCGCTTACATCATTCAATATTAAATATAAATTCTGAATTCTATTATTTTCATTTAAATCATCTATATATCGTAAAAAATTCTTATCAGTAAAATTCTGACGAATAACATATAGATTTACATCTGTGTACTTCATTATTGTAAAAGAATCTGCAACCAACCCTAATGGTGGAGTGTCAATAATAATTCTGTCGTATTTTTGTTTTGCTTTTTCTATTAAATTTCCGAACTCATCTCCAACAAGTAAATCTGATGGATTAGCAGGTAAAGGTCCAGAACTTAAAATATCCAAATTTTCGATTCCTGTTTGGGATACAGCTTCATCAAGAGAACTCTTGCCTGAGAGTAATATGGATAATCCTCTTTCATTATTTAAAGTAAATTCTTTAAACAACTTTGGTTTTCTTAAATCTGCTCCAATTATTAAAGTTTTATTCCCAGCATTTGCAAAAACAATTGCAAGATTAGCCGCTAAGAATGTTTTTCCTTCTCCACTAACAGATGAAGTAATTAAATAAACTTTATTAGAATTATTTTTATCTTGAAATTCTAAGTTGGATCTAATAGATCTAAAACCTTCCGCTACTGATGATTTTGGGTTCAATTTAGTCAATAAATTATTACCACTATCATTTCTTCCAACAATACCAATAATCTTAATTTTAGTAAGTTTTTCCAAATCCAGTTTTGAAATCACCTTATTGTTAATTACAGCTAATAATAGAAAGATGATTGATGGAGATAAAATTCCTATTAATAAAGCAATTGTAAATATCTGTGATTTATTTGGTTCTACTGGTGACTTTATAAAATACAATGCTGGCTCTATAACCTGGCATTCTGGAACAACAGATGAAGTTTTTATTTCAGCTTCTGCTTTCTTCTGAAGGAGAAATACATAAATACTCTCGCTTATTTTCTGAATTCGTTCAATATTTAAAAGTTCTCTTTGTTCAATTGGCAAATCATTAAATGCTGATTCTTCAATATCAATTCTCTTTTTTAAATCTGATATAATGATATTATTTGCATCCGCACTATTATTAATTACTTCTTTAATATTTTTAGTGAACTGATTAATTTGTCTGTTAAACTTTTCAATTGAGGGATTATTCACTTGACCCCCATCAATCAATACATTCTTTTGCAATTGAATGCTAATCATTTGGGAAATAAGAGTAGTTAAGGAATTATTATCAATACCATAGGTTGATGGAATAATAACTTTATCTAGATTCTGCCCATCTTCTATGTAATCATTTATATAGGTGTAATATTTATCCTGATATTTAACGCTCGCTAATTCAGATTCTAAAACAGTAAGTTTATTATAAATATTTTGTGTTTTCAAATTCAAGTCCGGAATTTTATGAATATTTTTATATTCTTGAAGTTGCAATTCTATTAATAAAAGAGAATCTTCTATTTCCTTTATCTCATTTTCGATAAAAGTTACAGTATTTAATGATGATACTTTCTTTTTGTCAATCTCATTTTTTATATAGTTTTCTGTTAATTTATTTAGAAATACTATTCCTTTCTCTTGATCTTGTGTTAAAATAGAAATCTGCAAAATAGATGATTCTTTTTTCAAATTAGAAATTTCAATCCTACTTTGATATGATTTTGCAACTTTCTTCAAACTACGAAATGATACTAAAGTATTTGGAAAATCATTATTGTTAATTACGAAATTTTTGTTTCTATTAATAACAAATTCATGGTTTCTAATCTTTAACTTCTCTCCAAAATATTGTTTTGTATTAATCCCTTTAACATCATCTTCAATTCGGTAAGTATTTTCATCTATTACAAATACTTTAAAAGAAAAACCTGTCAAACTTTGAGTTACAGACAAATCTGCAATAACTTGAATTGGAGCTTCAAAAGTTTCTGAAGTTTTTATATCTCCAATAATAAAATAGGAAATATCATATCGTAAATCAGAAATTGTTTGAAAAATAAGAGGATATGATTGAAATAAAGATTGCTCATTTTCAATAGATAAAGAATTACTCTTTCCTAAAGATTGGTACATCATATCTGAAGCAGAGGATCCATTATCTTTTTGATTAATTAAAACCTTAGTAGAAGTTTCATACACTTCATTAGAATACCTTGTATATCCAAATGCAACAATCAAAGCCAATAATATAGAAAGTAAAAAGTAATACCAATTATATAAAACTTTGTATGAAAATTCTCTGAAATCAATAATATGATCGTTAGGTTTAATTTTATTATCCATCTTATTTAATTAGTTAAAAGTAAGTAAAGTGTAATTGCAGATATTGATATTGATATAGCTGAAGGTAAATTTTTAAGGGTATAGAATTTCTTTTTCAGAGGTTCAACATAAACTATATCCTGAGGATGTAAATAAAAATCTGGATTACTTATAATTTCAGAATCCGTTAAATCCAAATAAATAACTCTTGAAACACCATTTTCTGTTCTTATAATTTTAACATTTTCTCTGTTAGCATATTCTGTCAAATCATTTGCCTTACCAATTAAATGAAAAATGTTTTGGTTAGATCTAATAATATAATACTTTCCAGCACTGTTTACCTCTCCTAAAATGGCAACATTAAAATTAATTAAATTAACTTTAACAACCGGATCCTTAAAATATGTTTTTGCAATTTTCTGAATCATTTTCTCTACTTCTTGTAAGGTAAACCCTTCTACTTTAATTTCACCAATCATAGGTAATTCTAAAACACCACTTTGTTTCACTATATAACCATATAAATACGGATTATATGTCATTAGTTGAGAATTATTAGTCTGCTCTAAATTAAAAAAATCGTAATCAGATTTTGTGGTGCTACTTATTTGCACAGAAAGCAAATCTTCTGTTTGAATAACATATTCGTACTTTTCATACATAAATTTCATGTCATTATCTGATACATATTCCAAATTTTTATTGGTAATGCAAGAATTAAAAACAACTAAAATTGAAACTACAATAAGGTTTAATACTTTTCGGTTTTTCATCATATTCTTAGGAATTCATTAAAATAAACTTTACAAATATCGTGAATTTCATTCACATTTTAAAATTTCTAAAGATTAATAGTTTAATAATTGTTTTAATTGAGTTTCAAATCTATTTTTCGGTAAGTAATTATCCTCCAATTTCGCAACGAAAGGAACAGGAGTATCTAAACTAGCAGATCGTGCAACTGGAGCGTCCAAAAACTCAAAACATTCATCAGAAATAATTGACGCAATATCTGCCCCAAATCCACCAATCATACAATCTTCATGTACTATAATTACTTTTCCTGTCTTTTTTACTGATGTAAAAATAGCCTCTTTATCTAAAGGAATTAATGTTCGTAAATCAATTAAATCAGCTGAAATTTCTGGATTAGATTTCAATATATCCAAGGCCCAATGAACAGCCATTCCATAGCTAATAATTGTTACATCATTTCCCTCTTTCAGAAGATTTGCCTTACCAATTTCTATAGTATAATAATTATCCGGAACATTTTCAGAGATACTTCTGTAAAGCGCTTTATGTTCAAAAAACATCACTGGGTTTGGATCATTTATTGACTCATTTAATAATCCTTTAGCATCTGCAGGGAAAGCAGGATAAACAACTTTTAATCCTGGAGTATGGGTAAACCAAGCTTCATTAGATTGAGAATGAAAAGGTCCCGCTCTAACACCTGCTCCAGTTGGCATCCTTACCACAACATCTGCTTTTTGTCCCCATCTGTAATGCGTTTTTGCCAAATTATTTACAATAGGATTAAATCCGGAAGTAACAAAATCGGCAAACTGCATTTCCATTACCGATTTATAACCTTTAATAGATAAACCAAGTGCTGCACTAATTATTGCGGACTCACAAATAGGAGTATTTCTTATCCTATCTTTACCAAATTCATTTACAAAACCATCTGTTACTTTAAACACTCCTCCATACTCGGCAATATCTTGTCCCATAATAATCAGATTGTCATACTTTTGCATACTCTGTCTCAAACTATCAGACAAAGCATCAACCAATCTTTTTTCAGATATTTTTTCCTCTTTTTTCACTTCCAAAAAATCATATTCTCTGTAAATATCCTTTAATTCCATTTCAGGATTTAATACTATTTCATCTTCATCTTCTGCTTTTTTCCAAGCTGTTTTTATTTCAGATTTTATTTCAGATTTTAATTTTTCAACATCATCTTTAGTCAGTACTTTTTCCGAAAGTAAATATTTTTCGTAATTATCTACAGGATCTTTTTTTGCCCAAGATTCCATTAAAGGTGTTGGCACATATTTTGTTCCTGAAGCTTCTTCATGACCTCTCATTCTAAAAGTCATACATTCCAAAATAACAGGCTTTGGATTGTTAGAAATTTCCATTTTTAATTTTGAAACAGCAGAGTACACTTCTAAAATATTATTTCCATCTATAGTGTATGCGTCAATTCCATATCCTTTTCCTTTGTCCGCAAATTGTTTGCATCTAAACTGTTCATTACTAGGAGTTGATAAACCATAACCATTATTTTCAATTACGAAAATTACAGGCAAATCCCAAACTGCCGCTACATTTAATGCTTCATGAAAATCTCCTTCACTCGCTCCTCCATCCCCTGTAAAAACAGCTGTTACTTTTCCATTCTCACTTAATTTATTGGCAAGAGCAATCCCATCCGCAACAGCAAGTTGAGGTCCTAAATGAGAAATCATGCCAACAATGTTGTATTCATTTGTTCCGAAATGAAATGAACGATCTCTACCTTTTGTAAAACCATTCATCTTCCCCTGAAATTGAGAAAACAAACGATCCAGTGGAATTCCTTTTGAAGTAAACACTCCCAAATTTCTGTGTAATGGTAAAATATATTCGTCCTGACTTAATGCAGAAGTAACTCCAATTGAAATTGCTTCTTGTCCTATACCCGAAAACCATTTTGAAATTTTACCTTGTCTGAGAAGAATTAACATTTTCTCCTCTACTAGTCGGGGAGTCAAAATAGCTTTGTATAATTCAATGAGCTTTTTGTTTGATAAATCAGATTTTTCGAACTTCATAAAGTAGATTAATTTTAGTGGTCAAAAATACCATAATTATTCTTTACTTTGTAATATAATTTTAATCATATGGACTATCAAATAATATTTATTTCAATTCTGTTTTTATTTGCAGTTATCTACCTTTACAAAAAACTAGTAAAATCAGATGATAACTGCGGAAACAAAGGGTGTGATTGTAAATAATACTCAATGAAATATCTTTACAATTTTTACAAAAGAATATTTTTTCTTCTTGTAATTTACTCGTTTTGTAGAGTATCATTTTACATTTTTAACTCAGAACAATTCACTTCTAACGTATTTTTGTCCTTTATTGAGGGAATAAGATTCGATATTTCAGCACTGATTTACATTAATATCCCAATACTAATTTTATTACTTTTCCCTACAAATTTAAGGGAGAAGACCCTTTACAAAAAACTGACAAATATTCTGTTTTACATTGTTAATATTCCCTTTATTTTAATGAATACTGCAGATATTGAATACTTTAAGTTTTCACAAAAAAGAATTACTTTTGATTTTATTGATTACCTCTCTTTGGGAGGAGGTTCAGACGCTTTCACGGTCATTCCACAATATATATTTGATTATTGGTATGTTAGCATTTTATTTGCAATTCAGCTTTATTTTCTTTTCAAAATAAAGCAAATTCCTTCCGAAAGGATTGAAAAAAATTACAAATCGGTAGGCAAATATATTGGTATATTTTTAGTGAGCTGTGGAATATTTATATTATGTGCTAGAGGAGGAACTCAATATAAACCAATAAAACCAATAGATGCAGGAATATTTAGTAATACAAATAATAGTATTTTGGTTTTAAACTCTCCATTTTGTTTTTTACATACTATTAACGAACACACTCTTATTCAACACAACTATTTTACTAAAGAAGATTTAACAAAAATATACAATACAAAGCATCAGTTTGAAAGTAACAATTTCGAAAAGAAAAATGTAGTAATTATTATTTTGGAAAGTTTCTCAAAAGAATTTGTAGGATATTACAATAACGGAAATGGATACACTCCTTTTTTAGATAGTTTAATTTCACATTCATTAGTAGTAGAGAACGCTTATTCTAATGGAATAAAATCCATAGAAGCACTTCCTGCAATTACAGCTAGCATCCCAAGTTTAATGGATAATTCATTTATTACCTCTCCTTATGGTGTAAATAATTTTGAAAGCATTGCTTCCATTCTGAAAGAAGAAGGATATTCATCTTCCTTTTTTCATGGAGGGACTAAAGGGACAATGGGTTTTTATCAATTCAGTAAAAAAGCAGGCTTTGAAGAGTATTTTGGGATGGAAGAATACAACAATGAAAATGATTTTGATGGAACATGGGGAATTTATGATGGTCCATTTTTCAACTATTTCTCTGATTATTTGAACGGTGTAAAACAACCATTTGTAAGTTCAATTTTCAGTTTATCCTCTCACCCCCCTTACTATGTTCCTTCAAAATTTGAAAACACTTTTCCAAAAGGAGATTTAATAATCCATGAAACAATTGGATATACCGATTTTGTTTTGAAAGAATTTTTTGAAAAATCTTCTCATAATGATTGGTATAAGAACACACTATTTATAATTACTGCTGACCATACCTCTCCTGAAAGTAAACTTGCAGAATACAAAAATAAAATAGGGAGATATTCTATTCCTCTCATCTTCTTTATGGGAGATAGTTCGTTAAAAGGAAGCTCCGAAACAATTATCCAACAAATTGATATTCTCCCAACTATCCTGGATTTAATTGGATATAATAAAATATTTTTCTCTTTTGGGAAATCAGTTTTCAGTAATAAAAGCTGGGCTATTAGTTTTATTAATAACGAATATATGTTGGTAAATGAAAATGGCTTTTTAATTGGAAGAAATGAAGAATATAAAAATTATTCCGACAGAAAATTAAAGACTAAAACAAAAGAAAATTTGGATGATATTAATTTATTAAAATCCATAAAACAGCAATACAACAACAAAATGATTGGGAATAAATTACAAAAAAATGAAAACTAAATTTATTGTAAATCCTATTTCTGGCACCGGAAAACAGAAAAATATAAATCAGTTAATTGACAAATTTATTGATAAAGAAAAGTTTGAATACGACATTAGTTTTACTGAGAGACATTTGCATGCAAAAGAAATAGCAAAACAAGCCGTAAAGGATAATTACGAATTACTGATTGCTGTTGGAGGAGATGGAACAGTAAATGAAATTTCATCTGAATTAATTGGCACAGATGTATCTTTAGGAATTATTCCAACAGGGAGCGGAAATGGATTTGCTTTTCATTTTGGAATATATAAAAAAATAAAAAATGCTATTTTACAAATTAATAAATCAAAAGTAAAAATTGTTGACAGTTGCAATGCAAATGGAATTCCATTTGTAAATGTTTCTGGAATAGGATTTGACGCTCATATTGCTAATCTTTTTACAAACAAAACTGAAAGAGGGTTTTCAAATTATATAAAACTTATATATAAAGAATTGAAATACCAAGCAAGGGAGTACACAATAAAATATGATGGGAAAACTGAAAATATCAACGCATTACTTATCTCCTTTGCAAATGCTACTCAATACGGAAACAACTTTCAAATTTCTCCTAATTCAAAAATAGATGATGGATTGATAGATTTTGTAATTTTAAAAGATATGCCAAGATGGAAAGTTCCACAAATTTTACTTAAAATTGCAAAAGGAAAATCTCATCTTTCTAAATACATCCGAATTATCCAATCTGATAAAATGACAATTATTAGTAATGAAAATGTAATTCATTTGGATGGAGAACCAACTAAAATAAATGGAGAATTAACAATTAAAGTAAACCCAAAATCATTAAAAATATTTGCACCAAATGGATAAAAAAGGAAAAAACAAAAAAGGCGTAATGTACTCCACCAACCCAAATTTTGAATATGAGTTTGAGGGAGAAGAAGTGGAAACACTTTCAAATAACGAACAAGATCTAAAAGTGTGTATTGACAAGCACCGAGCAGGAAAAATTGCAGTTATTATTAAAGATTTCGTAGGCACTGCTGAAGATTTAAAATCTTTAGGGAAAATGTTAAAAACCAAATGCGGAGTAGGAGGAAGTGCTAAAAACGGGGAGATAATTATTCAAGGAAATGTTAGAGATAAAGTAATGGAGATATTACAAAAAGAAGGATACAACTACAAAAGAGTTGGAGGATAAATAATTAATGATACTTTTGTTAAGAATAATAAAAACTTAAAAACATGAAAAAACTTTACACAATACTATTATTAAGTCTATCTTTAGTAAGTTTAAATGCTCAAACATCACTTACTACAGCTGTAGATTTTACAGTGACAGATGTACACGGAAATACACACAACCTATTTACATATTTGGATGATGGGAAACATGTAATTGTAGATTTCTTCTTCACAACATGTGGGCCATGTATTTCTTCTGTCCCAACAATGAATACTGCTTTTACCAATTATGGATGTAACAGTGGAGAAGTAATATTTATTGCGATAGATGATGGAGATTCTGATGCAGAAGTATTGCAATATGAAAATGATTATGGAGGACTTTTACCTTCCGTTAGCGGAATTGATGGAGGTGGAAATGCAGTAAACTCTGCATATGGAATTTCTGCTTATCCTACAGTTATTTTAATTGCTCCGGACCGAACAATTTTGGAACAAGATATTTATCCTGTTAGCAATATTACAACTGCTTTACCAAATGCTGGACTTACTATAGCTGTTTGCGATACGGGAGGAGGCGCAACAATAATTTCTGAATTAACTTTAGAAAAAGAAAATATTGATATGAGAATTTTTGATGTATTAGGAAGAGAATGGAAAAGATCTTTTGCTAATTTACCAAAAGGAATTTATATTATAAATGGAAGGAAAGTGTTTAAAACTAAGTAATAAAAGAAGTGCCCAGAGCGGGAGTCGAACCCGCACGTCCGTAGGACACATGACCCTCAATCATGCCTGTCTACCAATTTCAGCACCTGGGCAGCTGATTTACAAAACTACATAAATTAATAATCCCACTAAAATTAGCGGGATTATTAATTTTTGGTGACCTGGCTGGGGCTCGAACCCAGGACCCTCTCCTTAAAAGGGAGATGCTCTACCAACTGAGCTACCAGGTCGTTTAAAATCGGTTGCAAATATATTTATATTTATTAATTTGAATTGTAAATATAAAAAATAATTTATTTTAATTTTTATCAAGTAAAATAAAGAATATCAAGATAATAATTCTTTATTTTGGCAAAAACAAAATTAAATTTCGCTGAATGATATATTTTTTAGTTGGTTTTATGGGAGCTGGAAAAACTAAAGTTGGTCAATCACTATCCAAAACACTAAACTTAAAGTTTATTGACTTGGATAAAACAATTGAAAAAGGAGAAAACAGAAGTATCAATAATATTTTTTCTACAGATGGAGAGCTTTATTTCAGAGAATTAGAAGAAAAATATCTGTCAGAAATTATCATAGAAGATAATATACTTGTTTCTACTGGAGGAGGAACGGCAACATATCATAATTTGATGGAAGAAATGAATGAAGCCGGAACTACCATTTATTTAAAATGTTGCACGGAAACTCTTTATAACCGACTTTTGGTAAACAAAAAAAAACGACCACTAATCAATAAATTATCGAGTAAAAATTTGAGAAGTTATATTGAAAATAAAATTTCTGAAAGGAGTTTTTATTACAAGAAAGCACATCATACTATTGACAACGATAACGAACTTTGTATTGACAAAATCATTAAAATTTTAGGATAAATAAACTCCCTCCTCTTTTCCAAAAACTACATTTATATGTTCGTGTAATGTTGTAGAAAGCGACAATCCTTCATAATCTGCTTTTACTGGAAATCTGTTATGATTTCGATTTACAAGCACCATAGTAGAAAGTTTTTTTACTGGAACCAACAAAAACTGCTTTGATGCATACATCAAGGTTTTTCCGGAATTAAGCACATCATCAACCAGAATTATTACTTTATTTGCAAATTCTTTTTCTCTAATTGACAAATTTACTATTTCGGAAAATGGACTATCTTTATCCAAACTAATTGTAGCTTTTGTAATTTTTATATCAGATATTTCTGATATTATTTTAGATATTCTATCTGCAAGTATCACTCCTCTATCTGCAATTCCTACAACTACAATTTGTTTTTCCTTATAATTTCGTTCATAAATTTGCCAAGCCAATCTGTTTAACTTTTGTTCTAATTGTGTTTTGTCCAGTATTTTTGTTGAATCACTCATTAGTATGTAATATTTGAAAATTGACCATCAGTAACTGTTACAATGTTCCAATTTGTTGTTTCGTGTGATGTAAAATTAAAAGTTCCGGATAATTTACTCTCCCCAATTTCAGAAAATGTTAACTTCCCATTGTCAGTCTCTGGATGTACTACATCATTCTGAGTTACAAAGGCGTTGTTGATACCGAGAATTCCAAATTGAACCTCACTATCATTAACTTTAGACGAAAAATCATAAATAATAAGTCTTATATCAACAGAATTGTCTGAAGCATTAATAGTTAACACATCAGAAGGATTAATAGATACTAATGGTGAATTATCTGAAAAATTATTCCCATCAATTTTCCATGTAAAAGATGGAGTATTGTTAACAGGATCATTTACAATAGTATCATCTTCTTTTTCACAAGAAGAAAAAACCAACATTGCAGCAACTAAAAAAGAAGTGAATTTCATAATTTTTATTTTTTACAATAATACAATTTTTTCTAAAAGTACATTTCCTTTTACCTGATGAAATTCCCCTAATTTATCTACAATATTGATGACATATCCATAACTTCCGGAAACTCCTTTTCCTCCATCCCAATGGTAATCAATATTATCAGAGTAAAAAACTTCATCTCCCCACCTACTATAAATGTAAATTTCATAATTTTCAATACTCACTCCTTTAGGTTCAAAATCATCATTTAGTCCATCATTGTAAGATTGAGAAAAAGAACTGAAATTAAAACTTATAATGATTAGATAGAATAGTAGTTTTTTTATCATATTATTCCTTAATTATTTTCTGATAAAAATTCTTTTCTCCTGATTTTATCTCAATAAAATAAATTGAATTTGCAAATCGTTTTGTATCTATATCAATACTCTTCTCAAAGGTGGTTTTTCTGAAAACTACTTGTCCAATGGCGTCAAATATTTTTATGTTTTTACTTTCAGAATTATTAAAAAGAATGTGAATATTATCCGAGAAAGGATTTGGATAAACATCAAAATTATTATTTGAATTTTCTTCTAATCCAACTTCCGAAACAAAATACATTACAGTATCAGAATGGCACAAATTAACGTCAAAAACTATGCAATAATAAGTTCCTGCAGAAAAAATAAATTCCGCGCTAAATGTTCCCAAATTTCCAGAATTGTTCCACCATTGATATGTATAAGGTGGATTTCCTCCACTTACATTTGCTGTAAGCTGAGATGTTTGTTGACTAACACTTAAATTCAAATCGGAAGGTTCTGTAATATGAATGGAATCAGAATAAACACACTGCAAACTATCTGTAATTGTATAATAATAATCTCCTTCACAAAGTGAGTCTGAAAAAAAAGAATTCCAATTAACAGAATAAGGCGCTATCCCAGCAGAAATATAAAGATTTGCATTTCCATCACAAAAACCAAAACAACTAATATCCGTAATGAATTCCTGAACAGAAATATTACTAACAGAACTTATCACAATTTCTAAACTATCAACACACTGATTGTTATCAGTTATGGTATAATTAAAAATTCCGGAAGAAAGATTATTCGGATTATTTATTCCCCAATTTTCAGTATATGGAGGAGTTCCACCAGAAATACTTAATTGGACCGAACCATCAGTAGAATTAGGACAAGTAGAATTTATAGTAGTTGGAATTATGGAAATTGAAAGTGGTTCCGATACTGTTACAAGCGAACTATACTGACAAGAATTAGCATCAGAAACGCTGTAAATATATGAACCTGAAGAAAGTGATGAGTTATTATTAAAACCCCAATTTTCGGAGTAAGGTGAAGTACCACCAGAAATAATTAAATTAACAATCCCATCTGACTTTCCATTACAACTTACATCTGTAATAAGTTCGGTAACGGATATTGCAGGTGGTTCCCAAATAAGAATAGAATCCGTAAATACACACTGATTATTATCCGTTACTGAAAAAACATTGTAGCCAGCAGAAAGCTGTATGGGATTAGCATTTTGCCAAACTGTTATATAGGGTGAAATTCCTCCAGAAATGGAAAGCTGTGCGGTAGCATTATTACCTCCATTACAACTTACATCTGATTGAGAAGAAGTCACAAAAATTGCTTGTTGTGGTTGATTTACAGTTACAGTATTTGAAAAAATACAATTATTATCATCAGTAATAACATATTGAAATACTCCTGCAGGCATTGATGTTGGATTGACTCCAAACCAATTTTGAGAAAATGGTGGTGTTCCTCCAGAAATAGTTAAATTAATAACTCCATTTACCTCATTGTAGCAACTTACATCTTGTATATTTTCTGAAACGGAAATTGATGATGGTTCATTAATGTAAAAACTCTCCGTAATAATACATGGAAGTTCGGTAATTGTTAGCGTGTACAATCCTGTTTCCAAACTAGAAATATCTTCATTTACTGAGGAAAAACTATTTGGTCCACTCCACAAATAACTAACCGCTCCGGAAGTAGATGGGATAAAAGTAATGTCTACTCCTCCATCCGTAAATCCATTACAACTCACATTGGTTTGTACAGAATTAACAATTGAAATTGCAGGTTGAGAAATTGTGAAATATTGTGTTGAAATTGCACATTGATTATCATCAATCACATTTACCCAATAATTAGAGGAGGGGATGTTATTTAAATCTTCTGTAATTGCACCATTACTCCACACAAAATTATAGGGTGTTACTCCTCCAATTACTGTTAAATCAATAGAGCCATCCATTGCTCCGTAACAAGTAGCGTTTGTAACAGTAGAATTTAACAATAATACAGGTGGTTCGGATATGTAATAAGAAAAAGATTCTGTGCAAGCATTACCATCTGTCAGTAAAAGGGTATAAGTTCCCGATTGTAAATTGATAATGTCTTCATTTATAGAAAAATATCCATTTGTAGAAGTCCAATTAAAATTATAAGGAAGCGTACCTCCTAAAGGATTTATTAAAATACTTCCATCATTGTAAGAGTTACAGCTAATATCGTTTACATTATCAATAATTGTAAGAGGTAATGGCTCATTTACAAAAACAGTTGTGGAAGCAACAGGACAATTATTTACATCCGTTACCGAAACAACATATGAGCCCACCAATAAATTATTTGGATTATAAATTCCCCAATTTTCTGTATAAGGTGAAGTCCCTCCAAAAATATTCAAAATAACTGATCCATCCGAAAATCCATTGCAACTTACATCTGTAACAGAGGATGATGCAATAGAGATTAAATCAGGCTCGAATATAATCACTGAAGTCAATTCGGAACATCCAATGGAATCGGTAACCGTAACATAATAAACAGAGGGAGAAAGACTGGATAAATCTTCTGTATTTGAAGTAAAGCCACTAGGACTAAACCAACTATAAGTAAATGGAGCAGTACCCCCTGCAACTTGCAAATCAATAGATCCATCATTATTTCCAAAACAACTAATATCGGAAGAAACAATTGTAAGCATTGAACAATAAGTACAATTGCCATCATCTGTATTTGCTGTGGAATCAAAATTAAGTGCAATGGTATCGATACAACCAAAAATAATTAAGATACAACTACTATCATCAATTGTTGCCGCAGGGTCATAATTAAAAGATGTGGAATCAGTACATCCATAATAGTCGCAAACATCAAGGCAAAAAGCCGCATTTTTTCCAGGAATTAAAGCCTGAGAAACAACTACATCATGGAAATTCAAAATTGAACCACCAGATGTTGTATGACAATAACTCATTATTGTTCCTAAAACTGGAGTTGGATTATTGGAACAACTCCCTTGCACATCTACACAATTGTCAATTACTCCTCCAGCAAATGGAATAGTAGGGTCAGCTACCCAATCGCACCAATGTGTATGGTGAGAACCAAAATTATGACCTATTTCGTGGCTACAAACTGTTAAATTCCAAGTATAAGAAGGATTAGGAAAATTGTAAGTTGTATCGTTATCTAAAGAAGCACTAAATCCATATCCCCAATTACTATTACAAAGTACGTCTGTGTAGGCAATACCTCCAGTTCCTGTATTATTTCTTTTAGTCATCATATGCACTAAGTCTCTGGATACAGTACCATTGTTTGTATTCCAATACGTTCTCAATTCCGTAAGCATATTACTTGCCTGATTATTATAAGATGCATAAGGGTCAACAGAATTCCAAATATTTGTATAAACCACCTGTATAGAAACATCTACTTCCAATTCGTAAATCTGACTTACTCCTGCCATTATTGCAAGTGCCCAATTTGTAGTTGACAAATTTGAACTAAAAGTGTTTCTGGTATAATTATCAATTTCCAGAGCAAGTTCCAAACAAAGGAGAACAGGCGGTAATTGAGGATTATTTATCTGATTTTGTGACTGAAACTCTTCCTGAACAGCACAACTAAAAGTAGAATGGTTAATGCTATTAGAAGATTCAAACAACACATAATTTTCTTTAAATTTTGAAATTTCATATTGACTGCCATCAATCTGAAAAGTTGCATTTATTTCTCCGTTAAATAAATTTAAAACCCCTACCGATTTATTTTTATAAAACACTTTATACGAAAGAATTGTGGGTGTAATATTGAGTGTTTCTTTTTCATTTTCAGTAGTAGAAACAATAATTAAATTATCAGAATACACTTTATATCTTTCTAATCTTAAATTTAAATTTTCATTGTTTACAAATGGAATTTCTAAATCCAAAAGTGATGGATTCTGAGAAACAATCTCACTTTCTACATCAGAATTGATAGTAAGATTTATCGTTTTGCTTGCATCTTTTGTGGCAATTACTTCCGTATTAGGATTGAATGTAAATAATTGTTGAGCGTTAATAAAAGTAGAAAACAAAACAAGAATAAAAAGTAAAATTGATTTTCTTATTTTCATTATCTTAAAAGATTAAATTGTCCGTAATGAGTATGTATTTCGCCATATATATTTTCTACTACAACTGAATAGGTATAAACTCCATTTGGGCAAATTTCATCTTTTCCTTCTTTTATTCCATCCCATCCAACATTAACATCTTCCGATAGGAAAAGTAACTCTCCCCATCTGGAGAAAATTTTCATTTTAAAAGTTTTTATTCCTTCTCCGTAGGACTTAAATATTGTATTTTCTATTATTTTTCCGTCTGGTTTAAATGAGTTTGGAATGTATAAATTGTAAGCATCCACCAAAACAGTTTTACTAATTGTATCTATACAATTAGATTGTGTTGTAATGGTAAGTGTCACTCTGTATGTTCCTAAATCAGAATAAGAATGTGAACTTACAGAATCTGTTCCTGAAGATAAATCCCCAAAATCCCATTGCCAATCTTTAACCGTAGTCCAGAAAATTTGTGAATTATCTACAAAATAAAAAGGTTCGTTTTGTTGATCTACAAATCGTTTATGATCGGGATAAGTAGTAAAATCTGCAATTGGACTTTCCAAATTTTCTATTACAAATGTCTGTGATTTCTCGCAAAAATTATTATCAGCAACTAACACTTCATACATTCCTTGCGGGAAATTACTTTCTACAGAATTCACTCCTCCATTACTCCAATTTATAAAATATGGAGGTACTCCCCCAATAGTAACAACCTCAGCTTCTCCTACTGACCTTCCGCAAGTATCGGATACATAAGTTAAGTCAAAAAATAATTCTGTCGGCTCAGTTAAAGTTACTGAATCAATAAACAAACACATGTTTTTATCGTAAATAAACACTTCATAATATCCTGCAATCAAATCAGAAATTGAGGATGTTGTTAATTCATTATTCCAAAGGTATGTATAAGGAGGAATTCCATCTGTTGCTCCCGCATCAATCGCTCCATCATTATTTCCAAAACATCTGATATTGTATCCATTAAAATCGGTAGTTGCTATTACATTTCCTGTAATGATAGTTGGAGGTTCGTTAATATTTATTGATAAATCTTCCGTGCAACCCAATCCATCTGTAATAGTAACAGAGTAATTTCCAACATACAAATTAAATACACTGTCGTTTACATCTCCATTGTTCCACAAATAATTATAAGGAGGGTATCCTCCCGAAATATTTAACTCAATCCAAGCGGAATTCTCTCCTTTACACCTTACATTATATCCTGAATAATTTGAGGTATTTATATTTGTAATTTGGCTAATTGGAGTTGGCTCATCAATTACAATATCCAATTGTTGAGTACACATATTTGCATCTTGTACAACAACAGAGTAAAGTCCTATTTCTAAATTTGAAATATCTTCTGTTACAGAGGAAAAATTATTTGGCCCGCTCCACTGATAAGTATAAGGAGGTGTTCCTGTGCTAGATTGTATTTGAAGGTCAATTTCCCCAGTCAACTCTCCAAAACACTGAACATCTGTTTTTACAAAAAGTATTTCCATGGAATCCGCTTGAAGTATTTCTACAGAATCAGTAAATTTACACATTTTGTAATCAGTAATTGTATAGATGTGATAGCCCGAAAGCATGGATGTAGTATCAGTACTTCCCCAATCTATTTGAAAAGGAGAAGTTCCTCCTGTCATTTGTAAACTGACTGTTCCTGTATTATCTCCATAACATAAAATAGGTGCAATATTAGAGGTAACTGTAAGTAGTGGAGATTGTGTAATAATTACATCTTTTGTAATTACACAATTTGATGCATCTGTAATACTTACAGTATAAACTCCCGCTTGTAAATTTACCAAATCTTGTGTTGTAGCGCCATTGTTCCAATTGTATGTAAAAGGATAATTCCCTCCTACAATATCTAAATCTACACTCCCATCACTCCCTCCAAAACAACTTACATTGTTTACAATTCTACTAGTATCAAATAAAGATGTATTTACATAGATAGTATCCGAAACAATACAATTATTATTGTCAACAACATTTACTACATAATAACCTGTAGATAAAGCAGAGTTAACAGCCGTATTCTGTCCATTATTCCATACATAATTATATCCAGGATTCCCTCCACTCACAAACAATTCAATCTGACCATCATCTTGTCCTATACAACTTTCATCAAAAACCGTATAAGATAAGGACATAGCATTTGGCTCGGAAATATCAAAATTAAAAATTGTAGGGCAATTGGAATTATCGTTTACAATCAGATTATAAACACCAACCGATAAATTAGTAATTATGTTTAATGTGGAAGTAAAACCATTTGGACCAACCCATTGATAAGTTGGTAAATTTGCATTTTGTGGCAGAACAACAATATTTCCATCATTTACACCATTACAGCTGATATTCTGAATAAAAGTATCTAACTGAATAATATTTCCAATATTAATATTTTCGGATATTGTTTGAGAACAACCATTCAAATCGGTAATGGTTAAATTATAAGTACCTGCGGAAAGTTGAAAAATATCTTCTAGTGAAGATGTAAATCCGTTTGGACCATTCCAAGAATAGGAAAATGTTCCCGCACCATTTATTGTTACATCAAACTGACCATCAGCAAGCCCATAGCAACTTTCATCTACAATAAGCGAACTAATATTAACTGTCGCAGGTTCACTTATCACAATAGGAACAATTGGAGCAGATGGAGAACATCCCATAATATCGGTTACGGTATAAGTATAAATTCCTGCGGAAAGTGTATTTATATCCTCCGAAATAAGTGAGTATCCGTTTGGACCAGACCAAGAAGTAGTTATCGCTCCTGTCCCACCCTGAATTGTTAAATTAATACTCCCGTCATTGTAGGAATAACAACTTATATTGGTAGAAATGGGAGTAACAATAATATCAGAAGGTTCATAAATGTAATAACTTTGTATTGGCCCCGGACAATTATTTATATCAGAAACCGAAAGTGTATAAGTTCCCGCTTCTAAATTCAGAATATCTTCTGTTGAAGAAACAAAACCATTTAGCCCTGTCCAATTAAAAACTAAATTATTACCACTTGATGTTATGTCAACTACTCCATCTATATTCCCATAACAACTTATATTTGATGAAAGCCCGTACGCAGAAATTGGAGGAGGCTCAGTTATATTAATAATCTCTACAATAGGTCCACAACCATTATTATCATAAATATTTGCAGTATACACATCCGCATATAAAGCATTCAAATAAAAAGTATTTCCAGTATATCCATTTTGGGAAGTCCAATTGACTGTATAAGGAGAAAAACCTCCTGAAACGCTAATAGAAATTGAACCATCATTATCTGCATTACAAACTACATCAGAAGTAAATGTGGTTACAGTAACTGTTGGAGGTTCACTAATTACAATAGTTATGATTGGAGGAGAACATCCATTATCATCTGTAATTAAACAAGTATAGGTTCCTGCAGGAATGGCATTTAAATCTTGAGTTGTTGAAGTAAATCCACTTACTGCATTTGTCCAAAGATAAGTATAAGGAAAAGTACCTCCCGATACTGTTAAATCAATATCTCCATTACTTACTCCATAACAACTTGCATTTGTAACGGTTGTATCAACATTAAAAATAGATTGTTCAACAATTGTAATTGTATCGGAAAACAATACACAACTTCCATTTACAGAAGTTGCAACAAAAGAATATATGCCAGCTCCAACATTAATAATAGTACTTGAACTTCCAGTATTCCACAAAATATTGTATGGTCCATTAATAATAGCTTCTAAATCAATTGTTGCATTACATTGAACTGTTAAAGTATCTGCTGCAATACTAACTCCATAAGCTCCAACTCCTAATGAAGTACTTGTAAAGCTATTAGCTTCTAAAAAGACTCCTGAATCTAACCAATCATCTGTACCATCTGCAATAGCTAAACGGATATGATAAGTTTCACAAGGATTGACAACAACCATTGCGGTAAATACATCTGTATATCCATTATAAGAAATAGTAGAGTTGCCTGTATTATAATATTGACCATTATAACCTGGATGCACAGAACTTACCGTAATTGGCAAAGGAGGATTACTATTTGGAACATAGGCAATATTTTGAGATCCATTAGGAAATCCAGCTGGAGACGAATAAGGGCCATTAATTCCTGGACCACTAATAAAAAAACCAAAAACATCATTATACGAACTATTAACCCATGTTAAATATTCTTCTGAACCAAATGAATAATTAAATGTTACCGTATCAGATTCTGGAACAAAATCAAACTCTAATACACACATATCATTAATATCTGATACTGAGAACCATTGACCCACAAGAGGAGGTACAGAATTAGCAACGGTAAGTAAATCATTACAAATTGTATTTGGACTAGCATTACATTGAACTCCATTTGCTGGTGTATTTCCTGCAGCAGGGTTTCCACCCAAATCTGCATTTGTTACATGTCCAGAAGACATCACAATACCTTCTGGCATTCCAATTGAAACTCCTGAAGAGAAATATCCAATTTGTTGAGTATTACCAGAAAATGTAATGTTAGAAGCCGAAACTCCTCCTCCAATCAAAACATTATTTATTAAATATGTAGGATTATTATTAGGAGCAGCATTTGTAATTCCAATCTGAGAATATAAATAGGAATTTGTAAATACTAAAATAAAAAATAATATAAAATCTTTTTTTATCATTTTAAAAATAATCTAACCCCCAAAAATACGAAAAATTTAGTGAAAACGAAAAATTATTCCTTACGAACTCTAGATAGGTCTAGTAAGTTTTGAGAATTACTTTTAAAATTGATAATATTTTTAGATGAAAATCGTAAAACTCTATCATAATACAAAGGAACAATTGCTGCATTATCCATAATCATTTGATCCATTTTATTGTACAAAATATATCGATCAGTATTAGAAGTAGTTTTTACGGACTCTTCATATAATTTATCAAATTCCTCATTGTAAAAGTGAGTGTAATTTGGTCCATTAGGACAAAAGTTTTTACTGTAAGAAAGTGCTAAATAATTTTCAGCATCTGGATAATCCGCAATCCAGCTTCCTCTGAAAAAATCCAACTTTGATGTAGCTACCATTTGCCTGTGAGTTGAAGGAGGATTAACCTGAACTTCTACACTTATACCAATCTCATTCAACTGACTCTGAATAAATTCACACAAATCCAAATAGGAAGATGTTGTGCTTAATATTATTGTTTCCAAACCCTCTCCATTTGGAAATCCCGCTTCCATTAATAACTTTTTGGCTTTTTCAGGATTATAATCATATCCTATTACATTTTCGGAAAATGAAGGTAATCCTTTTGGAACAAAACCATGATTTGCAGGAGTGCCAATATTATTTCTTAAATATTTCAACATTTTTTTTCTGTTGAACCCAAAATTGATAGCTTGTCGTACTTTTACATTTTTTGATATCTCACTCTCTCCTTCCATCAGAAAACCCAAATATTCTGTATTTAAATACGGAAGGCTTTGTAAATTAATTTTATCAGAATATTTTGCTTGTAACACTCCATCCTGTGTTAATATTTCATCTTTATATGATGGATCCAATCCAGAAATAAAATCTAATTCTCCTTGAATAAATCGCAAAAATGCAGATTGTTTGTCTTTTATAAAAGTGATGCTAACAGCATCCAAATAAGGGAGTTGTTTTCCATTATCAGTTTCAAAATAATTTTGATTTTTTCGTAAAACTAACTTCACTCCCTCTTTCCAATATTGAAATTTAAAAGGTCCCGTTCCGATTGGATGAGAACGAAAATCAGTATTTTCTACAATTTCCTTTGGTAATACAGAACAATATTGCATGGAAAGTAATCCCAAAAAAGGAGGGAAAGGATTTGTTAATTGTATCTGAAAAGTAGAGTCATTTAATGATTTAAAAGTTTCTACATTGGAAAACACCCAATTCCCAGGAGCTGCTAGATCTTTACTTATCAACCTGTTAAAAGAATATTCAAAATCAGAAGCAATTACCATTCTTCCTTTTCCGTTTTCAAACAATTCATGATCGTGAAACACAACATCATTTCTTAAATGAAAGGTGTAAATTTTTCCATCTTCTGAAATTTTCCAACTTTTCGCAATGGAAGTTTGTACATTCAAGTTCACATCCATTTTTACTAATGAATTGAAAATTTGTGAAGTAGCCCAATTAATTGCTTGATCCTTTGAAAAAGCAGGGTCTAAAGTAGAAATACTTGCAGACTCATTATATTTGAAAATTGATAAATTAGAATTGTCGTACTTATTATTACAAGCAATCTGAAAAAGGAATAAAATAAAAAAGCCAACTCTCCACTTCATTTAATTAAGTTTTAAGTTGGCTAATTTAAGTAATAAATTGAATTACTTCATTAGGTTTAGTTCTCCATTATAAACTCAAGGTTTTCCGTTCACATCTGTTAAATATATATGATACATATATGTTCCATTATTCATTTTTTTACCAGAAAAAGACGTTCCATCCCATCCATACTCCAGATTATCCGATTGAAAAATAACAGAGCCCCAACGGTCAAAAACTTGCATTTCAAAATCTTGTATTCCAATTCCTTTATACAACAATAGGGTTTTGTAAAGTTGAAGTATTACCATTTCCAAAATCCCATAACCAAGTATCCGGATTACCGGTAGATAAGTCTTCAAACTCAGCCACAAGGGAACCACATCCAGTATTGGAGCTTATAGTCGTAAAATCTGATACTACTTGAGAGGTTGTGTTAGTACTGAATAACAAGGTAAATAGGATTAGGAAACAGTAAAAAAGATTACTCTTTGATAATTTAAATCTTTTTGTAAGGAAAAATCTTAGTAGAATTAAGGTCATAATCTTAGGTTTTAGTTAAAAGTTAATGGAGAACTTAATTATAAAAACGAGAGTTAAATAAAATAGGTTTCAAATTAAGAGATAATTTTTGTTTTTCTAACTTTGCAATATGTTTAAAGGAAAAACTTCTGCTTTTTATACCTTAGGTTGTAAACTCAATTTTTCGGAGAGTTCAACTATTTCTCGACAGTTAAATGAAATTGGTTTTACCAAAAATAAATTTAATGATGGTGCCGATTTATATGTAATAAATACTTGTTCGGTTACCGAAAATGCAAATAAAGAATGCAGAAGACTAATCAGAAAAGCAAAAAAAATATCTCCTGATAGTTTTGTAGTTATTACAGGATGTTTTGCCCAATTAAAACCAAAAGCAATTTCCGAAATGGAAGGAGTAGATATGGTATTAGGGGCTAACGACAAATTTAATTTACCAAACCTTCTGAAAGATTTAGAAAACAAAAAAGAAGGGGTAATACACGGTTGTGAAATAACAGATTTAAATTATACTTCCTCTTTTTCCTTGGAAGAAAGAACCAGATCTTTCCTAAAAATACAAGATGGATGCGATTACCCTTGTACTTATTGTACCATTCCGCTTGCAAGAGGGAAAAGTAGATGTGACATCACAGAAAACATTCTGAAAAATGCGGCAGAAATAGCCCAAAACAACATAAAGGAAATTGTAATTACTGGAGTAAATATTGGAGAATTTAGAGATGGAAAGAAACGATTTGCGGACCTAACCAAAGAACTAGAAAATGTAAAGGGAATAGAAAGATACAGAATATCTTCTATTGAACCCAACCTTATTACAGATGAAATTATTGAAACGGTAAAAACCTCCAAAAAATTCATGCCTCATTTTCACATTCCTTTACAGTCGGGAAGTGATGAGATATTGGGTAAAATGAAAAGAAGGTACCGAACAGATTTGTACAAAAATAAAGTTGTAAAAATAGTATCAGAAATACCAGATGTATGTATTGGTGCAGATGTAATTGTTGGTTTCCCAGGAGAAACAGACGAATTATTTGATTCTACATTAAATTTTATTAAAGATTTACCTATCTCCTATTTGCATGTATTTAGCTATTCGGAAAGAGAAAACACCTTAGCTTCTACTTTTGATGGAGTGGTACCCAAACAAAAAAGAGCCGAAAGAAGTAAAATGCTCCGTATTTTATCGGACAAACTGCAAAGAGCACATTACCAAAAATATTTGGGAACTACACAAACATCACTTATGGAACAAGAAAACAAAAATGGGTTTCTTGTTGGATTTACCGATAACTACATAAAAGTAAAAATTCCTTTTTCGGAGGAATTAATACAGAAAAAAATAAAAATAAAGTTACTTTCGTTTGATGAAAACGGACAAATATTATCTGAAAAAATAAAATAAATGTATCCAACTATTAGCCACCTTATTTACGATTTACTAGGAATAAACATTCCGTTACCAATACAAACATTCGGTTTTTTTGTTGCATTAGCATTTGTTATTGGTAGTTATTTTATCAGCCAAGAATTTAAAAGAAAAGAGAAAGAAGGACTTTTATCTATCATAAAGAAAAAAGTGAAAATTGGAAAGGGAATAACAACTTACGAAATATTGAGTGCTGTAATTGGTGGTTTCTTTATCGGATTTAAATTAGTAGAAGCCATCTTTAATTATGATGCTTTAGTGGAAAACCCTCAAGCATTTATACTTTCTTCAAGAGGAAGTATGATGGGAGGAATTATAGTAGCCTCTATTTCAGTTTACACAAAATATAAGGAGAAAGAAAAAACAAAACTAGAAACACCTAAGTGGATAGAGCAAACATTACATCCTTATCAGTTGGTTGGTAACATGATAATAATTGCTGCTATTAGCGGTATAATTGGTGCTAAGATTTTTGCAAGTTTGGAAAACTGGAACGACTTCTTATTAGATCCTTGGGGACAATTGTTTTCTTTTAGCGGACTTACTTTTTATGGAGGATTAATTTTTGGGGCTATATCGGTTAGTTATTATGCCAAAAAGAACGGAATAAAACTCCTTCACCTAATAGATATATTTGCACCTGCACTTATGCTTTCTTATGGTATTGGTCGAATCGGTTGTCACCTAAGTGGTGATGGAGATTGGGGAATAATAGCGACACAACAACCGGATTGGTGGTTTTTACCAGATTGGATTTGGAGTTACAACTATCCTAACAATGTATTAGGTAGAGGAATTCCAATACCTGGTTGTGAAGGTAATTTCTGTAATCAGCTTGCAGAAAATGTGTACCCAACTCCTTTTTATGAAATTATTATGGCCGGACTTATATTTGTGTTTTTGTGGAACATCCGTAAAAGAATAAATATTGCAGGAATATTATTTTTTGTGTACCTAACACTAAATGGAATAGAACGATTTTTTATTGAAAAAATAAGGGTAAATACCAAGTACGATATTTTAGGAGGAATAACACAAGCAGAAATAATCTCCTTTTGTTTGATACTTATTGGTGTGCTTGGAACTTTTATTTTATACCGAAATAATAGAAAATAATACTTACCAATTACATTCTTCCTCTCTTAAAGAATCTAAACCAATAAAAGTAATAGCCCCATTTAGTATTAGTAGTTCAAAACCAAATTCATAGTTAAACCAATCCAGCGAATTATCAGCAATATAATAAGTTAAAAAAGGAGATAATACACATATTATTGGAACATATACATCTTTTATTTTCCATTTTGTAGCCATCCCAAAAGCATACAAACCCAGTAGTGGCCCATAAGTATATCCTGCAGCTTTAAATAAAGATGAAACAACACTATCATCATTTTTTAACTTGAATAATAAAATAACAGCAAATAAAAGTAATGAAAATCCAAGATGAACCATCTTTCTTGTTTTCACTTGTTTTCTACTATCCGAACTATCAAAACCTAAAATATCTACACAAAAAGAAGTAGTTAAAGAAGTTAAAGCAGAATCTGCACTAGAATAAGCCGCTGCAATAAGTCCTAATATAAATATTACTGCTACACTAACTCCTAAAGTACCACTATTTACAACTGTTGGAAACAAATCATCTGCTTTATCAAATACAATACCATTTTTATTTGCATAAATATAAAGCAACGCCCCAAGTGATAAAAACAATAAATTAACAAAAACTAACACCACCGAAAACCATAACATGTTTTTTTGTGCTTCTTTTATATTTTTACAACTCAAGTTTTTCTGCATCATATCTTGGTCCAATCCCGTCATAACAATAGCCATAAACATACCCGCCAAAAATTGTTTTACAAAATGGTTTTTACCTTCCCAGAAGAAAATCTGAGAATATTCACTATCTTTTACCGTACTAATAAAGGAGGTGAAACTTAAATTCATATCTTCCGAAATTAAATACACACTCATACCCACTGCCAATAGCATAAATAAAGTTTGTAAGGTATCCGTCCAAATAATAGTTTTTATCCCACTCCTAAAAGTGTACACCCAAACAAGTAAAATAGTAATAAGTACCGTTTGCCAAAAAGGAATATCCAAACTATCGCAAACAAATAACTGCAATACATTTGCCACCAAATACAATCTGAAAGAAGCACCAATCACCCTACTTAATAAAAAGAATGAAGCAGCTGTTTTATAAGAAGAATTACCAAATCTATCTTTTAAATAAGTGTAAATGGAAGTCAAGTTTAAAAGATAGTACAAAGGCATAAGTACAGTAGCAATTACCAAATAACCAGCCAAATAACCAAATACCATTTGCATGTATGAAAACTGACTTGATTCTACCCAACCAGGAACCGATATAAAGGTAACCCCAGAAAGGGAAGCACCTATCATACCAAAGGCAACAATATACCAAGGAGATTTTTTATCACCAAGAAAAAAACTATCGTTACTATCTGATTTTCCAGTAAAAAAGGACACCAAAATAAGAAGTAAAAAATAAGAGAATATTGTAGTTAGAATAACTGTTGTAGTCATATAGATTTTGTTTTTACAAATCTACCATAAAAATAATAGAATTACCTAAGTTTGCATCTATGAATTTCCCGTCCAAACTTGTAGAAAATGCAGTAACACAACTTTCTTCCTTACCAGGAATAGGAAAGAAATCAGCATTAAGATTGGTATTACACATGCTTAATCAGGAGAAACAAAACATCAATCAGTTCGGAAATTCTTTTATCGACTTAATAAACAACATCAATTATTGCTCCGAATGCTATTCTATTTCCGATCAAGAAATATGTGAAATCTGTTCTGACCATAAAAGAGATAGATCAACCATTTGTGTAGTAGAAGACATACGCGTAATGATGGCAGTGGAAAACACCCTTCAATTTAAAGGAATATACCATGTTTTAGGAGGACTTATCTCCCCAATGGATGGAATAGGTCCATCTGACATAAAAGTAGAGGAATTGGTGCAAAAAGTACAAAATGGAGAGGTAAAAGAAATCATTTTTGCGCTAAGCACCACCATGGAAGGTGATACCACTAACTTCTATCTATTCAGAAGATTAAAGGACATAAATATTAAAATTTCATCTATCGCAAGAGGGATTGCAATTGGAGACGAATTGGAATATACAGATGAGATAACTTTAGGGACGGCCATCAGTAGCCGACTACCTTACGAAAACTCCTTATCAAAATAGTATTTTGAACGCATAGTTTTACTATTTTTGCCAAAAATTTAAAGAATGGCAAGAGTAGAACTTATTATGCCCAAAATGGGGGAAAGTGTTTCCGAAGCAACTATAATTACATGGACTAAAAATGTAGGTGAAATGGTTGAAATGGATGAAACAATTGTTGAGATTGCAACCGATAAAGTAGACTCTGAAGTTCCTTCAACACATGAAGGTAAATTAGTTGAAATGTTATTTGAGGCAGATGATGTAGTACAAGTTGGTGAGCCATTTGCAATATTAGAAACAGAAGGTGGAGAAGATACTCCTGCTGCTACAGAAACAAAAGCAGAAGTTTTAGATATTCCTACAAAAATAGAAACTCCCGTTGCAACAGCAACTGAAACAACTACTATTACCAACTCTGGAGAAAGATTTTACTCTCCACTTGTAAGAAGCATGGCTTCTGAAGAAGGAATAGAAATGACAGAATTAGAAACTATTCCTGGTACAGGAAAAGATGGAAGAGTAACAAAAACGGATATGGTTTATTATTTAAAAACTAGAGGAACTGCACCTGCTGCAACTCCAGTTAAAACTGAAACTAAAAAGGTTGCTCCTGCACCAAAAGCAGTTGCAGCAGCACATACTCCAGTAAACATTCCGAATACAGGTGGTACTGAGATTGTCGAAATGGACAGAATGAGAAAACTTATTTCTGCTCACATGACTATGTCAAAACAGACTTCTGCACATATTACTTCTTTTGTAGAAGCAGATATGACTAATATTGTAAATTGGAGAAACTCAGTAAAAGCAGACTTTAAAAAGAGAGAAGGGCAAAATATCACCTTTACTCCTATTATAATTGAAGCAATGTCAAAAGCCGTCAAGGACTTTCCTATGATTAATGTTTCTGTGGATGGAACAAACATTCATATTCATAGAAATGTAAATATTGGTATGGCAGCTGCTTTACCAGATGGAAACCTTATTGTTCCAGTAATAAAAGAATGTCAGGATAAAAATTTGGTTGGGATTACTAAAGCGGTAAACGATTTAGCAATTCGATCAAGAGGAGGTCAATTAAAACCAGACGATATACAAGGTGGTACTATTACCATGACAAATGTTGGTACTTTTGGTAATCTTATGGGAACTCCAATTATCAACCAACCTCAAGTAGCTATTATGGCTTGTGGTATCATAAAGAAAAAACCAGTTGTATTAGAAACCGAGCATGGTGATGTTATTGCAATCAGACACATGATGTTCCTTTCTTTATCGTACGACCATAGAGTTGTTGATGGAGCATTAGGTGGTCAGTTTGTAAGAAAAGTTGCTGATTACTTGGAACAGTTTGATACAAACACTATAGTATAACTTATTAATAATAATCCAAAAAGCCTCAAGTTTCCTTGAGGCTTTTTTTATACTTTTACACTATGAATTTAAAATTAGAAAAACCAATTGTATTCTTTGATTTGGAAACAACAGGAGTACAAGTTGCAAAAGATAGAATAGTAGAAATAGCTATTTTGAAAATACTTCCGAACGGGAATAAAGAAAGTAAAACTTGGCTGGTAAACCCTACTATTCCTATTCCTGCAGTAACCACTGCTATACACGGAATATCGAATGAAAAAGTAGCAAACGAACCTACATTTGCTCAGATTGCTACCGAAATATCTGAACTAATACACAATTGTGATTTGGCAGGATACAATTCCAATAAATTTGACATACCTCTACTTGCAGAAGAATTTTTAAGAGTAGGTATAGATTTTAATATGGATAACAGAAAAGCGATAGATATACAGAATATATTCCATAAAATGGAACAAAGAACATTGGTAGCGGCCTACAAATTTTATTGCGATAAAGATTTAACTAACGCACACTCTGCAGAGGCCGATACTACTGCTACGTATGAAGTACTACTTTCTCAATTAGACAAGTATGACGAACTAGAAAATGATGTAAACTTCCTTTCCGAATTTTCGCAAAGAGGAGGTAAATTTGCAGATATGGCAGGTTTTGTTAGATTTAATGAGGAAGGAGAAGAAGTTTTAAGTTTCGGGAAATATAGAGATGTTACTCTAAAACAAATTTGGAACGATAACAAAGGATATTTTTCTTGGATACAAAATGCGGACTTCCCTTTATACACTAAAAATATTATGAAAAACTTTGCGGATAAAATAAGATTGGAAAGTAAGTTTAATTCTTAGAGGAATGAAAATAATTTGTATCGGTCGTAATTATTTAAATCATGCTAAAGAACTTGGAAACTCTATTTCTAATGAACCCTTGTTTTTTTTAAAACCAGAAACAGCTATTCAACCTAAAGGTCATCCATTTTTTATTCCTGACTTTTCGGACAACATACACTATGAAGTAGAATTAGTAGTGAGAATTAATAAATCAGGAAAACACATAGCAGAAAAATTTGCACACAAATATTATAGCAAAATAGGATTAGGAATTGACTTTACAGCACGAGACATTCAGGAGGAATGCAAAGCAAAAGGACTCCCTTGGGAAAAAGCAAAGGGATTTGATGGATCGGCACAATTAAGTAGAACTTTTATAGATAAGTCGAAATTAGAGTTAGATAATATCCCTTTCCGTTTAGAAAAAAATGGAGAACAAGTTCAAATAGGAAACTCTAAAGATATGCTATTTAATTTTGATAAAATAATTTCTTATCTCTCTCAATTCTACACCCTAAAAATTGGGGACTTAATCTACACAGGAACTCCTGAAGGAGTAGGTAAGGTGATTGCAGGAGAAACTTTGAAAGGTTTTATTACAGACAAAGAAATGTTTAAGGTTGTAGTAAAGTAACTATCTTGGAAATTTCATTCTGTAAGAAACTTGTATATTTCCTTTTGAAATGTTTTCTAACTTTCCTTTAATCATTCTTTTCCTAAGTGGAGATATTTTATCGGTAAATAAAATTCCATCAATATGATCGTATTCGTGTTGAATAACCCGAGCTGTTAGTCCATCAAAACTATCTGTATTCCACTCAAAATTCTCATCCTGATACTTTATAGTAATATTAGGTTTTCTACTAATATCTTCTCTAATATCTGGTATAGAAAGACAACCTTCATTAAAAATCCATTCTTCCCCTTCTTCTTCTAAAATGGTAGCATTTATAAAAGTTTTTTTAATTGAATCATCTTCCTCACCTTCTTCCATAAAAGGCGAAGTATCAATAATAAAAACACGAATGGCTTTGTTAATTTGAGGAGCAGCAAGTCCTACACCACTTGAATCGTACATGGTTTCCCACATGTTTTCCAAAAGAGTATCCAATTCTAGATAATCTGGAGTAATCTCCTCACATTTCTTTCTTAAAACGAGAGAACCAAAAGCAACAATTGGTAAAAACATCTACAGTAAATTTTCAATTATTTTATCCATACTTATTCCTTCCGCTTCTGCCTTGTAGTTTTTTACCAGTCTATGTCGTAAAATTGGTTTGGCAACAGCTTTTACATCCTCAATATCAGGAGAGTATTTTCCATTTATTGCAGCATGGCATTTTGCAGCAAGTAACATAAACTGAGACGCTCTTGGACCTGCACCCCACTCTATATATTTTTTCATTTCTTCATCTGCTCTCTCAGAATCAGGACGCGTTTTTGAAACCAAACTCACTACATATTCCAATACATTATCCGCAACTGGAATTTTCCTGATTAATTCTTGATATTTTATAATATCCTCCGAATTCATAATTGTATTTAAAGTAGCAGATTCTCCAGAAGTAGTTTGTTTTACAATTTGTAATTCCTCCTCATATTTCGGATAATCTAACATTACATTAAACATAAATCTATCCAACTGAGCTTCTGGCAAAGGATATGTTCCTTCTTGTTCAATAGGATTTTGAGTAGCAAGTACAAAAAATGGTTTATCCAATATATAAGTATTTCCTGCATTGGTAACCGATTTTTCTTGCATTGCTTCCAAAAGTGCCGATTGTGTTTTTGGTGGAGTTCTGTTTATTTCATCTGCTAAAATGATGTTAGAAAAAATAGGTCCTTTTATAAACTTGAAATTTCTGTTTTCATCTAATATTTCTGATCCTACAATATCGGATGGCATCAAATCAGGAGTAAATTGAATACGGTTAAAACTCATCCCTAAAGTATCAGAAATTGTTTGTACCAAAAGGGTTTTTGCTAGTCCTGGCACACCAACCAACAAACAGTGTCCGTTACAAAAAATAGAGATTAAAACCTCCTTTACTACTTCATCTTGACCAATAATTACTTTGGATATTTCATTTCTGAAATCATTGTATTTTACAACAAAATCATCTAGTAATTGTACATTATTATTTTCCATTATTTTACTTAATCCAGTTTTTAGAAAGTTCACATTCCAAAATTAAATCTTCAAATCTTATATAAGTTTCATCAATCATTTTATCAATCCAACTTACTATTTCTAATTGCTTTTTGGAATTTACTGCATAGTCGTGAATCTTGCTATAATCATCAGTCAAATTTGCAGTATGTTCTTCTATTTTTTTATTAATTTTTATTATTCTGTAGGCCTTTGTTCCGTCATTCATTGTAAATAAATTAACAGAAGAAATCTCTCCTTCTTCCAATTTTTCCGCGGAATATCTCACATCATCTGGTAAACTTTCTGTTGTAAATAAAGAGGAGGAAGTAGAAGGATTAATTAAAAGTCCTCCATTGTTTTTACTTACATCATCCGAATGATTTTTTGCGGCCTCCTCAAAAGTAAGTTCACCAGATTTTAAAAGTGTATTTATCTTTTCCAATTCTTGTTTCGCTATTAATAACGACTCAGAAGAAACCTTTGCTTTCATCAGAATATGACGAACATTTATTTGTTCTCCTCTACGTTCGATCAGTTGAATAATATGATATCCATAACTTGTTTCAACAATTTCAGAAATTTCATCTCCTTTTAAAGCAAAAGCAGCGGCTTCAAATTCAGTAACCAAATCACCTCTACTTACAAAACCTAGTTCACCACCATTTTTAGCCGATTCTATATCGTCAGAATACAAAGTGGCCAATACTTTAAAATCTTCTCCCTTATTTATTCTTTCCCTGAAATTAATCAATTTTTTTCTAATTCTCGATTTTTCTTCTAAGCTAATTTCTGGTATTTTTACGACTTGAGAAATTTCAATTTGTGATGGAATTAAAGGTAACTCATTTTCTTTTTTTAACTGGTCAAACAGATTTCTCACCTCTTGAGGAGTTACAGAAATTGATGATGTAATTTGGGATTGCATTCTCTGACTCAATAACTGATTCTCAATTTCATCATAAAATTCTTCCTTTACTTCCAATATGGACTTTCCGAAATATTCTTCCATTGCTTCCTGAGAACCCAATTGTGAAATGAATGAGGAAAGTCTTCTTTCCAACTCTTTATTTACCTCTTTTTCGCTTACTTCAACACTATCTACTTTCGCTTGATGAGTAAGAAGTTTTTGGTATAATATATCCTGAATAATCTGACATTTAACCTCCCCTTTCTCGGTATAACCTTGCGATAAATATTGTAAATATTGCGACTCTATATCTGAAGTAAGAATCAATTCGTTTCCAATTACGGCTTCTATTTTATCAATTACTTGCGAAAAACCTTCAATTGAAAACAAGATTACAAATAAACCAATTAGTATTTTTTTCATTTATATATTTTTATTTTTCCGGAAGAAAGTGCGTTTCTGTACAATTCATCCTCTATTTTTTCAAGATATTGTATCTTTTTTTTATTCTGAAGTAAATTTCTTATTTTACTTAACTCGAAACTTAACGGACTTTGATTCCCTTTTATTTGATAATCTTTCACAAATAAATAATATGCAAATTCTTCATCAGTAAAACTATGTATTTTATTACGACTTCTTACCAATTTTTTGATAGCAATATTTTCTGGAAGTTTTTGTAAAACATCTGACATAACTACCCAATTAGAATCATTTAAATGATAAATATTAGCATACAACTGGCAGTAATTTAGTAAATCATCCAATTCGGAAGTTGTTTTTGCCTGAATCTTTTTCTCAATCTCTTTTTTATTAGGAATATCTTTTTCAAAAATAATCAGTTTACACTTTAATATATTCTGATTCAGAATAAAATTGTGTGTGTAATGATTATAATAATCAATCACTTCTTGGTAACTTATGGTTGTATCAAATTCATTATTTACCAATTCATTTTGGTATTTATGAATGAGTAATTCTTCTTTATATTCCTTTACTTTTCTTTCAATTTCCATATCATTTTCTGATATATAAATAAAAGCTTTATCCAACATTACCTGATTCTTTAACCAAGTATTTATATATTCGTCTACAAAGATATTTGTATCAACAACATTTGGAATAAGATGTTTGTAAACTTCCTCAATACTTAAAGTATTATCTTTAAAACTTGCAACAATATTTTCTTCTTTTTCAGATGAACAAGAAAAAATAAAAAGAAACAATATGATGATTAAGGAAAGTCTCAATTTATTTAATTAAAGTATACAATACATCCAAATTAATTTCTACAATATATTTATCTCTCAATTCAGAAATCCACATTTCTTCCAAATAATTTTGGTAATCAGATATCACCTTTCCTTTTCCTTCAGATAGCTCCATTAATACAGATTCATTAATCAATTCTATTTCTACAAATACAACAGATTCATCATCAGTTTCTACTTCAGTAACTCCATGTTCATTTCTATTTATATAATCAATATATTTGTTGTCTCCATAAAAGAATTTATCACTTTCAATTTGAATATTTAATGGGGAGGTTTTATTTATTTTCTCTAAGATATCTTCTACTGAAATCATATTTTTTCCTTTTTGCCAAAGTAACCTTTTCAGTTTTGTAGAAACTTTTTTATTTGCACAAATGTAAATATTAGCATCAACACTTTCCCCTGACCAATAATTATCTCTATTCTTTTCAAAATACTCCTTTAGTCCTAAAGTATCTTCCATTGCTTTTGTCCATACCTTTTTTCCTGTAAGTTCAAAAAGTAAAATACCATCTCTAAACTCATTTAACAAAGTTTTATATTCCGGAAATTTTTCTTCCAATTTACTTTCTTCATACTCAACACAACTCATGTTTACAAACAAATTGTAAAGATTATTAAAATCTAAATTTGGTTCCTGATTTTCATATATAAAATCTCTCAATCTATCTGATGTGAAAGCAATTCCACCCAAAGTAAATAAATCATATTTTTTTGAAGATTTCAAATCCTCCTGAGTTAATTTCCCTTGTTCCAAAAGCATAAAGTCAATTGACTCTTTTACTTTGTTTTTTCTGTAGTCAATGTATTTATGTTCGGTAAAATTGTATTCTTCTTTTACCTTATTCACAAGTGCATTTTCACTCAAATTACTTCTTGACCCTTTATTGATAGCTTTTACAATCTGATCTCTTGTCTCTTCTAAAGTTCCGATCACTTTTTTATCATCCAATATAACTATGTGCCAACCAAAATCTGTAAGAAATGGTTGAGTGTACTCTCCAATATTTTCAATAGAAAAAGAAGCGTCTTCAAATTGTTTTGCCATTTTATTTAGTCCAAACCAAGGTAAAGACCCTCCTTTTACAGCAGTAGATCTATCTTCCGAATATCTGTCGGCAAGTGCAAAAAACTCTTCTCCATTTTCTAATTTATTGTACACTTCATCTGCTTTTAATTTCGCTACCATTTTCTGGTCATCATCATCACCTTTTGGAAATTTAAACATAATGTGCGAAACTTTCACCTCCCCAAACGCATCTCTTTTATCATTCACCTTTACCAAATGATAACCGTATTTTGTTCTAATAATATTAGATACTTCACCTATTTTGGTAGTATAAGCAGCGGTTTCAAAACTATAAACCATATCGAAAGCAGTAAAATACCCTAAATTTCCATTATTATAAGTTTCTTCTGAATATTCTGAAACAGCCTCTTCAAAAGTAATTTCTCTGTTTTCAATTTTACTTTTTGCTGTTGAAGCTAAATTGTATTTTTTTAATGTGTCAGAAGGAGTTGATCCTTGTTCAACCCTAAATAAAATATGAGAAGCATTTACATCAAATCTCATCCTTTGATACGCTTCATTTATTAATCCTTCTTTAAAATCATTATCCTTTAAATATGGTTTTGCAAGCTGAATTCTATATACTTCAAGCTCATTTACAAAATCCTCATTTCTATCTAAACCTTTCTCTTTTGCTTGTTTTACTTTTAATTTATAATTGATAAAAAGCTGTACATAATCGTCCAAATATTCTTTTGTCATTTCCTGATCACGGTTATTTTTCATCAAAGTATTTTCAAACTCATTTAAGGAAATCGTTTCCCCTGAAATACTCAGAACGTCCTGAGCCATTAGTTGAACTGTTGAAAATAATATTGCTGCAATAAAAAGTGTTTTTTTCATAATTTAATTTTATTTATCTACTATAATTAGGTGATTCTCTGGTTATTATTACATTATGTGGATGAGATTCTGTAATTCCGGAAGAAGTAATTTTTACAAATTTAGCCTGTTTTAATTTGTCAATATTTTCAGACCCACAATATCCCATTCCTGATTTTAAACCTCCCATAATTTGATGGGATACTTCAGCAAGTGTTCCTTTATAAGCTACTCTACCAACAATTCCTTCAGGAACTAATTTTTTAGAATCATCCTCCCCCGATTGGAAATACCGATCTTTTGAACCTTCTTGCATTGCTTCAATTGAACCCATACCTCTGTAAGTTTTAAATTTTCTACCTTCAAATATAATTGTTTCTCCAGGAGCTTCTTCTACACCAGCCAAAATAGAACCTAACATTACACAACTCGCACCGGCTACCAAAGCTTTTACTACATCTCCCGAATATCTTATTCCTCCATCAGCAATTAAAGGAATGTTATTTTTACTTGTAACAGAAAATACATCCAACACAGCTGTTAACTGAGGAACTCCAATACCCGCAACAATTCTTGTAGTACAAATTGAACCAGGACCAATACCTACTTTTACAGCATCTGCCCCTGCATCTATTAACATCTGAGCTGCTTCTGTAGTAGCTATATTCCCAACGATAACATCAATTTTAGTAAATTTACGTTTCACCTTTTTCAAAACATCAATTACACCCTTTGAATGTCCGTGAGCAGTGTCAATAATAATTGCATCTACTGAAGCATTTGATAAAGCTTCTACCCTTTCTAATACATCATTTGTTATCCCAACAGCTGCTGCTACTCTTAATCTTCCAAACTTATCCTTACAAGCGTTTGGTCTCATTCTGTTTTTAATAATATCCTTAAAAGTAATCAATCCAATAAGTTCATCTTTATCGTTTACTACAGGAAGTTTTTCAATTTTATATTCTTGTAAAATTTTCTCTGCATTTTCCAAATCAGTCATCTGTGTGGTTACAATATTTTCAGATGTCATTACATCCAAAACACTTAAAGTCATGTCCTTTTCAAACCTCAAATCACGGTTTGTAACAATACCAACTAACTTTTTATCAGAATCTATAACCGGAATTCCTCCAATTTTATTTTCTTTCATTATCTGAAGGGCATCACCTATCTTTGATGTTTTCTCTAGTGTAATCGGATCTAAAATCATTCCGCTTTCCGATCGTTTTACTTTCCTTACCTCCAAAGCTTGAGATTCAATACTCATGTTTTTATGAAGAACTCCAATCCCTCCTTCCTGTGCTATTGCAATTGCCATTTCTGACTCCGTTACTGTATCCATGGCAGCAGCAATAATCGGAATGTTTAATTCAATATTTTTTGAGAAACGACTTTTGGTATTTACATTATTTGGCAAAACCTCAGAATATTGAGGGACTACCAAAACATCATCAAATGTTAGCCCTTCTCCTATAATTTTATTTTGATTCTCCATAATTTCAATTTTTAAAATTGTTTGCAAAAGTAAGGATTTTATCTATATTATCTGTATAAAAAAAGTCCCAAAAAGGGACTTTTAATATTATTATCATTTTTTACTTATCTAACTAAAGTAACCATCTCTGTTTTTTCTGTTAATACTCCAACTCCATTTATGTATTGTACATGGTATACATAATTTCCATTCTGAACATCATTTCCGTTAAATTTTCCATCCCAACCTTTTGTCGGATTATTTGTATGAAATATCTCTTCACCACCTCTACTGAAAATTGAAAATGAATAACCTTCTTCCGAAACAAATGCTGTTACTGGTTTAAACAATTCATTGTGTTCATCCTCATTAGGAGTAAAAGTATTCGGAACAAAAAGTTTTGGTGTTTGAGAAACACAAGACACATTTGACAAACTTCTTTCTGCTATACCAAAAGGGTTTCCACCCGCTTCAACCGCTTCAATGTAATAACAAAATCTTCCATTTCCATCAATAAACTCAGCAACCATATCCACATAAATCATGGTATCTCCAGGGTAAAAAGTAGAAAGAGGAAGCAAATTAAACGGCTCTCTGTTTACAGAACGATATAAATTGTAATGAGAAACACCTCCCAACCACTCTTTGTATTCGTTAAACTGCATTGTATTTGTATACTCATTGGGGTACACTAAATTGCCATAGTCAGTATTTATATCTGTTTGAATTAATATTGTTTGCGAAAGAGAGATTTCTGTTTCTGGCCAATTAATAAAAACTGAAGAACTCAATCGTTCATTACAAGTATCTACTGGATAAATCTGATATTGGTAAAAATGATCTTGGGTTTCTACATCTTCATCATAGTAGTAAATCATATCATCTCCATTAGATGGAAAAGGAATTTCAGTAATTTCTTGAAATATATTCAAATCCCTAAGAGAGCGGTCAATATCATAATGATCAATAATTGCGGTATTATCAATATGACACGAAATTTCTATTGCTCCATCATCATGATTTACAAAAGAAGTAGTAATATAATTAAAATCTGGTTTTTTTGGCAAATCTGCAATGTATGAAACCTGATCAGACATTGCAACATATGTAGAATCTGAATTATATGCCAAAACATAAATGTCGTAAGTAAAACCATGTGTTATATTTTCCAATAAAAACTCTGTCAAGTCCTCAATTCGTTTTATAATAGTAGGACCATAAACTCCATCTAAATCCGCTTCATTTATTATTACTTCATAGTGACTAACTCCACCATTCCAATTTATATAATCATTCCAATTCATTTGAATTGTATGATCACATGCATGTATTTCAGTTTCTAAATTAATAGAATTATGTTCGAAACTAGTAGATGAAGCGTTCCCACAACTATCCAATGCTCTAATAGTAAATAACTCCGATATATTTTCAGCATTAGAATTTAAATCCAAATAAGTTACATTATTCACTCCAAAAACAGAATCCATTGTAACCCAAACTCCAAATTCATCCTTTTTATAAATTGCATAAAAATCAGTTCCTACAGAAACAGTCCATGTAATAACAGCCTTCCCAGACGCATCTACAGAAACATCTGTAATTACTGGAACGGCAGGTGTAATTGTATCTAGTAAATGTACAGTTCCAATATTGGATGTTGAAAAACACCCAATAGCATCTTCAATATCAACATAAAATTCTGGATTATAGTCACATTCTTCAGCATCATGTTGGTATGTTAAATTAGGTGTGACAAGAATATTACTGAAATCTGGATCAGGATATTTCAAATACAAATTATAATCCAGAAAAGTTGTAGGTAATAAAGGGTCATGAATTGCATTCCAGTTTAATCCTGCAATAACTCCTAAATTCATTGGTGCAACATCAATAAATATACTTTGTAAAGTATCAGACTCTAAAGTTGAGGCTAATAGTCCACACGCCTCTTCAGTTGATAAAAAGTAATATTGTGACGATAGATTTCCATTAGCTCCTGATATAGAACCTTCATCAGTATAGGTTGTAGTTGGATAATAAATACTATCAATAAGAGTAAATGGACCATTTGGATTTGTAGAATGATAAATCAAATAAGGTTCAGCGGTTGGTGGAGCTCCATCAACAAATTTCCAAGTTAAATCAATATTTCCATTTTCCTGAACAGCAATACACCTTAAATCTGGTATTGGGGGAACAACTGTAATTTTAATTGTTGCAATACTAATCCCATTTGCAGGACAAAAATCGTCATAAGCTTTTATCAGAAATGTAAATACATTAGATGTTATATCGCAACCGATATCTGCTGTCATATGAGAGCAATCTGTTTGCCATTCAAAAAATCCTGAGACAATTCCTGGAGCGGAGAAAGGAGGAGTAAGTCCAGCACCATTGTTAAAGGGAGCGCAAGGTGGATTTGCACAAGCATTTACATTTACAAAATCAGAGGAAAACTGACCACCTGAGACATCTAATGTTATGTTTTGAAACTGACCACCTGCATAAGTATCTATATCTTCTGCATTAATATTAAATTGAATCAAATCACCTGCATAAACTGTAGTTTCATATGAAGGTAATCCGCTGACAGGGTCTGTAAATGCTTCTGAGATTATTGGAGGATCATTAAAACCATCTTGTGGTTGGTTATAAATACTGCAATCTACTAGTACAACCTGTACTTCTCTATAAATTTCAGCAACCAACTGCCCACATTTTCTTGCTTCTACCTTTACACAAGTTACAAATACTCCAGATGTATTAGAATTGTAAGTAATTTCTCCCGTTGAAGCATCCAAAGTTGGCATACCAGGTATTGGAGAATTTACAGAATAAGGAGCTGAAAATATAAGTGCTGTTGCGTTAGGATTTAAAGGGTTGTAATTAATATTAGCTCCAAGAGGTTCTGCCCAGCTGTATACTATTTCATCTAGTTCTACATCAGATGCATTGTGTGAATAAGAAAATTCATAGCCTGTACAAATAATTGTTTTAGCAAGCTCTTTAAATTCTGGAGAAGAATCGTAACAAGGGTCGGCAGGATAAGGAGTTCCACTACCATCAAGGAAAGGATACATTACCGCTCTTAATGTCCAATCAGCATCTGACATTCCATTGGTAATATTACTACTCCTGCAACAGCTTCCCCAAGTAAAATGCCATCCTTCAACAGGAGGAGAACCTGCCATGGTTGTAGGTTGTGATTCCCAGATATATTCTTCTACTGCTCCAGTGGTTCCAGAAGGTTGAGTAGCACAATCAAAACAAGCATTACCTGAAATTGCAGTTCCTATAGGGGAAATATCATTAATAGAAACAAAATCTAAAAGAATTGGAATAGAATTTCCTACTGTAGGATAATTATGAACAGTTAATGTTTGGGAAACTTGAGAAAAGGTAATTCCACCACAGTCACGATATACTTTCATTTGGAAAATATATTTTCCAACATCAGGTCCCGATTTCAAACACACCCATGTAATTTCTCCTCCCATAAAATGAGAAGCATTTGAGCTTGTGCTCAAAAGGAAAAAGGACACAAATATCAATAGAAGTTTTTTCATAATATATTTACTTTAAATTCAATCTACAAAGTTAAGCAATTTTTCTTGTGAAAAAAATATTTTTCAAAACATCTTATCCGTTCAAAATTTCATTAAAAATTAAGATTTAATAGTTTTTGTTTTTCTTTATTAAACTCTAACATTATTTCATCAATAATATCTTTTACGGGCATTACAGCATTAATGGTTGCCGAAACTTGACCGATTTCTAATTCTCCTTCTTTCATATCCCCTTCAAACATTCCTCTTTTCGCCCTTGCTCTTCCAAGTAATTCTCTTAATTCCTCTACAGAAGCTCCTCTATTTTGAGCTTCTACAATTTTATCGTAAAAAGAATTTTTCATCAGTCTTACCGCAGTCAGTTTTTTTAACGAAAGCATGGTTGAATTATCCTTAGCTTCCACTATTTTATTTTTGAAATTAATATGTGCTGAACTTTCCTTACTTGCAGCAAATCTACTTCCAATTTGCACTCCATCCGCTCCTAGAATCATAGCAGCAAGCATTGCGCTCCCGCTTCCAATTCCCCCAGCAGAAATCAATGGAATACTAATCTCATTTTTTACAAGTGGGATCAAGCACATTGTTGTAAGTTCTTCCTTTCCATTATGTCCTCCTGCTTCAAAACCTTCAGAAACAACAGCGTCCACTCCTACTTCTTCCGATTTTTTTGCAAATTTTAAATTTGAGGTTACATGAACCACTTTTATTCCATTTTCCTTTAAAAGAGGAGTAAATTTGGCAGGATTTCCTGCAGAAGTAAACACTATTTTTATTCCTTCTTCTATAATTATATTAATATGTTTATCAATATCCGAATACAAAAGAGGTAAATTTACTCCGAATGGATTGTTAGTAGCGGCTTTACATTTTATAATATGTTCCCTCAAAATTTCTGGGTACATGGAGCCAGCACCAATCAATCCCAGTCCACCAGCATTACTTACAGATGAGGCCAATTCCCATCCGCTACACCAAATCATACCTCCTTGAATTATTGGATACTTTATTCCGAAAAGTCGTGTTATTCTATTCATTAAACTTTATATTTGTGCCAATTAATTTTTAAGCAAAATAATACTAAAAAATGAGAAAAGACAAAGAAATATTCAATTTGATTGAAAAAGAAGATTACAGACAAAGAAATGGAATTGAATTAATTGCATCTGAAAACTTTGTAAGTCAGGAAGTTATAGACGCTATGGGAAGCTGTTTGACCAATAAATATGCTGAAGGATATCCTTTTAAAAGATATTATGGAGGATGTGAAATTGTAGACCAAGTTGAACAATTGGCTATTGACAGAGCAAAAGAACTATTTGGAGTGGAATATGTAAATGTTCAACCTCATTCTGGTTCTCAAGCAAATGCTGCAGTAATGCTCGCTTGCCTAAATGCTGGAGATAAAATTTTAGGATTTAACCTTTCTCACGGAGGACATTTAACCCATGGATCCCCAGTCAATTTTTCAGGGAAATTATACAAAACTTCTTTTTATAATGTAGAAGAAAATTCTGGATTAGTAAATTACAATAAAATTGAAGAAACTGCAATTGCAGAAAAACCAAAACTTATTATTTGTGGAGCTTCTGCTTACTCTCAAGATTGGGACTATAAAAAATTCCGTGAAATTGCAGATAAAGTTGGAGCTATTTTAATGGCGGATATCGCGCATCCCGCAGGGTTAATAGCCGCTGGATTGTTAAGTAATCCTGCACCATATTGTCATATTCTTACAACTACAACTCACAAAACTTTAAGAGGACCAAGGGGAGGAATGATTATGATGGGGAAGGATTTTGAAAATCCGTGGGGACTAAAAACTCCAAAAGGTGTTACAAGAATGATGTCTGCTATATTAAATTCTGGAGTATTTCCTGGAAGTCAAGGAGGACCATTAGAACATGTAATTGCCGCTAAAGCAATTGCTTTTGGGGAAGCTCTTTCACCTTCTTTTAAAGAATACGGACAACAAGTAATTTCTAACTCTAAAAAAATGGCCGAATGTTTTATAGAAAAAGGATATAAAGTAATTTCAGGAGGAACAGAAAATCACTGTATGCTTATTGATTTAAGAAGCAAAAAAATAACAGGGAAACAAGCTGAAAATGCATTGGTACTTGCCGATATTACTGTAAACAAAAACATGGTTCCTTTCGATACTCAATCTCCTTTTGTAACTTCTGGGATGAGAGTAGGAACTCCAGCAATTACTACAAGAGGGATTAAAGAAGATACTATCCCTTATATTGTAGATTTAATTGATGAAGTGATTATAAACTTTGAAGATAAAAATGTAATTAATTCCGTAAAAGAAAAGGTAAATAATTTAATGGGGAAATTACCAATATTTAATTATTAAGTATCTGCAAAATGAGCCCAATTGACACCAATAAAGAAGAAAAAGAGATATTAAATAAATATCGAAATCTGCTAAGAGCTTGTTCTGATAAAACGGATAAAAAAGACAAAAAACTTATCCGAAAAGCTTTTAATTTAGCTGTTGACGCGCATAAGGAAATGCGCAGAAAATCAGGAGAACCTTATATCTACCACCCTATTGCTGTTGCTCATATATCTGCAAAGGAAATAGGACTTGGAGCTACTTCTATTGCTTGTGCTTTATTACATGATGTTGTTGAAGATACCGACTATGAAATTGAGGATATTGAAAGGATGTTTGGAGGGAAAATTGTTAGAATCATTAAAGGGCTAACTAAAATTTCTGATGTATTTGACCAAGATATTTCTCTTCAGGCAGAAAATTTCAGGAAAATGTTACTTACCCTTTCGGATGATGTAAGAGTGATACTCATAAAACTAGCCGACAGACTGCACAATATGAGGACTTTGGATTCAATGCCAGAACAAAAAAAACTTAAAATTGCATCTGAAACATTATATCTGTATGCTCCACTTGCTCACCGATTAGGACTTTATCCTATTAAAACAGAATTAGAAGATTTAGGGTTAAAATTTACAAATCCGGATATTTTCAAATCTATTTCATCAAAACTAAACGAGACCAAAGTTGAAAGAAAGAAATTCATCAATAAATTTATTTTACCAATAAAGTCATCTTTAAAAGAAAATAATATTAAATTTGACATTAAAGGTAGGCCAAAATCTATCTTCTCTATCAGAAAAAAAATGGAGAAGCAATCAATTTCTTTTGAAGAGGTTTACGATAAATTTGCTATCAGAATTATTGTAGATTCAGATATTGAGAATGAAAAATCAGATTGTTGGCAAGTGTACTCTATAGTTACCGATTTCTACAAACCAAATCCTGACCGATTGAGAGACTGGATTTCTACATCCAAAACAAATGGATACGAATCCTTACACACCACTGTAATGGGACCAGAAGGGAAATGGGTAGAAGTTCAGATTAGAAGTAGAAGAATGGACGACATTGCTGAAAAAGGATACGCAGCGCATTGGAAGTATAAAGGGGTAACTGAAAAGGAAAGTTCGTTAGACAATTGGATTAACCAGATTAGAGAGGTTTTAGAAAATCCTGAATCCAATGCGGTTGATTTTATTGATGACTTTAAATTGAATTTATTTTCTAGTGAAATATTTATTTTCACGCCAAATGGAGACCTAAAAACCCTACCAAAAAGTGCCACTGCCTTAGATTTTGCATTTGAAATACATTCGGAAGTTGGAATAAATTGCTTGGGAGCAAAAGTAAACGGAAAACTAGTGCCTTTAAGCCATGTTTTAAATAGTGGAGATCAGGTAGAAATTATCACTTCTAAAAAACAAAAACCAAAAAAAGATTGGTTAAGATTTGTAGTTACTTCCAAAGCGAAAACAAAAATAAAGTCCTCCTTAAAAGTTGAAAAAAAGGAAATTGCCTCAAGAGGAAAAGAAGTTGTAGAAAGAAAATTGAGACATCTAAAAGTAAAACTGAATAGAAAAACAGAAACCGAGCTCATAAAACATTTCAATGTAAATACTTCATTGGATTTATATTACAAATTTGGAATTTCATCAATCTCTAATTCTGAATTAAAAGGTTTTGTAAAAATAAAAACCGCAGGTTGGTACGAAACAATAAAACAAAAAATATACAGAGGTGGAAGATCAATTACTCAATCAAAAAAAGATAATAAAATTATTGTTTTTGATGATAATGAAGATGTTTTGGACTATAAATTAGCCGTTTGTTGCAATCCTATTTCTGGGGATAAAATTTTCGGATTTACAACTGTAGAAGATGGAATTAAAATTCACAAAACAGATTGTCCAAATTCCATCCAATTAAGATCAAATTATGCATACCGAATTTTAAAAGCAAAATGGGTAGATAAAGAAACAATCGATTTTATTGCTACAATTAACATTAGAGGAATTGACCGTGTAGGACTAATGAATAGTGTTACAAAAGTAATCTCTTCTCAAATGCATGTAAACATAAGGTCCATCAATATTTCTTCAGAAGATGGTATATTTGAAGGAGAAATTACTCTCTTTGTCCACAATGTTACTTTCCTAAATTCGTTGAATGAAAAACTCACAAAAATTGACGGAATTAAAGAAATTAAAAGAACTTATAAACACATTTAATTTTTTAATAATATCAACTTACAAATTACTTTCAGTTTGGGTATTTTGCTTATTTTTACGCCTTGTTAAAAACAATGATAAAAGAAGAATTACATACTGAAGTTACGAATATTTTTACTGAATATTTGATAAATAACAAGCAGAGGAAGACCCCTGAAAGGTATGCTATTTTGCGAGAAATATACAATCATGATGGGCATTTCGATATTGAATCCATGTATATTCAGATGAAAAATAAAAACTACAGAGTTAGCAGAGCAACTCTGTACAATACAATTGAAATTTTATTGGATTGTAAATTGATACGAAAACACCAATTTGATAAATCTCAAGCGCAATACGAAAAGTGTTTTTTAAACAAACAACACGATCATTTAATTTGTAACAAATGTAATGATGTAATTGAATTTTGTGATCCCAGAATTCAGGAAATAAAAAATAGTATAGTGGACAACATGAATTTCAAAATTGAAAGACATGCTTTAAACTTTTACGGAATTTGTAATAATTGTCAAAATAAATAAAAGAAATGAAGGCAGATGTACTTTTAGGGTTGCAATGGGGAGATGAAGGAAAAGGGAAAATTGTAGATGTACTTACAACAAAATACGATATTATAGCACGATTTCAGGGAGGACCAAATGCTGGTCATACTTTAGAATTTGATGGAATAAAACATGTTTTACATACAATTCCTTCAGGAATTTTCCATAATGGAGCAATAAATGTAATTGGAAATGGAGTGGTTATTGATCCAGTAATTTTTGAAAATGAAATTATTGCTATCGACAATTTAGATGTGGAAATGTCAAAACTGTTAATTTCTAAAAAAGCACATCTTATTTTACCAACACACAAACTTTTGGATGCCGCATCCGAAAAAGCAAAAGGTAAAAACAAAATTGGATCCACATTAAAAGGTATTAGTCCAACTTACATGGATAAAACTGGAAGAAACGGACTAAGAGTTGGAGATATTTCAGATCCAAATTTTAAAGAAAAATACGAAAAATTAAAAAGAAAACACATTCAAATTCTGGATTTTTATGACTTTGAATATGAAGTAGAAGAATTAGAAAAAAAGTGGTTTGACAGCTTAAAAACCTTAAAGAGATTTGAGCACATTGAGAGTGAACACTTTATCCATAAAGCATTAAAGGATGGAAAGAAAATTTTGGCAGAAGGAGCTCAAGGCACACTTTTGGATATCGATTTTGGTTCTTATCCATTTGTAACTTCATCCAACACAATTGCAGCTGGAGCTTGTACAGGATTGGGAATTGCTCCCAATAAAATTGGAGAAGTTTTTGGAATATTTAAAGCTTATTGTACTAGAGTTGGAAGCGGTCCTTTTCCTTCAGAATTATTTGATGAAGTTGGAGAGAGATTAGGAAGAATTGGAAATGAATTTGGAGCAACAACTGGAAGATCAAGAAGATGTGGTTGGATTGATTTACCAGCTCTGAAATACGCTATTAACATTAATGGTGTTACCAAATTAAATATGATGAAAGCAGATGTTCTTTCAGGGTTAGACATCATAAAAGTTTGCACACATTACATGCTTAATGGCAATAAGATTGATTACCTTCCGTTTGAGGACAATGAAAACCTTACTCCTGTTTATACTGAATTAAAAGGTTGGGACAAAAACTTAATGGATATTACATCATTGGATGAAGCTCCAAAAGAGGTGCACGATTATATTGCATACCTTGAAAAAGAACTTGAAACTCCAATAAGTATTGTTTCTGTAGGGCCAGATAGAAAACAAACTTTTTTCAGATAAAATTGAAATACATAACTTACATAATAATACTTCTTTGGAGTGTGAATAGTTATGCTCAAAATTCTGAACAAATTGAACTCATTAATTCTGACAGAATAATTTCGAGTTCCGAAAAACACCCTGATTATTGGTTGTATATTGGAAATGTAAAATTTCAGCACAATGGTGCAATAATGAAATGCGATTCCTCTCATCATTATAAAAAGGAAAATAAAATGATTGCCTTTGGGAAGATTTCCATCAACAAAGGGGATTCTCTTTTTATGAGCGGTAAAAAACTTGTTTACAATGGAAATAAGAGTTCGGCACATTTGAGTGGAGGAGTAATTTTAAAAGATAAAAACACAACTTTAATCACTTCTGAAATAACTTATAATTTTAAAAAAAACACTTCCTTTTATCCAAAAAAAGGAGAAATTATTGATAAAGAAACTTCAGTTACATCAAACAAAGGGTCATATAATGCTATCTCACATAACTTTTACTTTAAGGACAATGTAAGAATTACAGGAAAAGATTATACAGTAGAAACCGATACTCTTATCTATAATTCTGAAACTAAAAAATCCTTCTTTTTAGGACCATCATTTATCTACTCCAAAAACAATACTATTTATTGCGAAAATGGTTGGTACAATACAAATACTAATTTATCGCAATTCAGGGAAAACGCATACATAACAGATAGTGATTACACAATAAAAGGAGATAGTTTATTTTACGACAGAAACAAAGGATACGGAAAAGCAATTGATAATATTTGCATGATTGACACAGTGAATAATATTATTATAAACGGAAACTTAGCTGAATATTTCGAAAAAGAAGAATATATAGAAGTCACACAAAATGCCTTGCTAAATATAATTTTTGAAAAGGATACCCTATTTATGACCTCAAATAAATTTGTGAGTAACAATATAAAAGGAAAGGAAAATATTATTGCCTACAACAATGTGAAAATTTTTAAAGAAGATTTTCAAGGGAAATGTGATTCCTTATTTTATAGTTTAACCGATTCTGTGGTGAACTTGTACAACAATCCGGTTTTATGGGTAGACGATATGCAAATTACTTCCGATAGCATCAATATAAAAATGTACAAACAAAAAATTCATAGGATGTATTTTTATCCAAATCCAATTATTATTTCTAAAGCGGATTCTCTTCATTACAATCAGATAAAAGGGAAATATATGGTAGGAATTTTTAAGGAGAATAAACTTCAAAAATTAAATGTAGTTGGAAATGGACAATCATTGTTTTTGATAGAAGACGATAAAAAGGAAAAAATGGGAATAAATAAAGCCATTTGCACCGACATCAGTATAAATATGTTGGACAGTAAACTTTCTAATATCACTTATAAAATTATACCAAAATCAATAACAACTCCCTTTAATGAAGTAAAAGAAGAAGATAAATATCTGGATGGATTTATTTGGAGAATGGATGAAAAACCCAAAAGTAAAGAGGATATTTTGAATTAATTTACCTCTTAATAACAAAAGAGGTTCTTCTATTCTTTTCTCTCCCTTTTTCAGTTGAATTACTCGCAATTTCTTTACTTTCACCATAACCTTTAAAAGTAAGTCGATTGGAATTAATTCTATTTTTATACAAATAATTGTAAACTGTCTTTGCTCTATTTTCTGATAAAATTTGGTTATCTGTTTTCTTTCCAACATTATCGGTATGACCTTCAATATGTATTTTTACAGAAAGATTTTTCTTTAAATAATCAATTAACAAACCTAATTCATCAAAGGAACTCTCCATTAAAACAAAGGAATTTATTTCAAAAAGTACATTTTCCAAAATGATTTCTTCTCCCTCTAATTGAGTAATGATTTCTTTTTCTAACTCTGAAATTTCAGTTGCTCTTTTTTCCTTTGGAAGTTGAAAAGTAAAAATATCCTCCTTTCCAAAACCACTATTATTTGAAACAAAATATGCCGTTTTCCCATCAGAAGAAACCACCAAAGAATTTTCCACTTTATTGGAATTTATTGGATATCCCAAATTTTCTTGAGTTCCCCAATCCGAATCTGTGTTCTCTCTCCTACTTACAAATAAATCATAATCTCCCATTCCTGTATGGCCTTTTGATGCAAAGTAAAATGTCAGATTATCATGGTGTAAAAATGGAGACATTTCATCATGTTTTGTATTGATATTTTCTCCTAAATTTTTCGGTTCAGAAAAACCAAATCTTGTCAATTCTGTTCTCCAAATATCTTTCCCACCAAATCCTCCTTCTCTATTACTTATAAAATACAAATATTTTCCGTCAGGAGAAAAGCAAGATTGCGAATCCCATGCTTTCGAATTTACTACATTTCCCAAATTCATTGCATCCGACCACTCTCCATTTTCTGTTTTCACACAAATATACAAATCGCAACTTCCAATCCCTCCATCTCTGTCGCAAGCAGTGTAAACTAAAAACATTTCATCTGCCGAAATAGTAATTGCTCCCTCATTTTTAAGAGTATTTATCGACATAGGAGTTTGCTTTTGCCATTTTTCATTTTCCGATTTATATGAAATGAAAAAATCTTCCTGATCAATCATTCCTTCTTTTTCCATTCTACGAGTCAGAATAAAAAACTCATCATCTGCAGAAATAAATGGTAAATATTCTGCATTTTCAGTATTGATGTTTTCTCCCATATTTTCAAACTTAAACTCTAAAGGATTTTTCATGGCATCAATTGAAAACTGACAATTTGTAATTAATCTTTTATTTTTATTTATTTCTCCTGCATATGAATGCTTGTTTTTTTTATCTGAATTCTTCCATTCAATAAGGTTTTGTTTTAACAAATTCTCTGAAATTTTTAATAACTGTAAAGCTGCAGAATAATAGGCTGCCTCAAAATATTTTTCTCCCATTAAAAAGATTGGTAAAGCACTTTCAACTTCATTTTCTGGATAAGCACTTAGAAATGAATTTGAACTTTCAGAGATATCTCCTTCCTTAAAATAAATATTGGACATTAACAAATGCACCTGATTCCATCCCTCAGATTTATCGATTAGTTTTAAAGTTAGTTTTTTGGCTTTTTCCAAGTTGCCCAGTTCTATCAAATCTACAATTTTATCATAAGTTTTGTAATCTGTCTGTTGAGAAAAAGATAAAATTGGTGTACAAATTAAAATAATGATAATGAGTTTTTTCATTTATGGTATTTGTAAATATTTATGGGTTTGTAAGGAGATTTGCCATTCCGGATTTTGCATTACATAATCAATTATAAGTGGAATCATCTCTTCTTTGTTGCTCCATTCTGGTTGCAAATAGAGTTTACAATTTTCTGAAACTCCAACTTTTTGATCTTCCGCCCACTTAAAATCTGATTTATTTTTCACTATTATCTTCAACTCGTTTACCAATGGTTTTATTGCATCCAATGGTTTCTGAAACTTCTTTGGGGAAAGACAAATCCAATCCCAATCGCCACTTAATTTATGACTTCCAGAAGTTTCCAAATGGGTTTTCAATCCTTTTTGTTTTAAGGATTCAGTTAAAAAATTCATATTCCACATTAAAGGCTCCCCTCCAGTAACAACTACCGTATCAGAAGGGAAATTCAGAATGGGAGAAACCATATCTTCTACCTTAGTGGGAGGATGTAAATTGGCATCCCAACTTTCCTTTACATCACACCAATGACAACCTACATCACAACCTCCTACTCTTAAAAAATAAGCGGAATTACCTGAGTAAAAACCCTCTCCCTGTATGGTGTAAAACGCTTCCATTAACGGAAGAATAGTCCCATTTTCTAATTCTGAATTCATATGTGGCAAAAATAAGATAGTTTTTGGGTTTTACTTTGTAGTTTGTAGTAATTTATTTCTTTAAGTTTGCACTACTAAAATATAAAAAATGAGTAAAAAAATTATAGAATGTGTTCCAAATATCTCAGAAGGTAGAGATGAGGAGAAAATTAAAATTATCTCACAAATTGTAGAGGAAATTGATGGAGTAAAACTCCTAAATGTTGACCCAGGAAAAGCGACAAACCGAACGGTAATTACATTTGTCGGAGAACCTCAACAAGTAATTGATGCCGCATTTTTACTGATACAAAAAGCACAAGAATTAATTGATATGAGCAAACACTCAGGTGAACACCCAAGAATGGGAGCTACTGATGTTTGTCCACTAGTGCCAATTGCAAATATTAGTATGGAAGAAACATCAAAATGGGCACACAAATTAGGAGAAAGAGTAGGAACAGAACTTGGAATTCCTGTTTACCATTATGAAGCAGCAGCAAAAGAAGAAAAGCGTAAAAACCTTGCCAATTGCAGACAAGGAGAATATGAAGGATTATCCAAAAAATTAGTGGATACGGATTGGAAACCAGATTTTGGTCCTGCTGAATTTAACAAATCAGTTGAAAAATCAGGAGCAACAGGAATTTCAGCTCGTGACTTTTTAGTGGCTTATAATGTTAACTTAAACACCACTTCTACTCGTAGAGCAAATGCAGTTGCTTTTGACATCCGTGAAGCAGGAAGAATAAAAAGAGAAGGAGGTACACTTTCAGGAAAAGTAATGAAAGATGCTGACGGAAACCCATTAAAAGAACCAGGATTATTCAAAGCTGTAAAAGGGATTGGTTGGTATATTGAAGAATATGGAGTGGCACAAATATCTTACAATCTTACAGACATCAACATTTCCCCTTTACATGAGGTATTCGACAAGACTTGTGAGCGATCAATCGCAAGAGGAATGCGCGTTACAGGATCGGAATTAATTGGTTTAGTACCTAAAAAAGTGTTGATTGATGCGGGGAAACACTTCCTTAAAAAACAAGAACGTTCAACAGGAATTCCTGAAAGTGAAATCATTAAAATTGCAATTAAAACTTTAGGATTAGATGAATTAGCTCCTTTCAACCCTGAAGAAAGAATAATTGAATACATGTTAGATGCTGATGCAAACAAACCACTTGTAAACATGAATCTTACTGATTTTGTAGATGAAACAGCAAGCGAAAGTCCTGCTCCTGGTGGAGGTTCAATTTCTGCTTATGCTGGAGCAATGGGTATTTCATTAGGAACAATGGTAGCTAATCTTTCTGCACATAAAAGAGGTTGGGACGATAGATGGGAAGAGTTCTCAGATTGGGCAGAAAAAGGAATGGAATACCAAAGGACTTTATTGGATTTAGTAGATGAAGACACCAATGCATTTAACAAAATTATGGATGCTTTCCGCCAGCCAAAAGATACTGAAGAAGCAAAAGCAATCAGACATAATGCTATACAAGCAGCAACTAAATATGCTATCCTCACTCCCTTTAAGGTAATGGAAACTGCTTACAACTCTATGGAAGTAATAAAAGCTATGGCGGACTTTGGAAACCCTAACTCAGTAACTGATGCTGGAGTAGGTGCGCTTTGTGCTCGTACTGCTGTAATTGGTGCTTTCCTTAATGTAAAAATTAATTGTGGTGATTGTGAGGACAAAGCCTTTGTAACCGATATTTTAAAGAGAGGACAACAAATAGTTGATGATGCTTGTGCCCAAGAAGATGAAATCATGAAAATTACGAATTCAAAAATATAATAAAAATATGTCAGAAGAAATGAAAGCTTGCCCAGTATGTGAATCTCCTTATGGATATTCAACAGGAGATGATTCCTACACTTGCCCAGAATGTACAAATCAGTGGAGTCCAAAAGAAGTAGAATTAGAAAACGGATTACAAGTATTGGATAGCAATGGAACTCGTTTACAAACAGGGGATAGCGTTATTGTTATCAAGAACTTACCAGTAAAAGGTGCTCCAAAACCAGTAAAATCAGGTACCAAAGTAAAGAATATCCGCTTAACTGAAGGAGAACATAACATTAACTGTAAAATTGATGGTTTTGGCTCCATGCAGCTAAAATCAGAATTTGTAAAAAAAGGTTAATGAAAAAAATAATTGTCTATTTAATGTTATTTTTCACCCTTTCTAGTTGTAATAAAAAGGAAAGAATTGGAGCTATTTGTAATGATGGATGGAAGAGTTCTGCAACTGGGCAAGGAGCATGCAGTCACCATGGAGGAGTAGATTATTGGATTTATAAAAAATAAAAGTGTTTAACTGAAGATAAAATATAATCCGGAAATCAATAAAACTAAACATATCAACACAATAAGACCATCATTATCATAAATCAAAACATTTATTTCTCCAGACTTATGTCTCGTATATCCACCAAATACAAAAAACGCTATTAAAATCAATAAAATACCAAATACTATACTCATAATTTTTAATCTTTAAATTAAGAAAGTTTCAAAAATAATAATAAATATCTTAATGTTAATAAAAAACTATTATTTTTGTGTTTGTTAAAGAGACCTAAAAAAAATTATAATAAATAATCACTCTTTAAATTATATTCCTAGAACTAAATTCTAATATTAATCAAACAAATAATTATGTTTCCAAAAAATGAATATCAAGAATTAATAAACTTCTTACTAGAAAAGGGAGAAATTCTTGATGAAAATTATAATTTCATACGAATAGGAAGGTGTAACGCAGGTGGAGAAACTCACTTTACAATATGGAAAGGATCCGATTCATTCAAATTGAATTGGTATTCAAGACCAAATCCACAAGCAATACCTAAAGAATTTATAGGTATTCATGAATTATCCTGGACACACAAGAAAAATACACTACTTGAAGAAATAGTAAAGAAAATGGGAGATGACTTAGAGAGTTATTTCTCAAACTTATAGAATAACATGAAAACAAAACTATTTTTACTTACTGTATCAGTAGGATTTATTTTTACTTCCTGTGAAACAGACATGTGCAAAAGTTGTGAAATGAGTTTTGAAGTAACAAATAATTCTTCTCTGAGCATTACTGAGCTTGATGAGATAGGGGTTGATGTCGGTTACTCCGATTATGATGAATATTTTGCGGTTACTCATGAATCTCCAGGACAATATTGTGATAGTTCATTAACCAATATAGAAAATGAAGAAAGCACAGAAGATCTTGATGGAGATGGAACTGCAGATATTCGCACTTTTTGGATTTGTCTCTAAAAATAAATAATTTTTTCACCACTCTAATTTCTATTTTATAAAAAATGACAGCACTCAAAAAAACAAAAACAACATTACACCCTAACAACAAAAATAGAGAGCAATACGATTTACTTGCATTAATAAAAGAAACTCCTGAGTTAGAGAAGTATGTAAAGAAAAATAAAGATGGGGAAAAAACTGTTGACTTCTCTGATCCAATAGCTGTAAAACTACTTAACAAAGCTTTATTAAGCCATTATTATGATGTTAAGTTTTGGAAATTTCCTGACACTAATTTATGTCCACCAATACCAGGCCGTGCCGATTACATTCATCATATATCTGATTTATTAAAAGAAAGTATGAGAAAAGGAAAAACTATAAACTGCTTAGATGTTGGTGTAGGAGCAAGTTGTATTTACCCTATTATTGGTATAACAGAATACAATTGGAACTTTATTGCTTCTGAAATTGACAGGAAATCTGTTGCAACTGCTAAAAAAATAATCAGTTCTAACCCTAACTTAAAAGGAAAGGTTGATTTTCGTTTTCAGAATGACAGTACTAAAATATTTGAAGATATTATTAAAGAAGAGGATACTATTGAGATAACAATTTGTAATCCTCCATTTCATGCTTCCAAAAAAGAAGCTTTGGAAGGTTCAAGGCAAAAAGTAAGAAACTTAACAGGAAAATATCACAAAAACCCAAAACTGAACTTTTCTGGAGTATCAGAAGAGTTAATATATGAGGGGGGGGAATATCAATTTATACAAAACATGATAAAGGAAAGTGCTAAATACGCCAATAAATGTGTATGGTTCAGCACTTTAGTTTCCAAGAAAAAGAATTTACATGGAATTTACATTAATTTAAAGAGATTAAAAGTACATCAGATAAAAGAAATTGAAATAGGAACAGCAAACAAAAAAAGCAGAATTATAGCTTGGACTTTTATGACAAAAAGAGAACAAAAATATGGAAAGAAAACTGAATAAATTCTTTACCTCTACCCTAATTTCTGCTTTAGGAAACTTAAAAAAAGACAGTAAAGCTGAATGGGGAAAAATGACTCCTAAAAAAATGCTAAAGCATTTGATACAGAGTAGTAAAATGATTCATTTAGAAAATACCAAATTAATAGTAAAAGAAAAAAACATAGAAAAAGCCATTGCCTTTTTACATAGTGATAAAGCCATTAGTAGAGGAATAGAAATACCAAAAGATATTGGTTATAATTTTAAGGATGGTATTTCAGAAAACATAGAAGAATTAAAAACAGAGTTAATAAATTCTACAAGAATTATGTTAACCTTCTTAACTAAAAATAGTGGTTTTAAATCCATACATCCATTTTTCGGGGAGTTGAATTCGGAGCAATGGTTACTATTCCAAAGGAAACATTTTACGCATCATTTAAGCCAATTTGACTTACTATAGAACTCTAATTTTATTTAGTAAAAAAAGAATACTATGCTTATCAGAGTATTTCTAATTAAAAAGTTATTTTTGCGCCATATTAACTAAAATGAAAAAATGAAAAAAATAATTTACGCACTATTTGCTGTTTCTATTCTGTTTACGGCATGTAAAAAGGAAGAAGGTTGTATGGATACTATTGCAACTAATTACAACCCAGATGCAGAAGTAGATGAAGGAAATTGCACTTATGGGATTGTAGGTGGATCTTGGATTACTAACTCTGAAGTAGTTGATATTCACATGGTAGTTACTATGGGAGGAATGGTCGTTATGGATTCAACTTGGACAGAAACAGAAACAAATAAAGATTCAATGGAGACTGTGACACAAAAATTCTGGGACAATGGTGATTTTAACGCATGGGACAACAACAATAATCTTGTTGATGATGGTACTTGGGCTCAATCAGGAACTACTGTAACCGTAACAACAGATACAGTAATTGTTGGAGAAATAATATCTGTAACAAAAACAAATTTAGTACATAAAGTTGTTGGGAGCCAAATTATTAATGATATGGGAATTGATTTTGATATAGACTTTATTTTCACAGCTGATCATACTAGAGATGAGAATGGATTTACCACAAATAATGTAAGTAAAAAAGTGGGAGAAAATCAATCTTCAATTATTTCTAAAAAGAAAATTAAGAATATTGTAAAGAATATTAAGAAGTAAATTAAGTATTCAATTTATTAAATACCAATCTTGCAATTTTGTAGGATTGGTATTTTTTTTCCTCAAAACTTTCTATCCATTTTACACCTTCAATTGCGTTGCTCAGAAAAACTTCATCTGCAGAAAACAAATCCTCTTTTGTAATAGATTTTTCGTGAACATCAAACTGACTTTTTATAAAACTTCTCATTGTTCCATCTACACATCCATCTGTAATTGGTGGAGTAATTATTCTATTCTTTTTTACAATAAACAAGTTAGAATTAGAACTTTCAATAATGTTATTTTCAGAATTTAACAGTAAACAATCGTCCCAAATATTCTCTTTTGCGTAAATAGAAGCCAAAACATAAATAGCTGCATTAGTAGTTTTATAATTAGAAAACTTACTTTTATCTTTTCTCATCTCTGTAAAGAGTCCCAATTTCAGTCCATTTTCATTTAATGTAAAACTGTTTTCTGATTTTTCAATTTCTGCTACAAAGCCTATCTTATTTTCTATTGGGAAATATTTTCCATCAGATTCTCTATAGAAAACCATTCTCATTCTCCCTCCTAAAATTTCATTTTCCCTTATTAATATATCTAGTAAATTTTTAAGTTCTGAAAAGGAGAAACAAATATCCATTTTAAAAAATTCTGCAGTATTTATAATTCTATTAAAATGGGATTCTAAATTAAAACAATTAGAATTTATTACTTTTATACTTTCAAAAAAACCATCTGCATACAGAAAAGAACGGTTATTTATTTTCAAAGAGAAGTCTTTTCCCCTCAATAAATCAGAATTATGTAATATATATTTGCTCATAAAATAGTATATTGCGAAATAATAGAAATTATTTTTATGAATAGACTTTTACTTCTTTTTTCTTTACTTATTTCTCAAATTTGTTTTTCACAAATTATAGTTAAAGGTAAAATTTCCGATAAACTTACTAAAGAAGAATTAATAGGTGCCAATGTAGTTTGGAAAACACAAAACATTGGTGTTTCTACCGATTTTAATGGAAAGTTTGAAATAACTATTCCTTCTGAAAATTTTCCTGTAAAACTAACGGTTTCTTACATGGGATACTCCACACAAATTATTAATATAAAAAAGGAAGAGTGGCAAAAGAAAAATGGATTTTATAATATCTATTTAAAATCAGACAACAAACTAATAAAGGAAGTGAAAATTGTAGATTCCAGATTAACCCAAAAACAAAAAGAATCCCCACTCACCATTGAAGCAATGGATATTCTGGCAATAAAAGAAACACCTTCCGTTAATTTTTATGATGGATTGGGAGCCTTAAAAGGTGTTGATATAACCGCTGCAAGTTTGGGATTTAAAATTATAAATACCAGAGGTTTTAACAGCACCTCTCCTGTTCGTTCCTTACAAATTATTGATGGAGTAGATAATCAAGCTCCTGGAATGAACTTTTCACTTGGAAACTTTTTGGGAGCCTCCGAATTGGATATTTTAAAAGTTGAGATTATACAAGGCGCTAGTTCTGCTTATTTTGGGCCAAATGCATTTAATGGAGTTATAAAAATGAATACTAAAAATCCATTTCAACATCAGGGGTTAAGTGTTCAGCAAAAATTTGGAAGTAGAAATTTATCTGAAAGTATTATCAGATTAGCAGAAAAATTTAAGGATAAAAATGGTGAAGATATTTTCGCCTACAAAATTAATTTTTCTTATATGAAAGCTCATGATTGGGAAGCAGATAATATGGCGCAAGTTGATGGTACGGAAGCAGATATAAATAATCCTGGAGGATATGATGCAGTTAATAGATATGGAGATGAAGATACTGATGGAGATCTAAATGATCTTAGAGATATTGATGCAGATGATTATAAAGATTTTGGAGGACTAGGTGTGTTTTATCGAACTGGCTATATGGAAAAAGATATTGTTGATTATAATACCAATAACTTGAAATTCTCATCTTCATTACACTATAAGATAAAACCTGACATTGAAATGATGTACAAATTCAATTATGGAACAGGAACTACAGTATATCAGGGGGACAACCGTTTTAGTCTGAAAAATATTCAGTTTTTCCAAAATATAATGGAAATAAAGAAAGAGGATCAGTTTTTTGTAAGAGCGTATCGTTCTAAAGAAGATGCTGGAAATAGTTATGACGCTGTTTTTACCGCAATAAAATTACAGGAGCATAATTTAATTTCAAATCAAGATTGGTATACCTCCTACAAAAACAACTGGAAAAATAATTTTTCATTGGAAGATATAGGATGGAGTAATTTTGAAACTACTATAATTAGCTCTTTTCCATATGTTGCAGAATATACATTTAATGGTGAAATAATTGAACTTGTTGACTGGATAAATTTGACTGATTCTGTACTCAATGCTAATGCAGAAGAAATTATTGCATTACATGATTTAACAAGATCTCAAACAGATATAGAAACAAATAGATTAATTCCTGGAACTGAAGAATTTGAAAATGCACTAAATGATATTACTTCCAAAATTCCTATTGAAGGAGGTACAGGTTTTTACGACAAATCTGCATTAAATCATTTGCATGCAGAATACCAATTACATCCTAAATTTGCTGACATAAAAATTGGAGCTAACTTCCGTCTGTATTCTCCTGATTCTAAAGGTTCTATTTTTATGGATACAGATTCCACCAAAATATCTAACACAGAATATGGTATTTACTCTGGTTTTGAAAAAGATTTATACTTTGATAAATTAAAAGTAAATGGAACCTTCAGAATGGATAAAAATGAGAACTTTGATTTTAACTTTTCACCTGCAGCATCCTTGGTTTATAAAGTTACAGAAACAGATATTATTCGTCTCTCATTCTCATCTGCAATAAGAAACCCAACACTTTCCGATCAATATTTATTTTACAATGTTGGTAGAGCTATTCTGATAGGAAATTTAAATGGTCATGGAGTAGATTATGGAGAAAACTTAGTAACAGTTCAATCATTAATTAATTATTACCTACCTAGACTAGAACATAGAAGTCAAGATAGTTTAAAATTCTTTAGTGTAGATCCAATACGTCCAGAGAAAGCTAAATCGGCTGAATTAGGATTTAGAACAACACTTTTTGACAGAGTTTACATTGATGCAAATTATTATTACTCAGAATACACAGATTTTATTGGATACAAAGTTGGGGTAAAGTATCTATCTGACACATCAAATGGAGGGTATAATATATCTCTACCTTCTATTCAGGCATATCGAATGGCCGCTAATGCTGAAAATATAGTTACAACTCAAGGAGCTTCAATTGGGTTAAATTATTTTATTTCTCCTCAATTTACTTTTAATGGGAATTACAGTTGGAACAAATTAAATGAAAAAGGAACAGAGGATCCAATTATTCCGGCATATAATACTCCAGAACACAAATACAATTTAGGATTTTCTGGAAGAGATTTACATTTCAGTTCGGAACATATGATATTCAGAAATTTTGCTTTCAATATAAATTATAAATGGGTTGAAGGATTTAAATATGAGGGATCTCCACAATTCACTGGTGATGTTCCAACTTACGATTTGTTAGATATGCAAATCAGTAAGAAAATTCCAAAATATTCGGCAACTCTTAAGTTAGGAAGTTCTAATTTATTAAACAATTTTCATTATGAAGTTTATGGAGGACCTTTTATTGGAAGAATGACTTATCTATCAATTCTTTTTGAATTCAAATAAATTTTACTAATATTGTAGTTCAAACCAAAACTATATTATTATGAAAAAGACTTTACAAAATTTATTAGCAGTAACTCTATTATTTATTGGAATTACAGCTAATTCACAAAACAGATACCTTGATGAGGTGTTTACAGATGTATATGTAAGCGAAATAGATACATTTGCACTTAATGTCAGTATTGAGCCAATGCTTTTTGGATTGCCTCCTGCATTACTACCAATCGAGTGTGATATTTATCAACCAATTGGAGATGTTTTAACTAACAGGCCTGTTATTATTGTTTCTCACACTGGATCATTCTTACCTCCTGTAGCTAATGGACAGCCTACTGGGTCAATAAAAGATTCTTCAATAGTAGAACAATGCATGAGATGGGCAAAAAAGGGATATGTAGCAGTTGCTATGGGAAATAGAAAAGGATGGAACCCTACATCTACAGATCAAAATGTAAGAACCTCTACCCTTCTACAAGCTGCGTACAGAGGAATACAAGATGCAAAAGCAATGGTAAGATTTATGAGAATGACTGAAGCGAATTTAGGAAATCCATTTGGTATTGATCCTAATAAAATTGTATTAGGAGGTCATGGTACAGGAGCTTATATTGCATTAGGGTATGCTACACTTGACAATGCTGGTGTAGAACTAAATTTACCAAAATTTATAGACTTTTCAAATCCTTCAGCACCAGCTCCATATGTAGTGCCATACTTTTTTGGAAATATTGATGGAACAGATTTAACATTCGCTCCACTATATGATACACTTGGTAATCTTATTCCTATTTTAGATACTGCTGGAAATCTTCTAGGATTTCAAGTTGACTCTACTATGCCATTAAATATTCCTAATCATCCACAATATTCTAATGATATTAATATGGCTTTTAATCTTGGAGGAGCTCTTGCGGATATTTCATGGTTAGAAGATGGAGATGTACCAATCGTTTCATTTCATTGTGCAAATGATCCATACGCTCCAATTGATACTGGAGATGTAATTGTTCCTACAACAGGAGATTTTGTAGTAGAAGTAATGGGTAGTAGAACAGTACAACATTACTCTAATCAATATGGAAATAATGATGCATTTATTAATGCAGGATTTAGTTTTAACGGTGATCCTTTTACAGTAGCTGCAAATGTAAATAATAGTGGTTATGAAGGATTAAATGTTTTTGTTACTCCATCACCATCTACTACACCTAATGCATTTGGAGAAATGGAAGAAGAACAAGGAGCTCCTTGGGATTGGTGGGATAATACTACATATGACCAAATGTTTCAAGCTGTGAATGGTGCTCCTCCAGGTTATGGAGCAGCAAACTCTTTATTAGGAAATCCAGATATGTCTGCAGCTAAAGGAAGAGCATATATTGATACAATTCAAGGTTATTTAAATCCTAGAATATATGTTGTGCTTAATTTAGGAGGAGCGTTATCTGTAAATAATGTTGTTGATTATTCTACAAACATTTTTCCTAACCCAGCTAAAAACAATATTACTATTACAAATTCAAACTTTGTAATAAACTCAGTTGAAATTTACAATATTGCTGGTCAATTAGTAAAATCAGAAAATGTAAATTCTATGAAAGCTAATCTTAATGTTTCTAACTTAGACAAAGGAATCTATATTCTGGAAATTAGTTCTGATAAAACATCTATTAAAAGAAAGTTAATAGTTGAATAACAGAGTTTTAAATTAAATAATAATTAAAGCCCTCTCTTTTGAGGGCTTTTTTTTATTTTCGTACTAAATGGCGAGCGCAAAAGAAATACTATTAAAATATTGGGGATTCTCAAAATTCCGGACAAATCAGGAAGAAATAATTGAGATGGCCTTAGATGGAAAGGACACTTTAGCACTTCTCCCTACAGGAGGAGGGAAATCAATTTGCTATCAGATTCCCTCTCTAATTAAAGATGGAATTTGCATTGTTATTTCTCCACTAATTGCTTTGATGAACGATCAAGTTAGTACTTTAAAAGAAAAAGGAATTAAAGCAATTGCCATTACTTCCGAAATGAATTATAAAGAATTGGACATTGCACTAACAAATTGTATTTTTGGAGGTTATAAATTCTTATACCTTTCTCCTGAAAGACTTCAAAATCAGTTGGTAAAAAGTAAGCTTTCTGAAATGAATGTAAATTTAATATCGGTGGATGAGGCTCATTGTATTTCAGAATGGGGACACGATTTTAGGCCATCTTACAGAAAAATATCTGATTTGAGAGAACTCTTTCCAGAAGTATCTGTTTTGGCACTTACCGCCACAGCTACCAGAAATGTAGTTACTGACATCCAAAAAAACTTAAATTTTGAATCAGAAAACATAGTTCAATCCTCTTTTGAAAGGGAAAATTTATCCTATGTAGTAATAAATGAAAATGATAAAAATTCAAAACTCATCAGCATACTTTCCAAAGTAAAAGGAAGTACAATTATTTATGTTCAAACTCGTAGAGAATGTGAGATATTGACAAAGTTTCTGAAAGAAAATGAGATAGATACAAATTACTACCACGCTGGAGTAAGCTTGAAAAACAGAAAAGAAAGGCAGCTAAACTGGAAAAATAACACAACAAGGGTAATGGTGGCTACCAATGCATTTGGAATGGGAATTGATAAATCAAATGTTCGTCTGGTTATTCATTTACACCTTCCATCTACTATTGAAGCTTATTTTCAAGAAGCAGGAAGAACGGGCAGAGATGAAAAACATGCTTTTGCAATATTACTTTACAACAATTCTGATATTAAAAAACTAAAAGATTTTGTTTCATTACACTTTTTATCAGTAACCGAAATAAAAGATTGTTACCAAAATTTGGCAAATTATTTTCATTTGGCCGTAAACAATGGACTTGATGAAAGTTTCGAATTTGACATAACAGATTTTGGTAAACGATACAATATCCATTCCCTAAAAGCATATAATATTCTTAAATATCTAGAGAAAGAAGAATATTTAAAATTGAATGATGCTTTTAATACACCATCCAAAATCAACATTTGTGTAAGTAATACTGATTTGTATAAATTTCAAATAGCCAATCAATTTTTTGATGGTTTTATTAAAATATTATTACGGTCCTATAGCGGGTTATTTGACAATTATGTAACAATAAATGAAGTAACAATAGCAGCAAGAGCAAAAATAACAATAGAAAAAGCAAAAGATATCCTATCAAAATTAGAAGAACTTGAAATCATAAAATATGTTCCTCAAAATGAAAATTTCAAAATTTTATACCTCCAAAACAGAGTAGATCCTAAATTTTTATCTGTTTCTGAAAAGAAACTTGAAGAAAGACAGAATTCTGAAGTAGATAAAATGAAGTCAATAATAAATTATGTGAGTCAGAATACAGATTGTAGAACAAAAATTTTATTGGACTATTTTGGAGAAGAACAAAAAATTCGCTGTGGTAAATGCGATATTTGCCGAGAGAGGAACAAACTTGAAATTTCTGATTTAGAGTACTCAAATATATCAAAATCTGTTTTAAAAATTCTGCAGGTAAAAATGCTAAATATTAAAGAAATCTGCACGGAATTAAGCTCTCACAACGAAGATAAAATTATTAAAGTGATTCAATTTATGGTGGAACACAATACCATTTGTAAAGATAAAAACAAATACAAAGTAATTGAGTAATAACTCATTACTAACTTTTATATTTGCCTGAAAAGAAAATTTATGAATATTATATTTTTTGGAACTCCTGGATTTGCAGCTCAAAATTTGATTGATTTATGTAATGAAAATCACAATATTATGGCAATTGTAAGCGCTCCTGACAAAGAAAAAGGAAGAGGCAAAAAAATAATCTCTACCGCAGTAAAACAAAAAGGAGAAGAATTAGGAATAGAAGTATTGACTCCACTGAATTTGAAGGATGAAGAATTTATAAAAAAATTAAAATCTTATAATGCAGATTTGTTTGTTGTAGTCGCTTTTAGGATGCTTCCAAAATCTGTTTGGTCAATCCCTAAAAAAGGAACAATAAACTTACACACATCTTTACTTCCAAATTATAGAGGAGCGGCACCAATAAACAGGGTATTGATAAACAATGAAAAAGAAACAGGAATCACAACATTTTATATTGATGATAAAATTGATTGTGGAGAGATTCTTTTTCAGGAAAAAGTAGAGTTAGATATAAATACTACCGCTGCCAAACTTCATAACATTCTAATGAATAAGGGTTCTGATTTATTAGTAAAAACAATAACTAATATTGAAAAAAACAACATCAACCCTATTTCACAAAACAATGATTTATCGATTACTGAAGCACCAAAACTCACCAAGGAAATACAGAAAATAAACTGGGATAAATCCGCATTGGAAATACACAATTTAGTTAGAGGACTATCACCATCATTATCAGAAAATGAATTATTAAAAGATGTTTCCATTTGTCCATCTGCATGGTTTACTTTTAAAAATCCTGATGGAAATGAAATTAGAACAAAGTTATTATTATCAGAATTCAATACAGAAACAAATAATAATATTTTGAAGATTGAAAGTGACAACAAATCCTACTTGAAAGTAAATTTAAAAGAAGGTAGTATTTTGATAAAAAAACTACAAATTTCCGGGAAAAATCCAATGAATATCAAACAATTTTTGTTGGGAAACAAAATTAATGAAAAATGGGAGATTCTTTAACAAAAGATTTGATAAACTATCTTTCCAAATTTGTTTTGGAAGAAAGATTGGAACTTCTTGAGGAAAAAATAAATCTGAGAAGCCGTCATTTGACATTGGTTTTGGAAGATGTTTTCCAATCTAGAAACATAAGTGCTACCATTAGGTCTGCAGACTGTTTTGGAATTCAAGATGTTCATATTATTGAAAATAAAAATAACTATATTGCAGATAAAAGTGTTTCATTAGGAGCGAGTAAATGGATTAGCGTAAAACAATACAACTCTGAAGAAAATAATACGGAAAAATGTATAAAAAAATTAAAAGAAGAAGGATATCAAATTATAGCAACTACTCCACAAAATAGCGATATAATTTTGGATGAAATAGATATTGAAAATAATAAAATTGCAATTTTATTGGGAACTGAAATTTCAGGACTTTCGGAAAAGGCTTTGAGTTTGGCTGATAAAAAAATGAAAATTAATATGTATGGTTTTACAGAGAGTTTAAATATTTCGGTTTCAGCGGCAATTTGCACTCAATATCTGAGTAATAAAATGAGGGAAATGAAAATAGATTGGGAAATAAAGGAAGAAGAAAAAGATGAAATTATGTTAAATTGGATTCGAAATAGTATAAAATCGGCAAAGAAAATAGAAGATGATTTTATGATTAGAAGAAATGAAAAATAATTTCACTATATTTGTATTTCAAAAAAATTAAATAAACTATGGGAAGAGGTGATAAAAAAACTAAAAAAGGGAAGAGATTTTCAAGATCTTACGGAATATTAAGACCTAGAAAAATTGAGGTTGAAAAATATATTTCAAAACCGAAAAAAGTTGTAGTAGTAGAAGAAACTGCTTTAACAGAAGAAGTAAAAGAAACTAAAAAAACAGTTGTAAAAAAGAAAAGTACATCTAAGAAAACAACAAAGAAAAAATCTTAACAGACATTTTTTGATACGAAAGTGAGAGGTTAGTCCTAAGGGGCTAACCTTTCTTTTTTCCAATTATTTTCATCAGTTTTAACATACAACACTCTATCGTGTAAGCGAGATGGTCTTCCTTGCCAAAACTCAATTTTTGTTGGAATCACCTTATACCCTCCCCAATTTTTTGGTCTTTCAATTGCTTGTTTTTCTAAATCTAGTTCCGAAATCAATTCTTCAAAATCTAAATTAAAATCAATAATTGAACTTTGATTAGAAATTACAGCTCCAATTTTACTATTTTCTGGACGGCTATTAAAATAAGTATCCGAATCTTCCGCAGGAACTTTAATTGCTTTACCGATAATTCGGATTTGTTTTTCCAACTTATTCCAAAAAAAGTTAATAGAAACAAAATGATTATTTTCTATATCTTTTGATTTTGAACTATCGTAATTTGTGAAAAATGTAAAACCATTTTCATCCACTTTCCTCATTAACAAAACTCTTGAGGAAGGAATATTTTCCTGAGAAACAGTAGACAAAACAAATGAAATTGCATTGTCCTTATCAGCATCCAAAGCTTGAGAAAACCAATTGGAAAACAGATCCATTGGACTATCTGGCAAATTTGTAAAATCAATTTTTGATTTCTCAAAATCTTCTCTTATTTCATCTATTTTATTGAATGACATATTTTCGGTTTCTGAAAACAAAAATACATATATTTAATTTAAGTTTATTACAAAGGCTCCCCTCTCTTTCACATCATAATATTTGATTCCATTTTCTTTAAAAAAACTTAGAGTTTCTTTCCTCTTGTAAAAGGATAAGGATGAATCTAAAATAACTAAATCAGAGGATATTTCTTTAAATAAATTATCTAATGAATAATCAAATTCCTTACTTATAATTACAAAATTAAAATGAGTTTTATCTATAAATTTTACGTCAGATTTAGGGAAAAATATAGTGTGACTAAAAAACTGTGTAACATCATTGTGTTTTCTGAAATTATCCACACGAATATTTTTTGAGACAATAATTACATCCTCAATGTTTTTCTCCCATCTATGGTGTTGTATGTTAAATCTCACTTTATTTTCATCATTTATTAAATCAACTTCCGATAAAAAATAACATTTCTCTCCATCAAAAAAATCGATTGCAGTAAAATCCTTTATGTCATAAACAACCATCATTTTTTGAGAATAAATTTCTTTCATTTCTTTAATTTGAAAACTCATAAAGAGCGTCATTAACACAACAGAGAATTGAATAATTCTAAACTTTTTATTTGAAATAGAAATTACAAAAAAAATCAGAAAAAAGTAAATAAAAAGACATTCCAAAAAGCTAATATCGATTCCTAAGGTTAAAGAATTTGGGAGACTATCTACCCAAATTACTGAAGTGTTCAATAACTCAACTAATTTCCTTAAAACAATTGCAATATACTCTGAAAATAATGGGACAAAAGCAGTAGAAAATAGAAGTAATGCAATATTCAGAATAAGAGTTGCAAGTGGAATAACAAATAAATTAGAGAGTAAAAAATAGTTTGGAAACTGATGAAAATAATACATTCCAAGTGGAAATGTTGCAATTTGAGCAGCTATTGAAACAGTAGTAATCACCCAAATTTTATCTAAAAACCAATTTCGGAAATAAAAGAGTTTATATAGTTTTCCTTGTAAATAGACAATCCCAATAACTGCAATATATGACAGTTGAAATCCTACTTTCATAATAATAGTTGGATTCAAAATAATCAGCAGGAATGCTGATGCAGCAAGAGTGTTGTAAATATTTGTTTTCCTCTTTAACACTCCTCCAATTATGATAAATGAAAACATGGTAGCCGCTCGCAACACTGAAGGAGATAAACCAGTAAAAAGTGCATATCCCCACAAAATAATAATTAATAAAATTGCTTTAATATATTTCCCATATTTCCATTTATCAAAAAAGAAAAACAAGTAAAAAAATGCAAGATAAATAATTCCAACATGCAAACCAGAAACGGCCAAAACATGCATGGCTCCCGAACTTGAATAAGTCAAAATTGTTTCTCTGTCCAACAAATCTTTTTTACCTAGTAAAAGAGCAGATGCAACAGAAAGTTCTTTATCAGAAAATGAATTATTTCTTAACAAATCCAAAGCATCTCTTCTTAATTTTAAGGCCAATTTCTTTACCCAAATCCCAGTGTTGACATTTGTCTTTTTCCATTTATCTGTTATTAAATATGCTTGATGAAAAATCCCATTATTTTCAAGGTATTGTTTGTAATTAAATTGTGAAGGATTTGTTGGTAAATCAATTTCTTGAAAATTTGTATTGATTAAAATATGATCTCCATAAATGAGTGACTCAACAGCAAAATTTTTCTGAAAATAGAGAATTATTTTACCGGAAGATTGTATTTTCTCTCCTTTTACAAAACAAAATTTAACTTCTACTTCTGCTTTTATGGAATTAGGTTTTTCTACAATATCTTCTAATAATTTTACTTCATAATATTTTGATTCGAAAAGAGAATAATGTACTTTATCGTTTAATGGATTTATAGTATTAGTCAGTAAAATAGCTAATAAATAAAAGATTAAATAAGTTGAAGCTCCAAAAATAAAGTTCCATTTAAAGGTATTTTTCCAAGCAGAAAAAAGCAACATACAAGCAGAAATACAAACTCCAATCAGAATAAAATTAAACTGAATAGAAAAAAATATTTCTGTTAATACTCCTAAAATAAATGGAATTATTAAACGAAAAAGCGGAAGTTGGTTCCAATCATTCATTTTTTGTATATTTGTGGTCAACTAAATTATAAAAATAAAATGAGAAATTTACTATTAATAAGTATTGCTTTATTTACACTTAATTCTTGTGTGATAAATTCCTGTGAAGAGCCAGTTTTAGGATGTATGGATTCTGACGCAATAAACTATAATAACCAAGCTGATTATGACAACAACAGTTGCGATTACAGTTCCGATATTGTTTTTTACTTAGACCCAAATGCCGCATTTCTTTTAGGAAGTAATGGAGTGCAAAGTATTAAATTCTATGTAAATGGAAGTATGATTGGGTCCCAATATAATAATAATGGATTTATTGGTACATTGGACGCTCCAAATTGTCTTGACGAATATTTTACAACCGCTACTTTATTTTGGTCAATTGCAACTAGCTCAACTTTTGAGTGGGAAGCAGTTGATGAAACTGGTTTTATTTGGTTTAATTCTAGTCAGCAAACATTTCCAAATGAATGTTTAGCAATTCAGTTAACTGCTAAAAAGATTCAAGAATTTCAAGGGAATAATTAATAAAATCCGTTAAACTTTCTTGCGAACCATTCTCCGCTCAATAAAGAAAGAAGTAAAATTAAAATCCAACTTTTATTAATTACAGAAGTCGTTTTTTTACTTGTATGAAGTACTGTTTTATTTAATGGACTTTCATTAAATTGATTTATAATATTTTCAATGTTAAACTCTGGAAACATAACAGCATTGCTTTCCTTGGAAAGTTGATATAGAATTTGATGATTTGCCCTGATAATATTTCCTTCCAATTGTTTCGGAACAACAGTAAAAGAACCTTCTTTTACATCTAAATTTTCAGCATAAGCGGATTTAAAAGTATAAGTTCCTACTGCAAGATTTCCTAAATCTAAAAAATAAGTATTTTGGTTTTTTGAATACACAAAACGGAACTCCTCACCTTTTTCATTAAACACTTTTTGGCTTACTTCTTTAGTATTAGTTAACTCATAATTTTCATTGTAATATTCCGCTTTAAAAACAATACTCTTTCCTTCTAATATTTTTTTATCATGAAATATTCTGAATCTACTTTTATCTTCATTTATTAGCAAATATTGAGTGATTTTTGAAATTAACTCCTCAAAATTTTTGTGAAATTCTCCTTCTTTTCTATCATTTATTTTCCATTTCCACAATCCCTCTCCTAGTATTAATCCTATTTTTCTGTTTTGAGATTGATCCAATAAAACAAAAGGTTTTTCAGTTGTGTACATTCCGATTTTCTGATACAACAAAACCTCTGCAGAAGCAGGATAATTATAAGTTCCGAAAGGAGAATGTAATGGAGGTAAGTTCTGAATATAGTTTCTGAGTGAAGGAGAAATACTGAACTTTGAAAAAGTTGTATTCATTTCTGTTGTAATTTCCTGACTTTTACTTTTTCCTCTCACAGAAAAACCATTGTAAATTTGGGAGATTAAAGAAGTATTTATAGAGTTTGAAATCATCAATAAAGAAACATCACTTTCCTTTATTTTCTCTATAACATTCGTTTTACGACTATTAAGATGAAAGAGAACTATTAAATTATAATTTTCAATATTTTTGGTGAAATCTGAAGTGCTTTCAATCTCTAATTCATAATTTTTGTTTTTTTCCAAAACCGATTTTATTGCAGAGATATCAGGATGAGAAACATCTGAAAGAAATAGAATCTTGTATCTAGAATCTAATACCTCAACAAAAAGTTTGTAAGAATTATTGGCTGTGTTATTTTCCTGAGAAACAGAACCAACTTCAACTCTGTATTTCTGCAAGCCGACAAAATTATTTTCAATTACAAAAGGAACTTTAATGTATTCATTATCAGTTTTTACCTTTACTTTTTTACTAGCAATCAGTTTGGACTGATGATACAATTTTACAGTTATATTTTCTCCCCTACATTTTTCGGTCTGAATTTGAACTTCTATGGGAGAAGTGTTTCCTAAAAAAGAAATTTCATTGTGCAATACATCCGAAATTCTGACATCTTTTATAACAGAAGTATCTCCTAGAGGAATAGTGTAAAAAGGTATCGATTTTGAAATTTTATGATATAAAGGATTAGAACCGTCATTATACAAACCATCCGAACTTAATACTACTCCCAACAAGTTTCTTCCTGAAAATTTTAAATCTACCTCATCCATCAATTTTGAAATATTAGTAGAAACTCCTTTTTTCTCTGAAACAAAACCCTCTCTCAACTCATCAGAATAGTTGTAAACAAATACATCAAAATTCTCTGATAGAGATTGTTGTAATTTGGTAAATTTAATAAAATCCTCTGATTCTTGGCAAGAAACAGAAGCATCTTGTGCCAAGATAACTATTGGTTTTTCTTCTGTTGTTTCCAGAATATTAGTAAGCGGATTAAGTAATAAAAAAGATAAAACAGAAACTACCAGAGCACGAAACACAAACAATACAGAAGTAAGTGTTTTACTTTCAAAATTATTTTTTCGGTATAAAAAATAAGCATAAACTACACCTAAAAGGATGCAGATTATGCTATAATAAATTGATAATTCTGTTGTAATACCAAACATAAGTTTATGTTAGCATCCCTCCACAAACATTAATAACTTGCCCTGTAACATAATCCGACATATCGGAAGCTAAAAACAAAGTTACATTTGCAATATCTTCAGTAGTACCCCCTCTTTTTAAAGGGATAGAATTTCTCCATTCGTTTACTTGATCTTCCCCTAAAGCTTCTGTCATTTCTGTTTCAATAAAACCAGGAGCAATAGAATTACACCTAATATTACGAGAACCTAACTCCAAGGCAGTAGATTTTGTAAATCCGTTAATTGCTGCTTTTGATGCAGAATAGTTTGCCTGACCGGCATTTCCTTTTACACCAACTACCGAACTCATATTAATAATAGATCCCTTTCTTTGTTTCAGCATTGGTTTCAATACTGCTTTAGTCATGTTGAAAACAGATTTCATATTAATGTCCATTACCCTATCAAAATCTTCTTCCGACATACGCATTAATAAACCATCTTTTGTAATCCCGGCATTGTTTACTAATACATCAATAGAACCGAATTCTTCTAAAACATCTGTCGCTAATTGTTGTGCAGCATCAAAATCAGATGCATCCGACTTATATCCTTTTACTATACATCCGTTTACAGAAAGTTCCTGCTCTAAATCCTTAGCTTTTTCTTCTGATGAGCGGTAAGTAAACGCAATATTTGCTCCATGCTCGGCAAACACTTCTGCAATACCTTTTCCTATCCCTCTACTAGCTCCGGTAATAATTACGGTCTTTTCTTCTAATAATTTCATTGTTTACATTTTAATGTTCAAAAATACAAAAAGATTGTTGCTGTTGTAGAAAGATGAGCGCTAATTTGCGAGAGGATTATGTTTACTAACGGAAAAATTGTTTGTGCTGACTCCTATTTTTTTTCATCTGGAGAAATCTTTATATTTTCTGGCTTCTGATTTTTTATCTAGCGAGATTTTTATAATCTAATTTCTCTAGTATCTATATTTAAGAAGTAACTCCCATTAATTCGGCCATTAATTTTCCTATTTCCGCAGGAGATTCAGCAACAGTAATACCACACTCTCTCATAATATCCATTTTAGCTTCTGCAGTATCTTCTGCTCCACCAACAATAGCACCAGCATGTCCCATTGTTCTACCAGCAGGTGCAGTTTTTCCTGCAATAAAACCAACTACTGGTTTTGTTCCGTTTTCTTTAATCCATTTGGCAGCATCGGCTTCTAATTGTCCGCCTATTTCCCCAATCATAATAATACCATCTGTTTCTGGATCGTTCATAAATAACTCAACAGCTTGTTTAGTTGTAGTACCAATAATCGGATCACCACCAATACCAATAGCAGTAGAAATACCCATACCTGCTTTTACCACTTGGTCGGCTGCTTCATAAGTTAAAGTACCCGATTTTGAAACTACACCAATTCTACCTTGTTTGAAAACAAAGCCTGGCATGATACCACATTTCGCTTCATTAGGAGTAATAACTCCCGGACAGTTAGGTCCAACCAAAGTACAATCTTTATCCGATAAATATTCTTTTACCATAATCATATCTCTTGTAGGAATTCCTTCCGTAATACAAATAATTACTTTAATTCCTGCTTCAGCAGCTTCCATAATAGCATCTGCAGCAAATGCTGGCGGAACAAATATTAAGGTAGTATTAGCTCCTACTTTTTCAACCGATTCAGTTACGGTATTAAATACAGGTCTATCCAAGTGAGTTTGACCTCCTTTTCCTGGAGTAACACCTCCCACTACATTGGTTCCATACTCTATCATTTGTCCGGCATGAAAAGTACCTTCTGTACCTGTAAAACCTTGTACAATTACTTTCGAATCTTTATTTACTAATACACTCATTATTTATTTGTTTGTTAAATTGGTTTGCAAAACTACTAGAAAATAGCATTTTACAAAGGATTTTAAATACTTTTGCATAATGAATTATTTTAATCCGGAAGATACTATTTGTGCCATTACAACAGGAGGAGGAATGAGTGCTATTGCTGTTATCCGAATTTCCGGAAAACACTCTATTTCTATTTGTAATAAAATATTCAGTAAAGATATTAGTAAATCTAAATCTCAAAGTATACATTTCGGAACTATACAACAAAATAAGAAAATTATTGATGAAGTATTACTTAGCATTTTTAAAGATGGTAAATCCTTTACAGGAGAAGAAAGCGTTGAAATTTCTTGCCATGGATCAGTATATATACAAAATAAAATAATTCAGATACTAATTGAACAGGGATGTAGATTAGCAACTGCTGGAGAATTTAGTATGAGAGCCTTTAAAAACGGTAAACTTGATTTGTCTCAAGCAGAATCGATAGCAGACTTAATAGAATCGGAAAGCGCAGCAGCACACCAAACCGCAATGCACCAACTGAGAGGAGGTTTTTCAAACAAATTACAAGAATTAAGAACACAACTTATTGATTTTGCATCCTTAATAGAACTAGAGCTTGATTTTGCAGAAGAAGATGTAGAATTTGCTGATAGAGGAAAGTTTTTAGAATTACTATCAGAAATAAAAATAGCTTTAAGTAAATTAATAGAATCCTTTAGTTTAGGAAATGTAATAAAAAATGGAATTCCAGTTGCAATCCTTGGAGCTCCTAATGTTGGAAAATCTACCCTATTAAATTGTTTATTGAATGAAGACAAAGCAATAGTGTCGGATATAGCAGGAACTACAAGAGATGCCATTGAAGATTCCCTAATAATTGAAGGATTTAATTTTCGGTTTATAGACACTGCAGGTATAAGAAACACTACAGATACCATAGAAAATATGGGAATTAAAAAATCGTTTGATAAAGCAAATCAATCTAAAATTATATTATTCCTGCTAGATGTAACACAAAATATAGAAGATCAAATTTTAGAGTTAGAAAAAATAAAAAAAACCTATTCGGAAAAAGTTTTAATAGTAGTAAATAAAACAGATATAACTAAGGATTTTACACTAAACGAAAACTCTATTTCCATTTCGGCAAAAAGTGGAGTTGGAATTGAAGACTTGAAAAAAACACTACTCAACTTTGTAAATACTTCCGCAATATCGGATAACGAAAGTATTGTAACCAACCTCCGCCATTTTGAAGAATTACAACTTACCTTAAACGAAATAGAAGAAGTAATAAATGGAATGGAATCTGGTATTTCAGGAGATTTTTTATCTATAAATATCCGACAAGCACTCTTTCACTTAGGTAGTATAACCGGAGAAGTAACTACCGACACTCTTTTAGGAAACATCTTTGGGAAGTTCTGTATCGGAAAATAAGTAATTTAAAAATATTTTCTATATTTGACGAAAATTAAATATTATGAAAGAAAATATAAATAATCTGACCGCTTTATTAATTGTCATTTCAATAGCGACTCTTAGCTACTTAAACATTAATAAGGAAAAAGTTGAAATAGATGTAAAAGTAACTAAACAAATAGTTGAGAAAGAAATTGAAATAGAGACAGAAGAAACAGTTGTTGCAAAAATTCCAACAATTAGTCAAGTTGTGATTAGTGGTAAAATAACATGGCCAATAAACAGAGAAGCTAGATTTTTCACAAGAGATACTTCCATTACTACTTATGTAGATTGGATTGGAAAATTCAATTTAACTTTCCCTTTAGACAGTTCTGGATACTTAACTTTTCATCATGGAATGGAAACAACCGCTATGTATTACAATCCTGATGACACCATTCATATTACAATTAATACCAAAAAATTTGATGAAACAATCGCTTATACAGATTCTGAGGAGAGTAATTTCTTGGCGTGGAAATATTTATACCAAGAGAACTCTAACTTCTCACCTGATGTGTATAACTCAACAGTAGAAGAATTGTCAGCTTCATTTGATAGTTTTTTTAATCCTATGATAGCAGAACTTGAAAGAATAAATATGAATAATACAAAGTTCTATGATGCAGAATTAGCATGGATGAATCAAGCAAGAGAATATTATCTAAAAAGACATGAACAAGTTCAAAACGTTCCAAAGGCAGGTGAATCTGCAATTGACTTTACATATCCTGATATAGATAGTAACATGGTTTCATTATCTGACTTCAAAGGAAGTTATGTATATGTAGATATTTGGGCTACTTGGTGTGGGCCATGTAAATATGAAATACCATTTCTAATACAGCTAGAAAAAGATTATCATGATGCAAATATTATATTTATGAGTGTCTCTGTGGATGTTGAAAAAGCAAAACAAAAATGGATAGATATGATTAATGAGAAAGATATGGGAGGAGTTCAGTTAATCTCAACAGATGGATGGCAGAGTCAAATAATGAAAGACTACGCAATAAATAGTATACCACGATTTATGTTATTTGATCCGGATGGAAATGTCATTTCTGTTAATGCTGTAAGACCATCCTCAGAAGAAATAAGAGAAATATTTAATGGATTTGGAAATATTGAAGAAGAAGTTGTTGATTTATAAAGAAAGTTTATAAATCCATATTATTTTTTAAAACGGAACATTTAAATAGTTCCGTTTTTTTATTTTAGAATATGTTAGTTAGTGTTAACTAACTTTATATATTTGCGTCATGAATTTTACAGAAAGGCAAATAGAAATAATTGACGCATCAAAAGATTTGATAGGAAGAAAAGGGATACAAAATCTTACCATCAAAAATTTAGCAGAGAAAATGTCGTTCTCAGAACCAGCACTTTATCGTCATTTTAAAGACAAAACAGAAATCTTAAAATCACTACTCCTATTTCACAGAGAGATCATTAAAAGTGGAATATTCAAAATATTGAATTCTAACCAATCTTCACTAGAGAAATTTCAAAAAATTCTTAAATTTAAGTTTGATCATATTAAAAAAAATCCTGCCATTGTAATGATAATATTTTCAGAAACTTCTTTCCAATATTCTAGTGTATTGTCTTCAATAGTATCCAAAATAATGAAACAAAGGTCAAAGAAAATAATTGAACTATTAAAAGAAGGACAGAAGAATAATGAAATAAGAAATGATATAGACCCAGAACAATTAGCAACAATTATAATGGGAGGAATTAGAAAAACAATACTTAACTGGAAATTAGAAGGTTTTAAATCTGACTTAAATTTGGAAGGAGAAAAATTATGGATTACAATAGAAAAATTAATTAAAAAATGAAAATAAGAAAACTATTAATTATTATAGTAAGTATCATCATCTTACTAATGTTCGGATTAGTATCATACGTTAGTTATGATATGGGAATAAGCTATGGAGAACAGAATGCAGAAGAAATAAGATCATCAAGAACTACAGACTCTTTGGTTCATGAGGAAATGATAAAATCAGTATCAGTTATCAAAGTAAATAATTCTGATTTACAATCTGAAATAAGTAGTTCTGGTAGAGTTGTCTCATTAAATAATATCAATATCTCTTCAGAAGTTAGCGGAAAGTTAGAAGGGAACTTCTCAATTAAAAAAGGAACAAAATTCCGTAAGGGAGATGTATTATTCAGAGTAAAAAATACAGACATAAAACTTTTAGCAGATTCCAAAAAAAGTAATTTTATGAATTTACTTTCTTCTAATTTGGCAGATATAAAACTAGATTTTCCTTCAAAATACAAAAAATGGGATGTATTTTTTAATTCTATTTCTTTTAACTCCCCTATTGGAGATCTCCCTGAAACCTCTACATCAAAAGAAAAAAACTTCATCATCTCAAAAGGAATTATGGCAGAATACTTATCTATAAAATCAGATGAGGAGAAATTAAAAAAATATACAATTCGTTCCACTTTTGATGGTGTCATTTCAAGATCTTATACAGATATAGGATCAAATGTAAATATGGGAAGTCCTGTAATTGACGTAATAAGAAACGGAAATATGGAGGTGGAACTTACAGTAAATACTTCCGAAATTGATTTTATAAAATTAGGAAGTAAAGTTACATTAATGGATGGTT
>JABGSE010000040.1 GCA_018647945.1 Flavobacteriales bacterium | reverse complement strand
ACGCATACTCATCTTTAACCACCGGAGTTTTAATTATAATAAGATGCCTTAAAATAATACTATGAGGTATTAATCCAAATTTCTCTGGGCTATCCCTCAGTTAAAGGTAGATTGTATACGTGTTACGCACCCGTTCGCCACTCGTCATCATCTAGCAAGCTAGATATGTTACCGTTCGACTTGCATGTGTTAGGCCTACCGCTAGCGTTCATCCTGAGCCAGGATCAAACTCTCCGTTGTAAAAAAAGTTTGACTTGACTTATGATGTGTGTTTAATCTCTTGATTTTATCTTCATTAATTCAAAGAACTTCCTTCTAAAACAATAAATGTTTTTCAAAAAGGACTGCAAAAGTAATATAAATATTAAATCCGCAATGATTATTTGAAAATATTTTAATTTATTATTTTAAAGAACTTTTTCTCATCTAAACTTAAAGGTATATTACCATTCGTTTAAAGAGGTCGCAAATTTATAATGATTTTTCAAATGGAAGTTTCTTTTATGTTTTTTTTAAATTAAATTACCATCTATTTTCATACGACTGAATATCAGGAAGATAAGTGTTATGTTGATTAATGAAAGCATGTTATTTTGTTAAAAAAATAGAGAAAAATGGGTATATTGAGGAGAAAGTACAATATCAATTTCGTTGATTTTAATAATTAAATATTGTTTTTCACTCAAAAATAAAGAAACTCTATCTATATGAAGATAAAAAAAGAGAAGAGTGAATCCAAATGTATATTATTCTAGAGAAAAAATAAAACAAACAGAAAGAAAGATATAAAAATAAATGATACCTATATATAATGTGTCATTGAAAAATATATTTGAAGAACAAGGGTGTATTAAGACAAGGAAAAAAATTAATATACTTTTATTATATTTTCAAGCAAAAAAAACCACACAGAATAAGTAGAACGAATATTGATTTATGTCATCAGGAAATGGAAAGATTAATGATGGAACTGTAGAATAGAAAATTATTATAGAATAAATCAATATATTTGCTGCTTAATTAAAAAAAAAAAAGATGAAAGCAGTAGTAAGTATAATAATGGGAAGTACATCCGATATGCCTGTAATGAAAAAAGCAGCAGAACTTTTAAATGAAATGGAAATTCCATTTGAAATCAATGCACTTTCAGCACACAGAACACCAGAAATGGTAGAAGATTTTGCAACAAATGCTCGTGCAAACGGAATAAGAGTAATAATAGCGGGAGCCGGAGGGGCAGCTCATTTGCCAGGAGTAGTCGCAGCATTTACAACAGTACCCGTAATTGGGGTGCCGTGTAGATCTTCAATTTCTATAGATGGATGGGATTCTATCCTTTCTATTCTACAAATGCCTCCTGGAATACCAGTAGCAACCGTTGGACTAGATGGAGCGTTAAACGCAGGAATACTGGCGTCTCAAATACTTTCAACTGACAATGAGGAGATACACCAAAAAGTTACTTCTTATAAAGAAAACTTGAAAAGTAAAATTGTAAAAGCAAATGACGATTTGACAGTTCACGAATACAAATTCAGAACAAATTAAAAATAAAGGTCTCCTAATTGGGACCTTTTTTATTTATGACCCCTACCTTAATAATCATGGGAGCTGGTAACTCCAGTAGATATGGAAGACTAAAACAATTTGAGAAAATTGGAATACAAAACTCCTATCTGTTAGAGTTTGGAATATATGATGCAATAAAAGCAGGCTTTGGAAAAGTAGTATTCATTATACAGAAAGAATATAAAAAATATTTATCTGAATTATCTGAAAACATAAAAGATAAAATAAAAGTTGAATATGTTTTCCAAGAAGTGGGTAGCCTCCCAGAACAATATTCTAATGTAAAGAGAACAAAACCATGGGGTACGGCTCATGCAATATGGTGTTGTAAAAAAGAAATAGAAGGTCCTTTTACAATAATAAATGCGGATGATTTTTACGGAGAAACTTCTTATAAAACACTTTATGAGAATTTAATAAAAGAAGAAGAGTCCTATTATATGGTAGGGTATACATTAGAAAATACGCTTTCTGAAAATGGAGGTGTAAACAGAGGTATTTGTAGTTTCAACTCTGACAATTATTTAGAAAATATTAAAGAGGAGATTGGAATTTCCAATTTTAGTACACATGAAAAAGACACAATAGTATCCATGAACATGTGGGGGTTTCAATCAAACTTCATTAGTCATTTAAATGAGGAATTAGAACTATTTCTGAAAGAAAACATAAATAATGAAAGTAAGGAATTTTTCATACCAATGGTGGTAAACAAACTCATAAAAGGAGGAAAAGAAAAAGTGAAAGTTTTACAAAGCAATGAAAAATGGATAGGAATGAGCTATAAAGAAGATAAATTATCAGTAGAATTATCACTAGAAAATAAAAATTATCCAAAAAATTTATGGAGGAAGTATTAGAAAAATTTCAAATTCAAGGTGATTTTCAATCCGTAAACATAATTGAAAACGGACTGATAAACTCTACTTATCTTGTAACAACTACAAGTAATAAGTATATAGTTCAGAAGATAAATACATTTGTTTTTACAAATCCTGTAGAATTGATGGAGAACATACAAAGCTCTACTTCCTTTTTAGATCAGAAAAAAGAGAAAACTCTAAACATAATACAAAGTAAAAAAGGAGAATCTCTTATAAAACACAAAGATGAATATTGGAGGGCTTTTGATTTTATTGATGGAAGTACTACTCACAGAAAAGCAAGTAATATTGAATTGGTGAGAGAATGTGGGAAGACACTTGCTCACTTTCATAAAAGTTTTATTGATTTTCCTGTGGAGAAACTACATACAACAATTCCAAATTTTCATAACACTCAAATTATTTTTCAAAATTTTGTAAAAGGTTTAGACAATTCAGACATAAAATTGAAGGAAGAATGTAAGGTTGAAATTAACTATATTTTGGAAAATGGACAAAAATGTAATAGAATTCAAAACCTTATTTTAGAAGGAAAACTAGATAAAAGAGTTTGTCATAACGATCCAAAAATAAGTAATATTTTATTTGATAAAAGTGGGAAATCAATTTGTATGATTGATTTAGACACTATAATGCCAGGAATAATTTTAAATGATTTTTCGGATGCAATACGAACCATTTGTGTTTCGGAAAATGAAGAGGAATCCGATTTAGAGAAGGTGAATTTTAAACTAGATTATTTTGAAGAGTTTACAAAAGAGTATTTAAATATAAATGCTGAAAATTTAAACTCAACTGAAATTGAAAATTTAGTTTTCTCTGTAGAAATCATTTTTCTGGAACAAGGAATTCGGTTTTTACAGGATTATTTGAATGAAAATAAATACTATAAAACATCTTACAGAAAGCAGAATTTGGTAAGATCCCGAAACCAACTTCATTTGGCAAAACAAAATGAAAAGAAAAGTGAAAAGATGAATAATATTATCCGTAATTGCTTTAATTAAAAGTGTAAATTGTGGACTGAAATGAAGTCTCTTTTTTTTAGCATATTATTCCTGTTTCTTCAACTTATTTCTGTTGGACAAAACAACTTTAATTCCTCTGTACAATCTGGTGGAATAGGAGATTGTAATGCCACACTTTCTGGAGTTTGGAGTATTGATGGAAACATTGCGGGAGCCACAAATATTGACAGAATTTCACTGGGACTTTCCTTAGAAAACAAATTTGGACTAAAGGAATTAAACAGTAAAACTGCGCTGATTGCAATACCAACTAATGGTGGAGTTTTCGGACTAAGCGTTCATCAATATGGATTTAATCTGTATAACGAAAACAAGATGGGGATTTCTTTTTCCAAAAAATTAAGTCAGACTTTTAATTCTGGAATTAAGATAAATTATTACAATACTCACATTGATAAGCTGGAAAATATTGGTTTTGTAAGTTTTGAAATAGGAATGCAGAAAGAGTTGAACAGACAATTAACAATGGGAGCTCATCTTAATAATCCTTTTAACTTTACAGAAAACAATACTCTTGACAACACCATTTCAGTAGGATTACTATATAAAGTAAACCAAAAAGTAAACTTATATACAGAAGGAGAAAACGCAGATTATAATGAGATGAGTGTGAAATGTGGTTTGGAATATGAAATAATAGACCAGATGTTTTTACGAACAGGATACAATAGTAAAAATAATAAAAACACTTTTGGTTTTGCTTACTCCTACAAAAAATATAGGGTAGATATTGCAACATATCACCATGAAACTTTAGGGTTCAGTAGCCAGTTTTCTTTAAGCACTTCCTTTTAAACTTGGAATATGAAAAAGAGTGTTTTCATATTATTTATTTTACTTTTTTATAATCCCTCTTATTCTCAAAATGTAGAAGAAAAATCTGTTTTCTTAGAACAAATAGTAGAAGAAATTGCTGAGAATTCAGAAGAAGAAATTGATTTTACAGAACTTTATGAAGGTTTAGAATTCTATTACAGAAATCCCATAAATCTGAATAATTGTAATAAAGAAGATTTACAAAACTTACACATTCTAAACTCTTTTCAAATTGAAAAACTGTTCTCTCACATACAGAAGAACGGAAAACTTATTTCCTATTTAGAACTACAAAGTATCAGCACTTACAATATAAACACTATAAAACAACTTCTTCCTTTTATAAGGATATCTGAACCCATAAATACTCATAATATTTTTGGAAACATAGAACAATATATGCTTTTAAGAGATGAAATAACTCTGCAAAATCAGAAGGGATATCTGGAAGATGAAGAAGGAGAAAAACACTATTTGGGAAGTAATAATAAATCTTTATTTCGATACCGATTAAGTAATAAATATCTGCAAGCAGGAATAACAGCCGAGAAAGATAAAGGAGAAACTTTTTTTGGAGATCATCAGAAATATGGATACGATTTTTATTCTGCACACCTAAGAATAAGGAATATTGGGAAAATAGAAACAGCAATAATTGGAGATTATAATGTTAAATTCGGACAAGGAATTTCTATTTTTGGTGGAATTGGTTTCGGGAAATCATCTGAAGTAATTGGAATACAAAAAACAGGAAACATTATAAGACCTCACACTTCCTCAGATGAAAATAGGTTTTTTAGAGGAACGAGTATAAAATTAAATTTAACTAAAAATTGGGATTTAATCTCGTTTTATTCCTACAATTCGGTGGATGCCAATATTACAGACACTACTGAAGCGGAAAATCTTGTTTACACCTCTTTACAAAATAGCGGAATGCACCGAACAGAAAATGAATTACTTGATAAGGACGCCATAAAAGAACAACATTTCGGATTGCACTCTAACTACAAAATAGGAAAATTAAATTGGGGACTTTCCTACATAAACAATCATACTTTTGGAGATATTGACAGAAATTTAAGAACTTACAATCAGTTTGATTTGAATACAAATAGTAATGACATTATCGCTTCCGACTATCAGTATTTGTACCGAAACTTTAATTTTTTTGGAGAATATGGAAGAAGCAAAAACGGAGGTACGGCACAATTACATGGTGTATTAATTGGTTTGGATAAAACACTTTCGGCAGCCTTTATGTACCGAGATTATGATCGAGATTTCCAGAACAATTATGCAAATTCATTTGCAGAAAGCGAAACACAAAACGAAAAAGGGTTTTATAGTGCTATTGAATTTAAACCAAACTTAAAATGGAAAATAAGAACCTATGTAGATTTCTATAAATACCCATGGTTACGGTATTATACGAATACAAATAGTTATGGAAAAGATTACTTTATACAAACAGACTATAAAATAAACAGAAATACTAATTTATATTTCCGTTACAAGAAAGAAAGTAAAGAAGAAAACTTTAATTTAGAAGATATAAACTCTCCTATTATTGGACTAAAAACAAAACAAGTATATCGTTTTAATGCTGCTTTTAAGGAGGGTGAAAATTGGTCGTTTAAAAATAGGGTTGAAATAAGTAAGGTAGATCTTCCTGAAGGAACAGAAAATGGTTTTATGATGTATCAGGATGTTAAGTTTAAACCAATGTTTTCCAAATTATCATTTAGTTTAAGATATACATATTTTAATACTGAAAGTTACGACAGTAGAATTTATGCTTATGAAAATGATGTGCTTTACGGATATTCTATTCCTTCTTTTTATGGGAAGGGAAAGAAAATTTACGTGTTACTAAAGTATAATATCATAAAAAATACCGACCTTTGGATCAAACTTTCGGAAACTATATATGATGATAGAGATATAATAAAAAGCGGATGGGAGGAGATAGAAGGAAATAAATTAACAGAATTAAAAATACAATTAAGATATAAATTTTAAGATGAGAAGAATAAATGATATACTAAATGTAGAACACCCAATAATAATGGCTCCTATGTTTTTAGTTACCAATACTAAAATGATGATTGAGGCTATGAATTCTGGTATTGCAGCTTGTATTCCTGCACTTAATTTCCGAACGATAGAGGAGTTTGAAATTGCAATAAATGAGATAAGAAGTAAAACAACTTCTGGAGGATTAGGTATCAACTTAATTGTAAACAAATCAAATATAAAACTAGAAAAGCAACTGGAAAGTTGTGTGAAATTAGAAGTTGATTTCATCATTACCTCACTTGGAAGTCCCAGAAATGTAATTGAAAAATGCAAACCAAAAGGAATTAAAGTTTTTTGTGATGTAATAGAAGAAACATACGCTAAAAAAGTAGAAGAACTAGGAGCAGATGCAGTAATAGCAGTAAACAAAAATGCAGGAGGACATGCTGGAAAACTAACTCCTCAGGAACTATTCGATATTATTTCCGAAAATTGTAATCTGCCAATTATTTCGGCAGGAGGAATAGGAACAAAACAGGGAATTACAGAGATATTAGAAATTGGTTTTTCAGGGATTTCCATAGGTTCTCCTTTTATTGCTTGTGAAGAAGCTCATATTTCAGAACAGTACAAACAAGCATGTGTAGATTACGGAAAAGAAGATATAGTTTTTACAACTAAAATTTCTGGAACTCCTTGTACGGTAATCAACACTCCTTATGTACAACAAACAGGAACAACACAAAATTGGTTGGAAAAAATTCTGAATAAAAACAAAAAACTAAAAAAATGGGTGAAAATGATTACCTATTTTAAAGGAATGAAATCGGTAGAAAATGCTGCTTTTAGCAGTACCTACAAAACTGTTTGGTGTGCTGGCCCATCTATTGAGTATACTAAGGGAATACTTCCTCTCAAAGAAATTGTAAGGAATTTTTTGTAAGTTTACAGAATAGAAAACAATATTACATAGGAATAAAAACTGGAAAATTAGAACATTATGGAAGTCATAAATTTAGGAAAAAAAAATTCAATATTTAATCATTTTATCCGAGAGATAAGAGATATAAATATTCAGAAAGATTCCATGCGTTTCAGAAGAAATATTGAACGAATTGGAGAGGTTTTCGCTTATGAAATAAGTAAAAAAATGGAGTATGAAAATAAGGACATCACTACTCCACTCGGTATTTCCACAGAAAGTTTAATGACAGAAAAACCAGTACTCTCCACTATACTTAGAGCAGGACTTCCGCTTCATCAAGGGGTCCTAAATTATTTTGATAGTTCGGATAATACTTTTATTTCTGCTTACAGAAAACACAAAAAAGGAGGAGATTTCGAAATTAAGATTGAATATATGTCCTCCCCAAAATTAGATGATAAAATCCTAATACTTTGTGATCCTATGCTGGCTTCTGGATCTTCCATGATTTTGGCAATGGAAGCCATACTCAGTAGAGGCAAAACAAAACATATACATATAGTAGCAATTATTGCCTCATCAGAAGGAATAGATTATGTGAAACGAAATATCCCTACCCAAAACTGCACTTTATGGGTTGGAGCTATTGACCAAGAAATGACTTCACAATCCTATATTGTACCTGGTTTGGGAGATGCAGGAGACCTAGCATTTGGAGAGAAAATCTAAATTAATTAGATTTAAAGTAGCTTTCCGTTATTTACATTCATTTTTTCACCAATTTAGCAAACCTTAAAAATAATTTTTCGTTAAGAGATACAAAGATATATATGTCAAATATTCTAAAAATATTAGTTGTTATTTCCTTAAGTGGATTCAAATTTATGATCGCTATTCCAATATCGGCATATCAATATGATTTTAATTTTATTCAAACATTAATATTTTCGATAGTAGGTGGTGGACTTGGTGTTTTTCTATTCTCTGCTTTAAGCAATAAAATAAACAGATTATTCCCTAAAAAGAAGAAAATAAAAAGAACGAAAAAAAGAGGAGTACAAGAAGTTATCACTATAAAAACAGCCCGAAAATACGGAGTATATGGAATTGCTGCCATAACACCTATTTTATTATCCATTCCGATTGGAACACTAATAGCTCTCCGATTTTTCCCTGAAAAGAAAAAAACAGTTCCAATTCTTATGAGTTCTGTGGTAATTTGGTCCTTAATCCTTTCAGTTGTTTTAACTTCATGTAGTTAAAATGGTAAAACATATCTTCTTTGATCTTGATAGAACTCTTTGGGATTTTGAATTTAATTCACATAATACATTATTAGAGATATGTAATAAATTTAATCTTTATGATAAAGGAATTACGGATTATGAAGAATTTATAAAGAAATATAAAGTTCATAACGAACAATTGTGGGATTTGTACAGAGTAAACAAAATTTCTCAGAAGGACTTGAGAAGAGAACGATTTCAAAGAACACTTTCCGATTATAATATAATAGACCCAATACTTGCCGAAAAAATTGGGGAAGACTATGTAGATATATGTCCTAAAAAAAATAAATTATTCCCATATACTATTGAAGTGTTAGAATATTTGTCTGAAAAATACAACTTACATATAATTACAAATGGATTTGAAAAAGTGCAACACATAAAACTAAAATATTCTAACTTAGAAAAATACTTTGACAAAATAATTACTTCCGAACAAATAGGAGTAAAAAAACCAAATCCTAAAATTTTTGAATTTGCACTTTCTCAGGTAAAAGCTACTTCTGAAGTATGTATTTATATTGGTGATGACTTAACAGTAGATATTTTAGGTTGTCAGAATTACGGAATAGATGGAGTTTATTTTAATCCTGAAAAAATATCACATCAAGAAAATATAGCTTTCGAAATTAGTTGTTTGAGTCAGTTAAGAGATTTATTTTAAATCCTCCTTTTTGTAAATCCTCCCAGAAATTAGGATAAGATTTACTTACCACTTCCACATCATTTATTTGTAATTCTCCATAATTTAAACAAAGTGGAGCAAAACTCATAGCCATTCTGTGGTCTTTATAAGTTTCAATTATTTTAGAAGAAGTGAGTTTTTTCAATTCCTTTTCTACTGCATCTATCCTATTTGTTTCTTTGTCTTTTAAGGTTTCTACTCCTGAGAATTTTGCATTTACACCTTTAGCAAAAAGAGTGCATTTTAAAGGTTGGTATAGGTCCGGATTATCTAGTAAGTCTATTGCTTTTGGAAAAGAAGAATTTACACTTTTTGTTAAGATTAAAGAGTTATTTTCAAATTCAGAGTACACTCCCAATTCTTCAAATAAGTCCATAACTTTTTTATCCCCCTGAATAGAATTCTCGGAAAGTCCGTTTAGTTTAATGTTGCATTTTTCTGAAAGTGACGCAATTTGAAACCAAAAAGATGATGCCGACCAATCTGCTTCTATACTACATTTTTTTGCAACATATTTTTGAGATTTAATCTCAATTTTATTTCCAATCCAAGTATAAGAAACTCCATATTGTTTCATTAATTTTAAAGTCATTTCAATATAAGGTTTCGAAACAATTTCAGAAGAAATAATTAGCGTTAATTCTCTTTCTAAAGTAGGAGAAATTAATAATAGTGACGAAATAAACTGGGAGCTGACTCCACCATCTATACTTACTTCACCACCTTTTAATTCTATTCCTTTAATTCTTAAAGGGGAAAAACCATCTTTTTCCAAATAACTAATATCTGCTCCTATTTTTTGTAAAGCATCTACTAAATATTTTATGGGCCTTTTTTTCACTCTATCACTTCCTGTCAAAATAAATTCCTTACCAACTAAGGTGGCAAGGTAAGAAGTCAAGAAACGAAAAGAAGTCCCTGCAGCCCCAATATCAATTATTTCTTCAGTAGAATTTAGTGCCTTTTGTAAAGATTTAGTATCGTCAGAATTAGATAGGTTTTCAATTGTAAAACTGTCTTTGCAAAGTGCTTGAATTAAAAGTAAACGATTAGAAATACTTTTGGAAGAAGGTAAGTCAATTTCACATTCTACCACTTTTGTAGGATGTGAAATTTTATAATTCATCAGTAGAAAATAGATTATCAATAGTACAATTCCCTATTTTATTCAATAAAGAAAAATTGATTTTTCCAGATTGGTTTTTCTTGTCGTTTATCAGAAATTTATGCAAATTATATTTTTTCGGAGTATAAGGTAATGCAAAATTAGAAAGGATGTAATTTTTGATTTCATTTTTATCTGTTTCCGACAAATGAGAAATTTCTGTTTCCAATATCATTCCCATAAAAACAGCTTCTCCATGTAATATTGGGGTTCCTTTTTCTAAATAATAGCTTTCAATTGCATGTCCGAAAGTATGCCCAAAATTTAGTTTTTTCCGTTCTCCTTTTTCAAATGGATCAGCTGAAAAAATCTTGTTTTTTATATGAACAGAAGTTTCAATAATGTCCTCCCAATCTAAATCAACAAAAGGTATTGATAAAAGTCTTTTCCATAAACTATTATCTGAAATAAGGGCATGTTTCACTACTTCAGCAAAACCAGATTTTAATTGATTTTCAGGAAGTGATTCTAAGAAATCAATGGAAATAAATACTGCTTTCGGATTATTGAAAAGTCCTATGTGGTTTTTAAATTGATTAAAGTTAATTCCTACTTTTCCTCCTGATGAAGCATCCACCATAGATAAAAGAGTGGTAGGGATTTGAACAAAATCAATTCCTCTTTTATAAGTAGAAGCACAGAGACCTCCCATATCACCAATTACGCCACCACCTAGGTTAATGAGTAAGGAGTTTCTATCAAAATTATGCTCTGTCAGTTGTTCCCAAATAAAATTACAAGTGTTAATGTTCTTGTATTCTTCCCCTGATTTAATCTCAATAACAATGGAATTTTCTAGTTTTTGAAGTTTTGGAAAACAATATCTTTTTGTATTCTCATCTACTAAAATTGCAATTTTAGAGTAAGCAGAAATATTCAATTTAGAAAAGGAGTGATCTCCAATCCAAACAGAATAATCAGATGATTTTATTTCTTTCACTCTGTAATTTCAGGCAAAGGATTTCCAGTACATCCATTAGGATAAGCAATTCCTAAAATAGTAGAAATAGTAGGAGCAATGTCACGGATATTAACTTTTCTGTCTGTTTGACCTTGAAATATACTACCTCCCCAGAAAATTAGTGGTACATGAGTATCATAACTGTAAGATGACCCATGTGTAGTTCCTCCATTGGACCAGTAAGATGATAACCAACCGGTTTGTAAACTAACTACTACATCTCCGGATCGTTTCTGATTATATCCTCTTTGTACTAAGGAATGAAAAGAGTCTTGATATTCATTTTCATTTAATTGAGTAGAGGTATAAGTATTTTTTACCCACTCATATTTTAAGAAGAACTGTGCACACTTTCTTTGTATTTCCTCTAAATTAATATTGAGATTTGATATCAATGAATGATTTAAAAATAATTGGTTATTAGAGTAATTCTTAATCCAATCTCCCTCTCCATAAACAGATTTCAGATGAATAGATAATTCTGTTTTCATTACAGAACCATCAAAATATCCTGATGGAATATTTCTTTCTAGAAGTTCCTTTGGCTCAGATACTACTCCATGATCAGCAGTTATAAAAAGAACGACATTTTCAAATCCAACTTTATTATCAATTACCTCTAATATTTCCTGAATATCTTTATCTAATCTTAAGTAAGTATCCTTTATCTCAGGAGCATGAGGACCATACTTATGACCAATATAATCAGTAGAAGAAAAACTAATGGTAATTAAATCAGTGTTTTCTCCTTGTCCTAACTTTTCTTCATTCAATATTTCAATTGCAAGGTCTTTTAAAATAGTATTACCAAAAGGAGTCTTCTTAATTGCACTTTTTCCTGAAGATAATAGTAAATCATCAAGGTTATGAGAAAACTCCCCCTCTACTGACCACATTCCTTTTAGAAAATTTTGTAATTGATTATTATTTATTTTATCTACATAATCTGGAAGATTATCCATGTAAAATGAAGAAGTAATCCAAGTTCCTTCACTACTCAACCAATAAGCTGCATCTGCTGAATGACCAGCAGGTAAAATTGCTCCTCTATCCTTCAAGGATATACCAAATACTCTACTATCTTTATTAAAGAGTTTTAACTCATCTCCAAAAGTTGTAGTTAACATATGGTGGGGTGACATCTTACCATCATCAGAGGCTACATCTACATTTTTCTGTTCGCAATTACAAACGGTATGCATCTCTCCATCACCAGCACAATAAATATAATCTCCCGAATTTTTATCATACCAATCGTTAGCAATAATTCCGTGCACAGAAGGAGTAGTTCCGGTATAAATACTTGCATGACCAGGACCAGTGTAAGTAGGAACATATCCAAATTGTGCATTCCTGAAAAAATGACCTTCCCCAATCAGTTTTTTGAAACCATCATCCCCAAAATCTTCCCAAAAACGATAGATGTAATCGTAACGCATTTGGTCTATTACAATACCGACAACTAATTTTGGTTTTTCCAATTCATTTTCTGTACTTACTTTGAAGGAGAAAGAAATCCCTTTTGTTTTTTTCTGTGAAAAAGACTGGAATCCTGTTATTAATACTAAGAATATTATTAGTTTTTTAATCATATTATTTAATAATTAATTTTGATTTATAATTGTTTATTTTTATAAAATAAGTTCCTCTCTCAAGATGTAAAACATTAATATTTTCCAACTTACTTATTTCTTGATTCATAACTTTTTTTCCTAAAACAGAGTACAATATGAATCTTCCTCCTTTTTCTGATTTTATAAAAATAGAATGAGAAGTAGGATTCGGATAAATAAATATTGAATTATTTATATCATAAATGGAAGTAGGAATTATTGATAAATTAGTAAATAATACTGAATCGCATCCAAACTGATTAATTAAAGTATCTACATAAACACCTTCTTCTGTTTGAAAACTTCCTCCTAATAATATACTATCACCATTAAATATTGAGATAGTTTGAGTTGATGAAGTTATAGGGTTTGTAGAAAGATCCATTACAATAATATCTGCATATCCCATAGAATCTAATGCATGTGAAATATAAATACCATCAGTATTTATATATGCAGTATCCAGTAATATACTATCTCCCTCACAAATAGATTGAGGATTATAATCAAACTCTAAAACAAATAAACCAGATTGCACATCTGAAACTAATATTATACCTGAAGGTAGTTGAGGGTCAACACCCCAATTACCTTTAAATCCACTACAATATATAGAGGGGTAAGTATCATAATATCCTGCTTTTATAGGATTATTAGGGTT
>JABGSE010000039.1 GCA_018647945.1 Flavobacteriales bacterium | reverse complement strand
TCTCCACTATTTTTAGTCAGAAAACGATAATTTACACCAAACGTAAATTGGTATTGCGACCCTACTTGTATGCCATTTAAATACTGATATAAAGGAATCTCAGATGTTGCAAATACAGTTATCCCATTTTGAGAGTAACTAATTTGAGGTACTAGAAATAATTTTTTACTTCCTGTAGATTGTTTATCTATACTGTATAAAGAAAGTAAATTAATATTTTCTGCAGATTGCATTTCTCCAATTGTCTCTGCTTTTAACTGTCCTGTAATTCCCCATTTTCTATATATTGTCTTGCTTGCAAAAATTCCTAGACTACTATAATCTCCAAATTTCATACCTAGTGAATTATACCCCTTTCTAACAAATAAGGAAGTAATAAAAAAACGTAATTTCTGCTTTTGATAATCTCTAAAAAAAAAGGAATAAAACAAAAGGTCATTTGAACCATTTGTTGTTTGTACTGTTGGAGGATTAGTATTATAAACATCACCAACCCATTCATTTGAAATAACTAAAGTTGAATCATTGTGTGTTCCCAAAGGAGTTTTTAATCCTAAGCCTATTGCAATTTCAGTACGTTTAAAATTTTTATCTTTATTGTATACACTAAATCTAGGGAAAATAATTAAATCTCCTAATCCACCAGAAGAGGTAGTGTCCGCATTATTGGTTGCAATTAAAGATTTATCCAAAAAATAACCACTAGCAATAGATAAAGTTAATTTTTTACTCAAACCATAATCTGTCCTAAAGAACACGTAATCACTTCTTAAATTTTCAAAAAGTGCATCTGTTTCTTGGTTTAAGGAATAAAATTTATCGGATTGATTAAATTGATAATTAACTGAGACCTCCATTTGGTTTTCTTGCAAAACTCCAGTTGCAGCACCACCAGCAATTGGGCTTCCTGCTCCACCAGAACAACATCCCTGAGCAAATATAAAATGAGAAAGAGAACTTAAAACTATAACAAATAATAAACGCATAAAGAGTTTACTTACTTATTGTAAATTTCAGACTCTCTGTTACTTCAGATGTATGAAATTGTAAAACATAATTTGCAGAAGGAAGTTCACTAATATCTAAATCTATTGTATTATTTCCTGAAGAATTAAAAATCATAAAACTTTTTACTTTTTTACCTAATAAATCTACAATCTCAAATGTGACTTCCTCATTTTTATTTAAATGATAATTGATAGTAAGTTCTTCTTGAGTAGGATTTGGGAAAATATTTAACCTAAAAGTAGATTCCAATTCTGTGGTAGAAGCAACAAAATTATTAAGAGCACTATCAATAGCAATTTGTACATCACTAAAATTAATCTTATTGTCATTCTCATTAAAATAAATATGATGATCTAAACCTCCTAACACTACTACCTTAGGCATTCCCGCTACACCATAACCATTCATATTAACAGCAGATGAAGAAAAGAAAGTAGAATTAGACATATTATAATTATTACCCCAACCTGACAAGGATGAACATGTACTATTTGCATAATCATCTGCTATATAAAAATGGACTCTACCTGGGTGACTAGTAGCAAATGATTGTACAGCAGAATAAGCTGGTAAAGAATAGGTAGCACAAGGGGAACAAGGCATTACCCAAGCAATTACAATTACATTTCCATCATCAAGTGAGTCAAATAAATTATGAGTAAATCCACTACAATCATTTGTAATAAAATCAGTAGCAGTAGTTTGAGCAAATGAAATATTAGCAACAAACATTAATAATAAACTTTTAAAAATATATTTTTTCATATCATTTTATTCTTCTGTAGCACGTTCGTATTTACAACAATAATGAAGTTTGTTATAACTCTCATCAGTTGCTTTAAATAATTCTGTATCATATCCAACAGATGCAATTAATTGTTGTATTCTTTCTAAATTAGTTTTTTCTGGATTAAATTTAACTTTCAATTTTCCATTGACTATATTCCACCTAGCAGTTTTAACACCTTCTACAGATTTTGCTGCTTTTTCAATTGTTGTCTTACACATTTCACACTTGCCCCAAACTTTAAAGTTAACTTTTTCATATTTAGGTTTTTGAGCATACACTGATACTGATATAAGGACAACACTTATAAATAATATTATTTTTTTTATTAAAATCATTTTCCTTTCTAAAATTTTACAAATATATAATTAATTTATTTTATATCTTAATCCAAAGTAAAGAATTCTTCCCATAACTGGAGCATATATTAAGGAAGCATCAAATATATCCGAATACGGATTATCTACAGATAAAATAGGATTTTCCTGTTTGTAACTCAATAAGTTTTCTCCTCCCAAATACCAATCAAACTTACGGAATTTCTTGGTGATTTGAGCATTAATCAAGTAAAATGGAGCAGAGAATAATTCACCATCAACTAGATTAACATCTTCCTGAACGCCAATCAAACTATGATTAGGAATTCTACTTTCACCAATATAATTCCAAGTTACATCAAATTTCCATTTATCGAAATTAGTAGCATAAGCCATATTGATAAGAGCTCTTGTTTTTGGAGTTAAAGGAACTGTTTTATCCTTTCTATTAAAGGTGGAATGAACATCATTTATTTTATATGCCATCTTTACATCAAAATTATCAAAAAGTTCGTAAAAGAAATCTGCTTGCATACTATTAGCGTAGGACTCTCCATCCAAATTATAAAATGAAAGTTCTCCAGGAGTTTCAATATTCACCACTACTTGATTGTTAAAATCTGTTCGGTAGGCATCAAAATTTAGGGTTCCTTCTCTCCCATTTAAATAAAAACAATGGGTTAAATTAACACCATAGTTCCATGCAACTTCAGGGTTTAAATCAGAGGATACGATTATGTTTCTGTTAGAAGCAAAATAATTTGAATTCTCTACAAAAATATTTGCAATTCTAAATGCTTTCCCTCCTGAAATCCTAACAACTGTTTTTTCTGTTGGATTGTATTTTAGATTTAATCGTGGTAAATATTGCATCCCAAACTTATTGTGATAATCAGCTCTCATACCTGCTATTAAAGTAAAATAATCATCCTTTTTATAACTGTATTCCGAAAATACACCACTCACCAAATCCACTCTATTGTAATCAGTACCATTCATTTTTTCGGTAAACCTATCAGCAAAATAGCTCATTCCGTACTTAATTACATTATTAGTATTTCCAATATATGTTTGTCTGATTAAATTTAAAGTCACACTTTCCTGTAAACCAGTATAGTCATTTTTATTTCCAAAATTAAAGGTCTGATTGTGTTTTCGGAATGAAGTTTGTAAACCGACACTTTTCCCTGGATCATTAAGTTGTAATAAACCTGTTTTGGTAGCAAACTCAATTAAATCATTATGAATCTCAACCTTATAAGGATTCTCTAAATCAGGAAGTTGACCACCAATTCTGTCTTCATTTAGAACTCTTGCTGTAAGAGAAATACGATATTTATCACTTCCTTCATACACCCATCTGTTTAGTACATTTATCTGCATCAACTTTGGAGCATCCAAAAAACCATCATCATTCTTATCAATATCTTTATCAAAATAAGAAACATGAGTAAATAAATTTGATCTCCAATTGCCATTTTGTTTTGCAAATTGAAGGTTATTTTCAAGTTTACCTTCAGAATTGGTATATGCATTCCAGAAAAATTTAGGAGCAGATTCTGGTTTAAAATACTCTAAATTTATTTGTCCGGTAAAAGATTCGAATCCATTTACAACTGAACCAGTACCTTTAATAATCTGAATAGATTCTATCCAAGTTCCAGGAACATAACTCATTCCATATGATGAAGTTAGTCCTCTTATTAACGGCATGTTTTCCTGAGTAATTTGTGTGTAAACACCATCCAAACCTAACATTTGAATTTGTTTTGCTCCAGAAACTGCATCTGTAAAAGTAACATCAACTGTAGCATTTGTACTAAAACTTTCAGAAAGATTGCAACAAGCTGCTTTTTCCAACTCGCCAGTAGAAATGGTTTGAACATTAATTGGGTCCAAAATAGAAATTTCGTAAGTATTTACTTTTCCTTTAACTTTTACTTCATCAATATCAACTGAACTCTTCATTACAATATGGTAATGATTCCACTCTGGAATTTCTTTTTTGTAAGTTTGATAACCAACATAAGTAACCACCAAAGTTGCAGGATAACTTTGAGGTTGATTAATTACATAAAAGCCTTCTGAATTTGAGGTAACACCAATTTGAGTTCCTTCCCAAACTACATTAGCACCAGGAAGAGAAACTTCTTTACCATCTTGAATTTCTACTACTCTACCTTTTATTTGTTGTGCTGTAAGTTTTATATTTGCAATCAGCACAATTGCAATTATTATGATTTTTTTATAATTCATTTTTTATTGTTTTGTGTTATTATTCTGTTTTTTTTATCAGAACAATATTCTACAATAAAAAGGATTGAATTTTGGAAAGCTCAGGTTGATTGAGTTTTGGTGGAGGTATTCCACTAAAATGTTTTATTTCAGAATGAGTGTTTTCTGAAAAAATATTATACGAAAGAAAAGAAATTAAAATTGGAGATATTTCGAAATTAAAACATTCAGAAGAAATAAAGGTCTCGAAATTAAAATGAATATTTTCTGTTTCACTCTCGCAGGAATTATCATTTGTTTCTGGACAGCAAGTTTTTTCAATCTCCATTAAACAACAACTTACCTTTTCCTGTTCCTTTTCACAAACTACTTCTGTCTCTTCACTACATGAAGGAACTTCAGTTCCAAAATATAAAGTATTATCGTCCGAACAATTCATTTTAGAAATATTTAATCCCATAGAAACAGCAATAATAAATACTGCCATTACAATGGATAAAACTACTTTAAATATTTCTTTTATTCTCATTTTATTTTTTTACAAACTTTGTTTTAACACCATCAATTTCAATAAGGTAAATTCCTTTATCTAATCTACTAACATCAATACTATTAATATTATTGTTTTCAAATATCACTAATTTTCCTGTTATATCAAAAATTTGAACAATATTTGCATAATTAGAGAAAAATAAAGTACTTTCAACAGGGTTTGGATACACTCTATTTCCAACTAATAAAATATTTTCTTCAACTCCACTTATAATAGTTGAAGGCTCAATTTTAACTACTTTATCAAGTGTTGCGTTAGCATACCATATTCTTCCGTTTGGTCCAATAACTGTTCCCATAATTCCAGGTTCATTTGTTTGTATTCTTCCAATTTCTGTTGCAGGAATACTATTCAAATCATAAAAAATAATATCACCATTACTGTGGTCTGTTACTACTAATCTATCATCAATCATGTCAATTCCGGCAGGCTGAACCAAACCAGTTGTTACTACTTCTTCAAAGGTAAATCCTGTTATTTTTTGGTATTCTGCTAAAGTTTCTTGCGGACCCCAAGAAGGAGATCCTCCTAAATTTCCTGTAGTAATATCCAAACGCATCACTCTTTGATTACTTCCATCCGTAAAATAAAGCCACTTTTTATCTTTATCCAATACCAAATGACAAACAATAGTATGATTTATTGCACTTAACCCCATTCCTTGATACCTTAAAACCTCACCATCATCATGATCAGAATTTCCAGGACCATGGTCATCTACGAAATCGTATCTTACAATATCTTTATTAAAATCATCATAGACCCAAAACACATTTTCTTCCTCCGAACAAATACCCATACAATGCGGACTTTCATGTAACATATCTAAATGAGAACCATTCCCTCCTGATGGTTTAGCATAAATCAATGGGTCGGAGGACCATAAAGTAGGCCCTGTAAAAGAGTTCCCTTGATGGTTAGCATCTAAAACAGAGGTTGAAGTTGCAAAATTACCATTATTACTAAATGCTATTCCGGAAGGTAAAGACATAAAATGCCATGCATTCCCATCTTGTTCCCATAAATCTGTCTGTCCAGGAACTCCAGGATTTTCTATTTTTACAGTACTTCCTCCAGAGTTTTCAGTTCCTGTGTTTGTAACCCATAAATCACCATTTGGATGAAAATCTAAATCTCTCGGCTGGTCAATTTGATCTGAAGAATTTACAATTAAATCGTAAGTAAAAGTATTTGTTGTAGAAGTATAAGATGGAATAATATTTGGAATCGGATCTTTTACATTTATTATTTTTATCAAATTATCATTTGAAGGAACCGCATCTGCACCTTGTGCGTTAATGTTTGAAATCCATAATTCTACATTATAAGATCCTGTGATAGCTGGCGTCCAAACAGTTGGATGAGTATATTTATAAGTAGTAAAAGGATATACATTTAGTCCTGATAAATTTTGAGTATTAGTTGTTCCTCCATTAATTGTGTAATTTACATCCATGGAATTTATAGTAGTAGAACCTAAATTTTTGATCTCACCTTTTAAATCAATATTTCCAATAAAAACATAAGCTGGAGTTTCAAAATGATGCATTTCACCATCAATAGCTGGTGGTGCATTTACTGTAAAAGAAAAAGTTTCGATATCATCAGAAGCATTGAAAGTATAAAGAGGAAAAGTTGCAATATTCACTATAAATTGTGCTCCTCCATCTCCATAACCATCTCTTGATAAAATATCGTATGTAGCTCCATCCGTTAAGCACCACGGACCTTCATTAATAGTAGTATTATCGGCATATCCTCCAGAAGTATTATTGACTGCACTGCATCCAACTCCAGCATTTCCTCCGCTAAAAAGTGTAGCAGAGCTTCCACAATTATTTCCTGTTGGAGTTAATTCCCAGTACACTTCTTCTCCCCAATTATCTGTACCAACATCAATTGTAACTTCTGTTTGCCCAGCAGGACATTGAGAAAATGTGTAAATAGACATCAAAAGAATTCCAATTATAAAAATTACTTTTTTCATTTATTTTTAAGTTTATTTAATAATTTAGACTACAAAAATACGAAATTATCTCTAATAGTACGAAAATTAGTTTTTATCTTCTTACCCATTCAGCTCTTTTATAATGATAAATATTGACATTAGAAGTATAAAGTAACCAAATGCTTTTTTCAATTTTTTACCATCAATAAAATTATTTAACCAAATTCCTTTTTCTTAAAGCAGGAAGTTGTTTTTTCTTGCATTTTACAAGTTTAAACATCAGTACCAATAAATACTCTCTCACCCTTAGCACATTGAATCTTTGTGACATTCATTCCCATTGACAATAGCAAAGTAAATATTGCCATAGGAATTAAGATGATATTTTTAAAAATCTGTTTCATTACAATTGCAAAGATATTGCACTTTAAATACTTTCAAAATTGAAAAACTCAATATCTTATCCGTTCAAATTTTTTAAACTGGAACATACAATAAAACTAAGAGGGAAATCAATCAATTATAAACTTGATACCCATAGTTAAGATATTAGCTCTAAATGTAGAGCTTCTACTATAATGAGCATATTTTAAATCAATTGTTTTTAAACTAATTCTCCAGAAATTAAGCTCTGAAAAAATATCAGTATATGATAAACCAAAACTATATTGGTTAGCAGTATATCCTGACAAATCATTATCTGATGTATAATACATATCAGTTGAAAAATGTTCATCAAAGCTATCAAAATAAATTGATGCTGTTTGATTATAAAACCTATATGCAGGATAAATTGTAAATTTTGATGACACTTTACAAGGTGCTTCAATGCTGATAGTGTTTGATGAAATTCCCCAATCATCCGTATAAAATCTATAGAATGACTTTAACTTAACAACTTCATTAATATACAAACTTAATCGGTTACCTATAGATATTTTATACCTATCACTTGGTAATCTTTCAATATCATTTGCCAACTGGAAATTCTCAATAAATGAATTATCAACATCATTAAAGTAAATCCTATGAAAAGGTGTCGATAATAAACCCTGCTGCTTAACTACATCTAAACTAAATGATGTTTGTAAATTTTTTGAGAGAATCTGAGACAATCCTAAACTTAATGAATATGAATTTCTTTTTCTATCTGTAAGAGGTGAAAAATACTTTTCAGGTGAGTATACTGCTCCAGTAACAGTATACAAACTAATGTCAAAATCATCATCATCATCATCATCATCATCATCATCATTTTTATCACCTGAGTTATTATTCCTTAGTTCAATTGGATATATAAGCTTCCACTCATCAAAATAAACATTAGAATTAATACTCAGTTCTGTATTCTTTCTATTAAAAATACTTGTATACCCTAATCCAAAACCAAAAGAAGAGTAATCATATTCATCTGCTACCGAAATTTTAGTATTTACTATTCCATTTCTATCATCAGAATAATGTAAATATGACAAACTATAACTTGTCCATTCATCCTCCTTAGAAGCCCCACTACTTGCATTAAATGGACTTGCAACTTTTTTCTTACTAAAAGGGTTAATATTACTTGATGAAGCAGATGTATATGAAGATACTCCTGCCTCAAATTTTAAAATCCCATCATCATTTAATGGTGCTGAAATGATAATTGTTGCTGTAGCATCTTGTAGTTCTTCTGTACCTAAACCACCACAAACAGCTGCACTATCACCAAACTGATTATACAAACTTGAAATCATATCAATTTCAATAGATTCTAAAACCCTTTTCTTATAAATATTATCCTGAGCATTGGAACTTATGACAGCTAAGAAGATGGTAAAGAATATAATTACTATTTTCATTTTTAATATATTAATTACAACCACAACCCCCACCAGTTTTTCCACCATTAGCACCAACTGCTGCTTCTCTGTAAGAATGAAAGGTTGTTATATTTCTTTCTACTGACTTCTCACCCAACAGCATATCAGGGTCATTTATATTTACCATTTCATATTCTTTTATAACAACACATGAACTTAATATTGCTGTAATGAAAAATAATAACAAGTATTTTAATTTCATTTTTTAATCTATTTTAATATTATTTGAGGTAATAATACCTCCCTCTGTATCAATAATTACACATTCAGTATCTTGCAACTGATTTATTCTATCTAACCCAACTTCTTTACCCATCACAAAAACTGCTGTAGCTAAGGCATCTGCTAACTCTGCATTCATAGAAAAAATTGTTACACTTGCAATGCCTTGTGCTGGAATTCCTGTTTTTGGATTAATTATATGAGAATACTTTTCTCCATTAATTACAGTAAACTTCTCATAATTACCTGAAGTTACAATTGAACCTTCTGAAAAAGGTAAAACCGCAAATATACCTTCATTATTAAATGGATTAGTAATAGCAACTTTCCAAGGTTCACCAGTAGCTTGTTTCCCCCAAATACTTAAGTCGCCAGATGCATTAATTATCCCTGAAACAACCTTATTCTCAACTAAAATTTTTTTTGCTTTATATGCTGCATAACCCTTCCCTATTCCTCCAAAAGAAATTTTCATTCCTTTATTTTTTAAGAAAACAGTATGATTTTCATCATCTAAAACTATATTCTCATACCCTACTTTACTAAGAAATTTTTCAATTTCACTTTTTAAAGGAAAGGAAGTCATAGTGCCATCAAAAACCCAAACACCCTCCATTGAAGCAAATGTAATATCAAAAGCACCATCAGTCAATTGAGATATTGCGATTGAACGACTAATTAAGTTATACAACTCTAAATCTACTTTTACAGCAAATAATCCTGCATTTCTATTTATCAATGATGTTTGAGATAACTTATCCCATGAGGATATTAAAGATTCAATTCGTTTTATTTCTTCAACAGCTAAACCAATTAACACACTAGCACTATCTTTATTTTCAGCAACTACAGTTATTTCAAACTGATTACCCATCAACATTAATTTTTCAGAAAAATTATCTTGAGATTTAGAAGAGAGCACTCCAAAAAACAATGAAAACAAAAAAATAAATCTCATAAATTATGATTGGAATGATTCTATAATTTCAATATATTCCATTGCACTTTTTTTCTTATTAGATATTGTTCCAACAACATTTCCATTAAAATCCATAATTACTATGAAGGGGAAATAGCCAACTGTATTATATTTTTCAGCTAAATTATTATTATGCTCTTGTTGTATTTTACTCAATTTATTTTTTCTTTTTTTCGGAAAATCAACCTTTAACATCACTAAATTTTCATCAGAGAAATTTACAAATTCAATTGAAGTCCAAATTTCCCTATCTAATTTCATGCATGGCGCACACCAATCCGATCCTTGAAACACCATAATAATAAACTTTTTCTCTTTTTCTGCTCTATTTTTAGAAACCTCAAAATTAGTTTCCCAATTCTGCGAATATATATTTGTAGCAAAAAATAAAAATGTAATGATTATCTTGAATTTCATTTTACAAAAATCATAATAAAAAAGATAATACTAATCAATTTAAATAAAAACATTTAAAAAAAAGTTCGAAATAAGGACCGAGAGGCCCACCAAAAAGAAACCCGCTAAAATGTAGTGGATCTTTATTATTAGTCGTGGTATCAAGATTACAACCCACACTTATTTCACTAGATTACGATAAGCTTTAGAACTAAAATTTACACCACTTTTTGCACCGCTAACCAATCTACTAAAACAAACTTAAGAAATTAATTGGATTATCTGAGTAATCAATTATTTTATAAAATAATTAATCTGACTAAAATTGATAACAATAGTT
>JABGSE010000006.1 GCA_018647945.1 Flavobacteriales bacterium | reverse complement strand
ATAATCTTAACTCATAGTGAGATTGATTCCGCTTTGGTGGACCTCTCGGTCCTTATTTCGAACTTTTTCAGAAAATTATTGAGTAAGTTTGTAGCTTAAATAATTAAGATATGAATGTGCAAGGAAAAAACATTATTTAATACATGGATATCTTTCTAGATATGGGAATATAAGTCTTGATGCTGATCAAAGTAATCAACATAAATATCTGATTAGTTTTGAAAACGGATGGTCTTATAAGGCTAATAGGGATGCTACAGGAAGATATTTAGAGGCAGAAACAATTTTTCAGAAGAATAGAAAACGATATAAGAAAAACTATAAAAAGATTGAGCTCAATACAAACAAGTTACATTTATACACTTATAAAAAATAGAATCTTAACTCATAGTGAGATGGATTCCGCTTTGGTGGACCTCTCGGTTCTCGAACTTAAATTTATTAAATAATTATTTGATATATTTGCTATATAGTTTTGATGTATAAAATAGCGAGGGACCTATTCGGGTACCTTTTGAGTTGTCATATCTAGTAGGATATAGTACTGCTACTCCGACTTTTTTGTCTTCAAAATTCTGATAATTTTCTTCCTTTGCCAAACCACTATTATAAATAAAGCCATAGTAATTATTGGGTGAATAATTACAAAAACCCAAATATTAGCTTGCTTGTAGGTTAGGCCAGTGATATCTGCTATCAAGTACAATATCTTAACGCATATATCAAATAGTTCATGCATAATTTTATCAGTTTATTTGATGCTAAGTTAAGAAAACGGAGCACTTTTCAGTATCTTAGTTCGAAAGAGTTTCATCCTGCAACACTTTTAATTAATAGTTAGAGATCAAAGGCTAGTCTTCAAATGCTCTTATTTCTTCAGCTATTCTATCAGCTTCAATTGTTAATCGTGACATCTCGTCTGTTATATCTCTATTCTCCATCCCGCATGCAAAATAAATTGGCATTTCATTGTTTTGTTTATATACATGATCCCAAATTATATTTGCTGCAAAATACCCATAAGTTTCTAAAATTTGTAAAGTAATTTTCTTCAATAATGTAGTGTTCGTAATTTTAGCAAAAAGGTTTCCATAAGAGAACCTAACAAAATCGCTATTGTCAAGTTCAATTTCCATATAATATATTGGACAATAATCATTATTATCTTCTATTATTGAGTTAATGTCTAGATAATGTCTTTTGTTAACCCACAGTCTTTCTTCATTTTCCCATAATAAGCTCTGTTCTATTTTGTTTTTCATCCCAATCATCTCTAAAATTCTAAAATCTCTATTCCTAAGAAAAGGTAGTATTGCTAATGCGTCTACCGATCTAAATGAAACCCAATTTTCTTTCTTATTTATTTGTAGCCAATCTAGCTTCTCCATTATTTTTTAATTTTAATATAAATGAAAAGCGTTATAATGATTATTAGCAGAAGTAATGATAGTATTTTATAAATATCTCTCAGCTCATCTTTATGCTTTGTTACTACATCAGTATTATTGATTATTGTTTGATTGTTACCTTCATTAGTGGATCCCAATAGATTTGATTTTTTAAAATCAGAACATTCTGATATTACTTCTTTGAAGTAATTGGTGTTTTGGTATAAAGAGTCAATTAATAATGATGTTGAAGAAATTTTTGTTTCATAGTCTGAAATAATTGTTTCCAATTTGTCGCTCTTATATCTCCTTTTATGTAGTGACTCTAGTATTGGTTCTTTGAGTTTTTCTATTAGCTTAAAATTTAATTTAGCCTGCCTCTCACTATCATCTGAGAATTCTAATGCTTTTTGTAAATAGTTAATTGATGTATTTTGACTTCCATATTCATTAAGGTATGTGTCTAATTTTAGTCTAATAACATTAGAATCGATAAGATTAAATGGTGAATAGTAAGCATAATGAAATCCACTAATTAATCCACCTTCCCAAATTCTACTATACGCCCAAAAATTGCTGGAATATATGCATGATAGGTCAAAGTATAGATTTGATATTTCTTTTCTTATACCTAATTGAGATAAGCTATCATTTATATAATTGATAGATTTTTTTTGTGTTATCTCATTCATAATCTCATATATTGCATTAACAGCACTCTTTTTGTTATACCTTTTGAGTGATTTTGTTTCTGTATCTGATGTGTTAACTATAAAATTTGTATAATCATTTCCGTACTTATTGTCGTAATATGATTTTCCACCTATTGCTGATTCAAAAATATAATCTGGTAGTAAGTTGAAATATTTTCTAGCATTTATTATATCATGTTCCCTAAAATAATTAGTAGCAATCTGTTCAATTACAGCAAATTTTAAATCTGATGGTAGTCTATCCAAGAAAGGGACTTCTCCTTTATTAAGTATAGTTAAGAATTGTATTAGATCTTTATTATCCATTATTACATCTAGAATGATTTCCTGATGAAATCCTTTTTTAGATGAAAATATTAGTGTAGTTGAAAAATCATGTCTTTTAATTGCTTCCATCATACCTAATTCAAAGTAAGCTGCCATCTCATCTGAAAGGTATGTTTTTGATAAGAATTTTGTTAGTCTTTCTTTTAGGTTATGATAATCCTTTTCTGAATAATTATGACTGAACTCCTCTAATAATTCTAATCCATCTAATTGTTTTAAGTAATTGGTTTTTTGTTGCTTTGTTAGATATGTAGCATTTCTAATCAAGCTTCTTGATTTGTGATATTCTTTCCTAGCTTCAGGAAAGTTTCCTAGCATAAATGATGAATATCCTCTTAAAATATGTAATAAAACTTTGTTTTGTATTTTAGTTGTTTTTAAATAATTGTTTAAGTCTACAGCATCCGCATAGTCATATAGACTTACCCATTTAGAATTAACTGTATAACCCTCTTTAAAATATCCTGAACGATATAGGTTAGAGAATAAGCTACTCTCAACTCTTTTAGTGTATTGTATTAGTGCTAATTCAAATGTCTTTGAGTTTTGGTTTGTCCTCTCATGAAAGTAATCTATTAGAGATATGTTTATCCCAGAGAAACTGGTTGTTTTAATCAAATGAATCATATCTCTTTCCTTTTGAGTTTTGCAATAGGATAAACATTTTTCCCAATCAAAATCACTTTTCATATCAATAACATAGTTTATTTCATATGTTATTTGTTTGAGTAATTTTGGATATTTAAGTAGTTTTGTAAACAAATAAACACTTAATTCCCTGTCATTTCTGAATTTGAAATAATCATCAGTAGGAAGTAAAGCGTATTGAGCACTTACTGCACCACAAAAATGAGAATAAGCTATTGCATTCAGTTCTTTGGATTTATTAAAATATTTCATGTAGTCAGAAACAACTTCATGGCTATACCCAACTTTAAGACTTAGTTCAATCAATAAAGTGGCATAATCTTCAATAAGATTATCTGGACAGGTCTTCATCTCATCTTGAATAAATTTTTTTAACTGAGTTTTTGTATATTTACTTGATTTTCCTCCGTGTAATACTATACTTCTGTACATCATGAATTTGAGTAAATCAAGTTGATTTTTTTCTGCAAACTCTTGAATAATTGTGTAGTTAAAGAATTTTGTAATACTCAGCTCATAAATGCTACTTAAAGTTCTTCCATAATTTGGGTTGAATTCAATCTTAATGAAATGGTGTTCCAAATTTATGAATTTCACAATATTACTATTCATTAAATAAATTACATCTTCACTAAATCCTAACTTTCTTAATTTATTTGATTGCCTATCTATTTCCACATCATAGATACTATAATTTAACTTATAGTATAAGCTGTTATTAGTAGAAAAAAGTCGTGTGTTTAACTCTAATCCTGTTACAAGATGGGTGATAAGGAAATTTTTATTCCATTCTTCAGTGTAGTAGTTAGGTAGCGCGCAAGAGTTTGAATTATAGTTTAGAAAGATGCTAGTTATAATTAGAAATAATTTCTTCATATTCTGATTTGTTATTGATTAAAAATTCTGAGTTTAAACTAAAAAGTATTATTTCAGTTGTATTTTGATTTAGATTTTGTTTGAGAAATCCCATCATTTTATCAACTTCAGAAATTGATGGATATTCATATCTTATTTCATCTCTATTAGATATTCTATGTGTATTATAAAAATGTGCTTTTTTTGATTTATAATAACCATTTTTCTTTTGATACATATTTAAACTATCAATTCCTTTAGGGTTAAAGTCTGAGATTAATGCTTTGATTTTCCCGTGATGATAATGAACTCCCCAACTAAATGCTGGCAGTGCAATGTCTACTTTCAGTGGATATTCTTTTAGATACCCATCTAGATACATTAATGCTTTATCATAAGAAAAAATAGAATTTTTAGTAGAAGTGTCTGCAGGAGATTCTAAATTATAAATCATAACAACACCTTTTTCTACTGGTGGAATTCCTGTTGTTTTAGCGTATTTTATTTGATGTAAGCGAATTGTAGCACTTAAATGAGTGATATTAGTAGATAGAAGTTTAAGTAGTTTAAAATAAGCTTTTTTTGATTGTAAAGTCCAGTCACAGTCAATTTGCAGTTCAGTGTAGTCCTTAATGATTCCATTTCTTATTGCCACACTATAATGATTTAGAATGATAGTATATATCGTATCAACTTCAAAGTTAAAAAGCACGCTATTTTCAATGTATATAACTGGTATTATTTTTACACTATCAAAATCTAAACTATTATGAACTTTAGGAACTGAAATTGTCTTATTACCCTCATTCCATTTCAAGTCAAACACTTTCAGATAAATTTTATTTATTTTATTGTGATTTAGGAATTTCTGTTGTGTCTTGTTTGTCTGTGTATTATTCTTCCACCAATAAGTAGAGAATTGAAAGGATGTTTCAGATTGGCAGCTAGACATAATTAATATGCAGGCAAATAGATATAGTCTCATTTATTATTTAAGATTTGTTAAAATTCACTCCACTTTCATCAATAATATTAGTTTTTATCTGCTCTATCATTCCACAAACATCTTCTCTAATATCAGCTATTTCTATCTGCAACTCCCTTGCTAATGATGCTATTACTTTTTCTATACTCAAACCTCTACTAACATGATGTTCCATAATATAATTTCCAAAATAATATACATACTGCTCAGTATGCCTAATCTCATTTAGAATTTCTTCATCTTCATTTAAATATCTCTGAAATTTACCTTTATCCAGATCTGAAGTAATATACCAATCATCTGCATTAAATCTATTTGCAAAATCATACTTTACATGTTTCTTTCCATCACAAAAAGCACAATGAGGACCCTCTATCCAAAAGAATTCTCTCCTCAATCTTTTTATATCTTCTTTATTTACAAACCCTTTCCCAAGACATCTTGGGCAATCAATTATTTTATTATTCATCTTAATTTTGTTTTTGTGTTTTATTTTGTTGTTTGTCTACTTTTTTCATTAAATCAATGATAATGAAAACAGGATCTTCATCAAATATTAATAATCTGTTGAAAGCCCACACTATGTCCTTGCTAAGATTAAAATGTTTAACGCAGAGTGTATGTATCTCGTCTTCATATAAATAAGGTACTAATAATGAAATTCCCATTTCCATGCTTATAGTACAGTTATTAGGATCTACTCTAACTAGCCCTCCATTCATCAATGTGTTCAGATGAGAAGATAAAATCAGAATATTTTTGACTTTATCAGAATCAAACCCTTCACTTATCCAAACTAAGGATTTCAGTAAATCTGCTTTTTCATCAACATGATATTGAAATTTTTTATAAATCTGATGTTTTTCATTAATTGCATAAGTAGTTTCAATAAACTTCATGCTTTCATAAGTACCATAATTACAGCCGCTTTGTTCGTAATACCTTTTTAAAGACAACCAAACTGTCGACACTCTATTATGGACATTTCTTAATTTTCGATACTTCTTTATATCCTCTTTAATTTCTTTATATTTTTTTATCATTTTTTTTTTAGATTTATTTGATTCCTAAATAAGTTATTTTGTTTTCAGTCTAATTCTGAGCACCTCACGAGCAACTAAGAATTCTTTATTTTTCATCTCTTTCACAGCATCTTTATAGGCGATTAACTGTCGAATAGGCAAGTATTTACAGAATGTAATTAATTCAATATAAGTTCTGTAATACATGTTATTTCTGTTTTGCTTTAAGATGATGACCTTCAGAGTAATTACATTGCATGAGTTCAATTATGTCATTATCCTTTAAGGTGTATTTTAGAGAGTATTTGTGTCCAGAATTATTTCCTGTAAAAATCCTTGTTATTGCTCCGTAGGAACAATGTAAACAATGACCTTCTGATTGATTTAAGTAGGTGTCTCCTTTAGATTTAAATATGTCGAACAATTCTTTTATTTCTGCAAGCAAAGTATATTTACAAGGTGTGTCGTTAATATTAATATCTTCATCAATTAGATTTACTAATTTCACTATATCCATTTCCGAGATAGTTTTAAATATATTTTCACTTTTATCATCATGCACATTACTACTTGGATAATTTAAAATTATTTTTCCTTTATTTATTTTCTCTTTCATCTGAATTGTTTTTTAGCACTCACAAGACTTCCAGATAACTTCACCATTAACTACCTGAGAAGTACTTGCTCGTGCTGATTAATAAATACTTAATATATACAGCCCAAGAATTATTCAAGAGCAATTTTTTGCTTTTAGATACCACATTGTTAATTAGCTCTTTTAGTAGCTAATCAACAATAGATGTTATTGTTTGGTTCTGTATCTTCTTGGTTTGATCCCCAGATACAGAAATGAAATTCATAAGAGTTTCATTGAATAAACCTTCACTTATTTTACTTCTAAATTTTTACTTTTCATCTAAGTTTTGTAGGTGTTCAAAACGGATTAAGATGAAAATTTGAAATTTTTGGTTTAAATCTGAGAGCTAAATT
>JABGSE010000038.1 GCA_018647945.1 Flavobacteriales bacterium | reverse complement strand
TTTATCAGAAAACCATCAGTAGATATTTCTTTTACCAAACTATTAGTTAAGGTATTTTTCCAAAATTCATAAAGATTTTTAGACTCCCCTACTTTTATCTTGGTTCCCATTTCTAATCTGTAAGGCATCATAACATCTGAAGGACTTAAGTATCCATAAAGACCAGATAAAATCCTCAGCTTATTATTAGCATATTCAAAATCTTCTTTGTCAAATTCATTTATTTTCATATTCTGAAAAACCTCTCCTTTAAAAGACAACAATGCTTGTTTTGATTTTGATTGAGGAAAAGGAAATATCCAATTTTCATTTCTTTCTTTATTTAAAATAGCAATATTTGTACTAACTTTCATCAAATCTGACAATTCTAAAGCTGAATAGGAAGATAAATAATTCATTATTTCTATTGATTTTCTAGAGAAAGAAATGTGTGTATTTACTAGAAATGTTTTTTCTTTAGAAAAATCAAGTTTTTTGGCAGGAGAAAGTAATATCTTCATATTATTGTATTTTTGCAATGCTAAAATAATAGTTATGAATCAATTATTTGTACGGAATAAATTTTTTATTCTTCATCTAATGGTTATTATCCTTGGATTTACGGGTATAATAGGAAATGAAAGCTTTATTGAGTTAGGAGGATTAGATAAGGAAATACAATCTAGCGCTCTAGTATTCTATAGAATGCTGATTACCTTTATTGTTCTATTTATTTTTATCTCTATCAAAGATAATCTATGGGCCATTAAATTAAGAGATCTACTTGAAATCTGTTTTATTGGATTTATTGTTGGTCTTCATTGGATATTCTTTTTTGAATCAATACGTGAACATACTGTAATTGGAGTTATTTGTCTATCAACTTCCTCTTTATTTACCTCTATTATAGAGCCTATAGTTCTTAAAAGAAAAATTAGCCAACATGAAATACTATTAGGTTTGATTATTATAGTATCTATCTGTATTATGTGGTGGAACACAATAAATTTAGAAATAGGAGAAGCGTATTTATATGGAATTATTTCATCATTATTAGCAGCTCTATTTACAGTGCTTAACGCAAAATATGTTAATAGGGTTTCTTCAACAAAATTATGTGCAATTGAAATGTTTAGTGGATCTATACTTGTAGCTGTATACATCCTTCTATTAGGACATTCAGAAGTTTTTTTATTTAATATTGAATCAAGAGATTTAATATATTTATTAATATTATCAATTATTTGCACTGCAATGGTTTTTGTTCTAATGACAGAGATAATGAAATACATCTCTCCTTATACATTAGTAATGGCTATTAACTTAGAACCAGTATATACCATTATATTATGTTTTATTTTATCTGGTTTCTACCCTCTTTTAAAAGATGAAATACAAGATTTAAATATCTATTTCTACATAACGGCCTCTTTTATGATTATATCTACAATATATTTAAATTATCATTTCAAAAAGAAAATAAATTTGAATAAAATATAAGTTTGGATATTCCGTTTCCTTTATTAAATTTGCGAAAAAAAAAAAAATGATTAAATACATCTTTACATTATTATCTGTCTTTATTTTATCTAATTCCTATTCTCAACAGATAAATCTTCTTAAATCAAATGAGAATAATACATATGAAATAAAAGGTGAAATTATTGGACTGGAAGATACATCAGTAATTTTGGCCTATTATTTTGGAGGAAAGCAATATGCAACCGATACCGCTTATTCAGAAAATGGTAAGTTTACTTTTAGTGGTGAAGAATCCTTAGATGGTGGGATGTATTTAATAGTTTTACCAAATCAGAAGTTTTTTGATATAGTAATTTCTGAACAGAATCTCTCTTTTACAACCGATTTAAATGATTTAGTTGGAAGTATGAAGTTCAAAAAGAGTAAAGAAAATACTCCTTTTTACAGCTATTTGAATTTTATTACAGAAAAACAAATCTTAGTAACTCCGTTGAGAGATCAAGAAAAAACAGCATCTGACAAGGAGAGACAAAAAATAAAAGAAGAAATCCTGAAAATTGATACAGAAGTAAAAGAATTTAGAGAGAATTTTGAAAAGGAATTTTCTGATATTTTCTTTACTAAAATCATAAAAGCGACTACCGAACCTACAATTCCAACTCCTCCATCTGAACTCACTAAAAAGGAGAAACAGATATTTCAGTACGAATATTACAAAGAACATTATTGGGATAATATGGACTTTACAGATGGTAGAATGCTGAGAACTCCAGTGTTTTTTAGTAAAATGGATACTTATCTCAGTAAAATGACGATTCAGCATCCTGATTCTATTTCAAAATCGGCAGATGTATTAGTGAAATTATCTCGTCAGAATAAAGATATTTTTCAATATGTAGTTTCTTACATTACCTCTACCTACGAAAGGTCTAAAATAATGGGAATGGACGCTGTTTTTGTACATATGGTGGAGAACTATTATATGACAGGAGAAGTAGATTGGGTAAAAGAAGATCAACTAAAAAAGATTGAAGAAAGAGCTGAGAAGATTACTCCAAACTTAATTGGAAGGCCCGCTCCTCCTTTCTTAAATCAATTAGGAATGCCGTTTATGAAAGATACTAATGGAATCATTCATAGATTATATGATATAGAATCAGAGTATACCCTACTAATATTCTTTGGGCCTGATTGTGGTCATTGTAAAAAAGTATTGCCAAAAGTTAAAAAAGTTGTTGATTCATTAATTGCATCCCCGAAATTTCTAAGTCCTCATAAACCAATAGATATAAAAGTATACTCAGTTCAAACCGAGTTTGACAAAAAGAAATGGAAAGAATTTATTGTTAATCAGGAAATAGGTGAATGGATTAATGTAGGGGATATTCAACAAGATCCAGATGGAAATCCAGCCGCAAGTAGTAATTGGAGAGATGAATATGATATTTACTCGACGCCTGTAATTTATTTATTAGATAAGGATAAAAATATTCTTGCAAAAAGAATTTCTTTTAAGCAAATTTCGAAAATATTAGAAAGAGAGAAAAGTAAAAAGACTGAGTAGCTACAGGATTACTTCTGTTGAACCACCATTATTATATTCAAAAAACTTTAAGTTATACATCCTTAATAAATCATGTACCTCTTTTTTTAGTACCCCTTCTCCTATTCCGTGTACAATTATCATTTTCCCAATATGTTTATTAAGTGCTAATTCTATTTTATCTTTACAATAATTCAACTGAATTTGAACAATTTCAAAATTATCCATTTGATGATGGTAATTAGTAAGGTTTTCTATATGTAGATCAACTTTAAAATCCTCTCTTAAATTGATCTCCTTAAAATGTAATTTTGATTTTTTATTTCCCTTTTCATTATCCGAATCTTTTACAATAAATGAGTTTCCGTAAGCTCTTTTAGTGTCCGTTTTTTCATCTAGTAAAACTACTTTTTTAATTGGAAGTAAATGTTCAAATCCATTACTATCCACCACCCTTACTTTTCTGTCACCTACAAAAATAACTTTAGCTTTTATCCTGTTGTCAATAAGCATTACTTTATCCCCTATTTTTAAAGATTTTGTCATTAATAATATATTGGGTGAAAAAGAAATTTATTGTTTCTGTATTCCAAGGTTGGCATAGGAATTTTAATAAATCCAAAAGTATTCAAAACAGATTTTACGAACTTATTTTTTGATTTTATTCTACTTAAATCAACATCTAAAGAAAGTAAATATTGTTTTATTCTTTCAGGGTCTCCTTCTTGATGATATCCGTGTATCATTCCATTTGATCCATATCCTACGGATAAGCTTATCCATTTTGGGAAATTTTCATTTTCTATATTGCAAATGGATTTAATATTCGCGCTTGCCCAATAGGTTTGTCCGTTATAATCTTTTAGTGCTTGTTGCGGGATGTTTGCTCCTAATAATTCTGCGTTGCATTTTGCATAAGGAGAGGGACGAAAACTATATTTCAAAATAATCTTTTGTTCATCCCATAAAAATGCTTGACCAATACATATTAATGACCCTGTAGTATTTGCTACTAAATCTCCTTTTGACGCTCCCCATTGTTCAGAATATCCGTCTAAAATTTCTATTACTGTAAGAAATAATGATCCTGAAAGTCCGCCATACCAAATAGCTTTATTCCTTTTAAACCCCGCCCATTTGTAAGATTCAATTCCTGCAACTCCTATATAATATGAAGTTGTCATATGTCCTAATTTATCCATTTTATTCCATTCCGCATTATCGTTAATAAAATGAAATTTACTTCTGGGATAATCTTTGTACCAAAGTGAGTTTAGCCCAATAATTGTGGCAGAATACAATGAAGCTTTTGTAATTAAAAGAGTTCTTGATTTTTTAATATTAAATGTGTCATACTGTGGTTTTAATTCCGGAATGTCCCAATCCTGAGAATAAGAAGTATTTGTAAGTATTAAATAAAATATTAAAGCAAAATATTTCATTTTAACCAAGAAGTGTTTTTCTGGTATCTTCTAAAATATCAAAACATTTTTCCTGAGAAGAAGCTTCTGCGTAAGTTCTTAAAACAGGTTCTGTACCAGAAGGACGAATCATTAACCATGTGTCATCATCAAAAAAGAATTTAAATCCATCTGTAGTTTCAATTCTTTCTACACTATATTTTCCAAAATAAGTGTATTTACCATCTTTACAATTTTGTACAATTGTGTTTTTAATGTCATTATCAATATGTAAATCAATACGCTCAAAAGCAAAAGGACCTACAATTGCATACACTTCTACAATTAAATCTTCTAATGATTTTCCTGTTTTTGCCATAAATTCAAACAGAATTAATCCCATCCAAATACCATCTCTTTCTGGTATGTGTCCTTTTGTAGCAATTCCTCCTGACTCCTCTCCTCCTAATAATACATCTTCAGATATCATTTTACCAGCAATATGCTTAAATCCAATTTGAACTGTTTCTTGATCTAATCCGTAATGTTTACATATTTTTTCCACTTTTACGGTGCAAGAAAAGGCAGTAACAACTTTTCCTTTTATTCCCTTATATTTAACCATGTAATGAATTAATAACAAAATAAGGTGATGTGAGTCAATAAATTCCCCTTTACCATTATAAAGTCCTATTCTGTCTGCATCTCCATCTGTAGCTAATCCGCAATCAATATCTCCTCTACTTTTTATTAGTTCTGAAAACTCTAAAAGATTCCTGTGAATTGGTTCTGGAGCTTGTCCATGAAATCCAGGATTTATATCGTTATGAATTTGTAGTACATCAGGGAGTAATCTGGAAATTACATTGATTCCTGCTCCAAACATTGGATCGTAAGCAAGTTTAAGTCCAGAATTTTTTATTGCATCCAAATCGAAATTATTCTCTGCATGTTTACAATAATCATCTTCCAGATCAATGTACTTTATCATTCCACTTTCAATCAAGTCATCTATTTTAATAGAGTTGATATCTATCGAATTATAATCAGGAATTCTATTCTCTACATCTGTAATATCATGTGACAACAGAGGTCCTCCAAAATCTCCTTTTAGTTTATATCCATTGTATGATGGAGGATTGTGAGATGCTGTAATTACAACACCAATATTTGATTTGTAATTAATAACCCCGAGTGATACCATTGGAGTAGAAACAAAATCTTTAGCAAGTAAAACCTTTACTCCTTTTGTAGCCAAAACTTTAGCTGCTGTTTCTGCAAAAAGCTCTCCTGCAAATCTACAATCGTGACCAATTACTACTGAAGGGTTTTCATTTTTTTCATTAAGGAAATTGGCAACTGCCAAACTAACCCTTGCAACATTATCTGTTGTAAATTCTTTAGCGATAATTGCTCTCCATCCATCTGTTCCAAACTTAATATCTGTCATTTCACTCGTTTTTTTTAAGAAAACAAAACTACTAAAATTAATTAAAATTCATGTTTTTCTTATACCGATTCCTATTGTTAATGTGTTCTCTGTTTGTAATGGCAAAGTTATGAAGTCCAGATCCATCTCCTTTTGCGCACATAAAAATATAATTATGTGTTTTGGCATTGAGAACCGCATCAATAGAGTTTATAGAAGGAATACATATTGGTCCCGGAGGTAAACCAAAATAAATATAAGTATTGTAAGGAGAATCAAATTCTAAGTGTTTGTACAAAACCCTTCTTATTGAGAAATCATTATTTGCATAAATAACTGTTGGGTCCGATTGTAGTTTTACTTTTTGTTTAATCCTATTTAAATATAGTCCTGCAATCATTGATCTCTCCTCAATTCTTCTACCTTGTTCTTCTTCAATTATGGACGCTAGTGTGGCTACTTCAATTTGTGAAATACCTAATGAATTACAGCTTGCAATTCTTTCTGAATTCCAAAATTCACTATATTCCGAAACCATTCTTTCAAAGAATTGAGGTACCGAAACATTTGAATAAAACTCATATGTATTTGGAATAAAAATAGCAGGAATCTCTTCTAGGGAAAGATGATGTTTCGAAAGAAAGTCAGAATTATTAATGTAAGAAATCATTGATCCTTTTTCAAAACTTATACTATCTTCAATTTGAGAAAACATCTCTTCACTTTTTCGAATATTTTCAGGGATAATAAGTAAAAAAGTATGATCATTTCTTTGTCTGAGTATGTTTATTAAATCATTGTTCTTATAACTACCTGACAATCTATAATTTCCAGATTTAATACTGATGTTATATTTCTTTAGTTTAGATAAAAGTTTGAAAGTCCAGTTAGTAGATAGTTCTCCATTTTCATTTAGTTTTTCTATTATAATATTTAAACTTGCATTTTTTGGGATTTCAATTGTAACTTCTTTCCTATCTTCAGTTGTGAAATTATTTTGGAAAAATATGGAATAAACAATAAAAGCAGAAAAAAGAAAAATTACTAAAAGGATAAAACCTAGTTTAACATTCTTTGTTTTCTTGTTTCTCATCTTATTTGTTTAAGTATTTTAGATTTTCTTTTGCCATTCTGTAATCTGGATTTAAAGCAATTGCCATTTTAAAAAACTCTCTTGCTTTCTGATAATCTTTGTCAACATTCATGTAAATAGATCCTAAATTAAAGTAGGGCTTTTCAAAATTAGGATTTAATTTTATAATTTTTTGTAATCTGTTTTTAGCAGTTTCAAACTTACTAATTTTTATTTCTAAAATTGCTGTTTTCAGTTGATAATCCAAATTTTGTGGAGATAGTTCTACTGATTTTAAATAATACTCATATGATTTTTCATTAAAATTATATTGGAAATAAGCATCTGCTATTCTGAAATAAGTAACACTTAATATATTGTCAATAAATTGATTAGTATATTTATCTAAATTATTAGTTTCAGAGTATTTTATTAATTTTTTGTACTCACCCTGCAAATAATAATACTGAATATAAAATGGAATACTTTCTTCAATATCACATTTATCTAAAAACATTTTTGCAGAATCTAACAAAATAGGGTTTGTGTCAAAACTTTCAAAATGTTTCAGATAAGCTTTTGCTTTACTTAAACTTGTAGGATTAGGGTTGTTCACACAAAAAAGCCCTAAAAACTTTCCTTTTACTTTCTCTACTGAAGAATGAACTGCAATTTTATGTTCGGTAATAGAAACATGTGGAATATCTGTAGAAGATGATTTTGGCATATGGCATGAAATACAATCTAAATTTTCTACTTTTCCTTCACACACAGAATGGCATTCCATACACTTTTTATTAAAATCTTTATCAGATTGAGTGGTAACGCTTTTATGGGGATTATGACAAGAAATACATGTAATTTCTCCTTTTGTATAACATTTAGATTGCTGTAATCTATCTACATGAGATGCCATTATAAAATTCTCATCATTTTCGTATTTTGGCAAATAAGTCTCCATAGTTTCCGAAAGGTGAGTTCCTGGTTTAAAATCATCCCAATTCTTTCCGTTTTTTAAAACAGATGTTCCTTGCAAGTGACATCTTCTGCAAACATCAAATTGTAATTCTTTATCTAGTTTTGCAGGGTTTACAATGGAATAATCTATTTCATTTTCAATATCTACAAAAATTCCCTTTCGTTTTTCATTTACATGAGCTTCTCCCGTTCCATGACATCTCTCACAATCAATTCCGTTGGGAATAAATTCATATTTATTTAAACTGTTTTCTACATGATTAGGATAAGCGTTATGACAACTCATACACTCCAAACCAATCTCACGGGAAAACCTGCTGTTTTGCCCGTTTTCATAACCTGGAGGTAAATCTGCCTCTCCTTTTTGTGTGTAAAAAGTATAAGGAGCTTGATGAATATATCCGTTAATATTAAATAAATGAGAATTAGTATGTTGTCCGGAACCAATAACAAAATCAATTTTTTGTAGGAGTTTGTGTGTGGTATCCTTATTTTCCAATCTAAATTCCAAAAGGTAAAGAGAATCTTTTTTCCAAATTGGCTGATAGTATAAGTTTTTTATTTCATCATAAATTAAGGGATTGTTATTGTCATCTAAAACCGATTTGCTTTTTGTCGCTACATCAAACGACTGTCCCATTCCGGTATTGACAAAAGAATTGTAAATATCAAAATGACACTCTTTACAAGTTTCTTTTCCTACATAGGAAACATTATCGTTATGATTTAAATAATGAGTGTTATTTACACTATCTTTTTCGGAAATAGTAGAATTGTTACAAGAAAAGATAAGAGTAATTAGAAACAGAAAAAGGTATTTCATTTAGAAAGAATATAATAATTTACTCCTTTTATTTTACTTTTTAATTTAAAGGCAACGGAAGTAAATAGTTTAATACTCTTTTTGTTATCAGTAGTAATACTGCAAAAAATTTTCTTCAATTTCAAAGTAGAGAAAGCGTATTTTGAGAGCAGTTTTAAGGATTCTTTAGCAAACCCTCTTCTTCTGTATTTTTCCAAAATTAATACACCCACTCCTGCAGCTTTTACTTCAAAATCATAAAGATCAATCATCCCAATTGGAGCTTGATTATAATCAATTACAAAGCGGAGTTGTTTACTTATTTCTATATCTTGTTTTGCATTGGAAATATATTCCGTTAAAACTTTTTTAGAAAAATGATGTCTCTCGCTTCCGAATTTCCATAATTTTTCATCATTTTCAATATCATACAAAAAGTCTAAATCAGATTGCTCCAAATATCGTAATTGTATGTTTTTACCTTTTAACATTCAAAATCTCCTGCAAAAACCAAGCTCGCCTCTCCACTTAACCAAATATTAGTGTATGTTCTGTTTTCAACATCAAAAGACACTGATAGCGTACCTCCTTTTGTATTTATGTTTAATTGTTTTTTATCGGTTTCTCCAATTTCATAAAGTGCAATTGCTGTAGCTACAATTCCTGTTCCGCACGAAAGAGTTTCTTCTTCTACCCCTCTTTCATAGGTTCTCATATTTATTTCTTCTCCAATTTGAACGAAATTTACATTAATTCCTTCTGATATAAACTCCTCTTTGTTCCTGATTTTCCTTCCTTTTGAATTTACATTTACACTTTCTATATTTTCTACTATTTTTATTAAATGTGGAGAGCCCGTATCTAGAATTACAGAATTATCTCTTACATCCACATCTTTAACATCCATCATTTTTAAAGAGATATTTTCATCCGAAAAAATTCCTTCATGTAAACCGTCAATAGCAATGAAATTACATTTATCTTCAATTATCCCAAGTAAGTTTGCAAAGGAAATAATACACCTCCCACCGTTTCCACACATGGAAGATTGTCTTCCGTCAGAGTTGAAATAAATCATCTCAAAGTCATGTTTATTATGGTTTCTGAATAGGATTAATCCATCCGATCCAATACCAAATCTTCTTTCGCAAAGCGATTTTATTAAATTATTATCATTAATATCAAACAATTCTTTTCTGTCATCAATTATTATAAAGTCGTTTCCTGTCCCCTGATATTTGAAGAATTCAATAAGCAATTTAGTAAGTTTTTATTTGTGCAAAAATACAATATTAAATATAACAAAAAATAGAGTTTGAAAGCTATTTTTATTTGTAAGATAATACTATTTTTGCCCAACAAATTAAAACATAAAAAACATAGCTAAAATGAGTTCAAATTACGAATCAACATTCAGCAACTGGCTACAAGAAGAGAAATATGCAGTAAGTCTATTAAACTCTGTAGGAGAATTAATGTATGACAAAGGAATTGAGTTGGTGTTTTTCCGTAATCATATCGTAGATGTAAACATCCCTTCCTTAATGAGCTATTTTAACTATGCAAAAGATGTTATTGGAGAGAAAGTTTCTGTAAAAGATGTAAACAATATGGCAATGGCCATTTCAGAAATTGATTTTGCACCTGCAAAATTAGATGTTGGTTTGCTTACCTCTGAATTTAATAGCAGTAACGAAACAGATATGAATACATTTTTATCTAATAAATTATCTGATTTTATTGGTCAAGAAAAACATACTTTTAAGCCAAAAGACGTGATTTTATATGGTTTTGGTAGAATTGGAAGATTAGCAGCAAGAGAACTTGTGAAACAAGCAGGAAAAGGACAGCAATTAAGATTAAAAGCAATTGTAACCAGAAATCCTTCTGACGATCAAATTATAAAAAGAGCTGCACTTTTAAGAAACGATTCTGTTCATGGTGCTTTTAACGGAATTGTAGATGTTGATTTAGAAAATAAAGCTATTGTAATAAACGGGCAATCTGTAAAAATGATTGCAGGAAGTAATCCTGAAGACATTGACTATACTAAATACGGAATTAATGACGCCTTATTAATTGATAATACTGGAGCTTTTACAGATAAAGAATCTCTTTCTTTACACATGCAATCTAAGGGTGTTTCTAAGGTTTTACTAACTGCGCCAGGAAAAGAAATTCCTAATATTGTTTACGGAATTAACAACCATGATTTGGATATAGATGGCTTAGATATTTTCTCGGCGGCAAGTTGCACAACAAATGCTATCTCTCCTATTTTAAAAATTGTAGAAGATAATTATGGTGTAGAAAAAGGACACATTGAAACCATTCATGCTTATACAAACGACCAAAACTTATTGGACAATATGCACAAAAAACCAAGAAGAGGAAGATCAGCGGCCATCAATATGGTTATTACATCTACAGGCGCAGGAAAAGCTGTTACAAAAGTTATTCCATCACTATTAGATAAACTAACAGCAAATGCTGTGAGAGTTCCTACTCCAAATGGTTCTTTAGCAATTATAAAACTTTCGTTAAATAAATCTACTTCTGTAGAAGATATTAATTCGTTTATCAGAAATGCGGCACTTAGCGGAAAATTAGTAAACCAAATTAATTATCAAATTGACCCCGAATTAGTGTCGAACGATATTATTGGAAATACTTGTTGTTCTGTATTTGATAGTTCTGCAACTATTGTTTCTAAAACAGGAGAAGATGTTGTTTTATATACTTGGTATGATAATGAATTTGGTTACACAAAACAAGTAATCCGACTTGCTAAACAAATTGCCAAAGTGAGAAGGTTAACTTACTACTAGTAGAAAATCATGATTTCTAACCTTCAGATAAATCATAGAAATTTTATTGTTTACAAATTTCTGAATTCTCTTTTTACTGGAGTTTCTGTAGGTAGTATTTTTGTTATTTATTCTGATAATATAGATCCGTCAATCTATTCGTTAGGAGGGATTCTACTAGCAGCTTTAATGATGTTGGTTTCTTTAATGTATTCCAAAATTCTTAACAATTATTATTTCTACCGTATTTCTCTATTTGTTGAAGTAGTTCTACTTATTATGGTTATCTATTTCCTTATTTTTTCTTACTCACCTCTCACCTCTTTGTTAATTTACTGTGGATACCAACTTTCTTTTGTATTTGGATCTTATTTAATAAGAGCGGAAACGTTAGCCTTGAAAAAAGATAAAATACTTACTTGGGTGGATTTATCTAAAAATGCAGGATATTTAGTAGGATTGGCTTTTTCATTCTTTTTTTACAAAATAATAGAACTTGATTTTAATTTAATAATAATGAACTATGAAGTGTGTGGATTAAACATTACAGATAATAATCTACAAGTTTATAACATTCATTATTTACTGTTTATCTTAGAAATAGGAATTATCTATTCTCTAATAAAATCTTTTAGAAAAGAAGATTAACATTTCTTGCAACAATCTTCCTTCTGAATAAGTTTACAAGCATAAACTGCTAAAATCGCCCCTAAAGTTGTTGCGACAATATATACCCACAAATAAGTAGGATTTCCAAAAAGAGCAGGAGCTATGCTCCTAGCCGGATTCATAGAAGCTCCGCAAATAGGACCAGCAAAAGTTGCTTCAAAAGCAACAACAGCTCCAATAGCAGTTCCTGCTATTATTCCCTTTTCTTTTGCTCCGGTAGAAACATTTAAAATCACAAACATCAATATAAAAGTAAGGAAAAACTCTAACAAGAAAGATTGTTGCCAATTTCCATCTTTTACTAAGGTCTCTCCCATTGTATTTGCTTCTGGTAAAATACAATTTAATACAGCAGAAGCTAATATCCCTCCAGCTATCTGAAACAAAATATATGGTATCACTTCTTTTCCTTCAAACTTTTTAGCAATCCAAAACGCAATGGTTACTGCAGGATTTATATGACAACCCGAAACATCTCCAATAGTGTAAATCATGGACATTACCACTAAACCAAACGAAAGACCAACCCCTAAATGAGTTACGTTTCCCGTAATATCGTTTATCATAATAGCTCCTGTACCAACAAAAACCAAAATAAATGTTCCAATTAATTCTGCCCAATATTTTTTCATAATGATTTCAATTTATCTGTTAGTATTTTCGGTGCGGCACAAGGTTTCCCTGTTTCATAATCTATAAAAACCAATGTAGTTTCTGCAGTATTCAGCAAATTTCCTTTTTCGTTATAGGTATTGTATGTAAAAACTATTTTAACGGTCGGAATCTGCGCAACAGTAGTTTCAATAGTAAGTTCATCATCATAAAATGCAGGTTTTTTATAATTAATATTATAATTTACTACGGGTAAAGCATAACCTTTTTCTTCTAACTCTCTATAACTTAATCCCAAACTTCTGAGAAGTTCTACCCTGCCTACTTCAAAATACTGAGCATATATGCCATAATAAGCATATTTCATTTGGTCTGTTTCACCATATCGTACTCGTATTTTTGTTTTGTGTTTGTACATAAAAATAATTTCAACAAAAGTAAAGAAATATATTTCAGAAAGTAAAATTATTCTTAAAATTGTAAACCAAATGAAATTACGATTACACATTATATATATAACGGCAATTTTATTGTCGGCTTGTAGTACTCAATTTATTATTGATTCCAAACAGAATAGTATTATTTCCGTTTCCGCAATTCCAGACTCACTGATCACATCTATTATTAATCCTTACAAAACAGGAATTGACTCGGTAATGAATGAAGTATTGTGTGTTTCTGAAATAGAAATGACAAAAGGAAGACCAGAAAGTTTACTTGGAAACTTTGTTACCGATTTGTGTTTAGAACAATATTCTGACATAGCAGATATTTGTGTTATGAATAATGGAGGATTAAGATCTACCTTATCTAAAGGAAAAATCACAAGAGGTAATATTTATGAATTGATGCCTTTTGAGAACGAATTAGTAATACTAGAGTTAAATACATTAGAACTTTTTGACTTAATAGAATATATATTCTTAAGAGAAGGTGAGCCTTTCTCAGGACTTAGTGTATACTCAATAGATTCTTGTATGGTATTGTCTAGTAGAAATATTCTTTATCGACAGGGAGATAGTGTTTTAATGAGTGTGCCAATAATTGCAAGTAGTTGTGGTGGTGAAGAAGAAGTATATATAGTTAGTAAAATTGAAGAAACTTATAAAATCAGAGTATTAACATCAGATTATTTAGCTAATGGAGGAGATAAAATGAGTTTCTTTAATAATAAAAACCAACTCAAAGTTGGACTTAAGATTAGAGATGCAATTATTAACTATTGTAAATCAGAACAAACTATCTCTTCTAAATTAGATGGGAGAATAACAAAATATCAGAATGAATAGTAGAAGAGAGTTTATAAAAAGAGCTGCATTAGGCACCGCTGCTATGAGTATTATACCATCAAAAGCCTTTTCTAATACTTCAGAATTAAAGCAACTTACTATTTTACATACAAACGATATGCATTCTCATATTCATCCATTTGAAAGCGGAAGAAATAAAGGAGTTGGAGGAATAGCTCAAAGAGCAACTATTATAAAACAGATTCGTGATGAGGGAAATCAAGTGCTACTTTTAGACGCAGGAGATATATTTCAGGGAACTCCATATTTTAATATTTATGGGGGTGAATTAGAGTTTAAATTGATGAGCGAAATGGGTTATGATGCATCAACTATCGGAAATCATGATTTTGACAATGGATTAGACGGTTTAGTGCGACAATTGCCACACGCAAAATTCCCATTTATTGTGTCAAATTATGACTTTTCTGACACTCTAATGGATGACAATTATTTGAAATACAAAGTGTTTAATAGGGGGGGGATTAAAATTGGAATATTCGGTATTGGAATTGAATTGGAAGGACTGGTTCCTAAGAAATTGTATGGAAATACTTTATACCAAAACCCTATTGATAAATCTAATTATTATTCCGACTTATTAAAGAATTCACTAGGTTGTGACTTGATTATTTGTTTGTCTCACTTAGGATTTAAATACAACACTAAAAAGGTGTCTGATAAGATGTTGGCTTCCCAAACAAAAAACATTGATTTAATTATTGGAGGACATACTCATACTTTTTTAAACAAGCCTGTAATTGTTGAAAACCTGGAAGGTAAAAATGTTCAAATTGCACAAGTTGGCTACGCAGGAATTAATATTGGGCGAATTGACTATTTTCTCAATCAAAAAATGTGTGTTAAAAAAATAAATTCAACAGCTATTTTTGTGAAGAAGAAGACAAAATAGTATATTATATATATAATAATTCTTAAATTTATTTTTTGTCTATCTAGCAAAATTTGACTGTAAAAAAAAGTTAAAAGTCAAGCGATATTTTTTTATTTTTTTAACCAAATCCGACTAATAATTTATTAATATTGTTTCGAATTTAACAATTAGTATTTACAAATCAACTACAACATAAATTTACACTATGAGCGAACTAACATGTAAGGAAATATGGGAAAAATGTTTAAATGTTATAAAAGACAATGTTAGTCCTCAAAATTTTAAAACTTGGTTTCAACCAATTGTACCTGTAAATGTAAAAGATAAAACAATTACAATTCAGGTTCCCTCCTCTTTCTTTTACGAGTATCTGGAAGAGCATTACATTACTTTAATAAAGAAAACGATTAAACGTTTTTTAGGGAAGAATGGCAAATTAGAATACCATATTGTAATGGAAGGAAACCAAACTACAAATCCGTACATTACAAAAGTACCTAGTAACAATCAGGGATCTGTTAAAAACAACCCTATTAGCATGCCTATCAGTATTAATACAACTGCAATCCGAAATCCTTTTATTATTCCAGGATTACAAAAAATAAATATCAATCCTCAACTTAACCCCTCTTATACTTTTGATGCTTTTGTTGAAGGAGAGTGTAATAGATTAGCGCGTTCTGCAGGTTATGCCGTAGCACAAAAACCAGGAGGGACTTCTTTCAACCCTTTATTGATATATGGTTCTGGAGGATTAGGAAAAACCCATTTGGCAAATGCTATTGGTTTGGAAGCAAAAAAACTATATCCAGACAAGACAGTTCTTTATGTTTCTGCGGATAAGTTCCAAACACAATTTGTTGACTCTATAATGCAAAGTAAGAAAAATGACTTTATGCATTTTTATCAATCTATTGATGTTTTGATAATTGATGATGTTCAGTTTTTATGTGGAAAAGAAAAAACACAAGATGTTTTCTTCCATATCTTTAATCATTTACACCAAAACGGAAAACAGATTATTTTAACTTCCGACAAAGCTCCAGTAGATATAGTTGGAATGGAGCAAAGATTGCTTTCTAGATTTAAATGGGGACTTTCTGCTGACTTACAATCTCCTGAATTGGAGACTAGATTAGCAATTCTGAAAAAGAAAATAAAAAATGATGGTATAGAAATGCCTTATGAAGTAATTGAATATATCGCTTATTCCATCACCTCTAATGTAAGAGAATTAGAAGGATCATTAATTTCTTTATTAGCTCAAGCATCCTTAAATAAAAAAGAAATTACTATTGACCTAGCAAAAAATATGTTAGACAAGTTTGTGAAAAACACTGCAAGAGAAGTTTCTATTGATTACATACAGAAAGTTGTTTGTGATTATTTTGACATTCCGGTTGAGATTATGAAATCGAAAACCAGGAAAAGAGAAATTGTACAAGCTAGACAATTGGCAATGTATTTCTCTAAGCAACTTACAAAATCATCTTTAGCTCATATTGGAAAACACTGCGGAAACAAAGATCATGCTACTGTACTTCACGCATGCAAAACAGTAAACAATTTAGCGGATACCGACAAGAGGTTTAAAGGTTATATTTCTGATATAGAAAAAAGACTAATTCACTCATAAATAGATGAGAATTTTAATGGTTTGTTTGGGAAATATCTGCAGATCTCCACTTGCAGAAGGAATCCTTACACATAAAACTCAAGATTTAGATGTTTTTGTAGATTCTGCAGGAACAGCATCGTATCACATTGGAAATCTTCCAGACAATAGATCAATTGACATTGCAAATAAATACGGAATTGATTTGACAGACCAAAGAGCAAGACAGTTTTCAGAAATAGATTTTGATAATTTTGATAAAATTTATGCTATGGACACACATAATTACTCCTCTATTATTTCAATTGCAAGAAATCAGAACGATAGAGATAAAGTAGATTTAATTTTGAACGAAACAAATTCTAAATCTTTTGATAGCGTACCGGACCCATATTATGGAGAAGGAGATGGTTTTCAGAAGGTATACAGTATGTTAGATAAAGCGTGTGATATGATTGTAAATAAATTATGAAAATAGGTAAACTATATTTAATTCCAACTATTTTAGGAGAGGGAACAGAGGAAAAAACATTACCCTCTTCCGTTTTAAATGCAATAAAAGATATTGATATATTTATTGTAGAAAACATCAGGACCTCTAGAAGATTTATCAAGAAAATGTATAAAGAAAAAGATATTGAGAACACCATTTTCTATTCCTACGGAAAGCACGATAAATTGGATTTACAAGAAGATTTTCTACCTCATATTTATGAAGGTAAAGATGTAGGAATCATTTCGGAAGCAGGAGTTCCGTGTGTTGCTGATCCAGGGTCTAAAATTGTAGATTTTGCACATCAATTTCAAGTAGATGTAGTCCCTATTGTTGGGCCCTCTTCTATCCTGCTCGCCTTAATGGCTTCTGGATTAAACGGTCAGAATTTTGCTTTTAACGGATATTTACCCATTGACAAAAAGGAAAGAAACCATAAACTAAAAGATTTGGAAATGATTAGCAAAAAATCAGGACAAACACAAGTATTCATGGAGACACCCTACCGCAACTTACAACTTTTTGAAGGTATTTTAAGTGTCTGTTCTAAAACTACAAAGCTATGTATCGCTTCAAACATATCATTAACTGACGAACAAATTACAAGTAAAACTTTGGAGGAATGGAAAACAGAAAAACCAAATATCCATAAGAAACCAACAATATTTTTAATACAAGCATAAAAAAAAGACCACTGATCTCTCAGTGGTCTTTTAAATTATATTATTAGTGATTATGTCCTTTGTGAGGATCTTCTGTATCCCCTTCATTAATTTTCAATAATTCTACTTCAAATATTAAAGTAGCATTAGGTCCAATCCCTGCTTGAGGAATACCATTTGATCCGTAAGCTAATTCAGAAGGAATAATAAAAGTCCATTTATCACCAACTACCATTAATTGTACTCCCTCTGTCCAACCTGGAATAACTCTATTTAAAGGAAATGTTGCTGGTTCACCTCTTTGTACAGAGCTATCAAAAATAGTTCCGTCAGTTAATTTACCAGTATAGTGAACCGTAACAGTATTATTTGCTGTTGGATGAATATCTCCCGTTCCTTTATTAATTACTTTATACGCTAATCCACTAGCGGTTACTGTCGCTCCTTTTGTTAATTCTTTCATTGCTTTTAATTGTTCTTGTTTTTTAACTTCTTCTTCCTTTTTTGCTTCAGCTATTCCATTGTTGAATTCGGTAACTGCATCAAATTCTGTAGCAGAGCCACTTCTTATAATTGTAATAGACTCCAAAATATCATCTTGCTCAATTGCATCTACTACATCTTGTCCTTCTATAACATGACCAAAAACAGTATGTTTACCATCTAACCAAGGAGTTTCATTATGTGTGATAAAAAACTGAGATCCATTTGTTGCAGGTCCAGAGTTAGCCATTGATAAAACCCCTGATTTATCATGTTTTAAGTCAGGATGAAATTCATCTTGAAATTTATACCCTGGATCACCAGATCCAGTTCCTAACGGACATCCTCCTTGAATCATAAAGTTATCAATGACTCTATGAAATTTTAATCCATCATAATAAGGAGTTCCTTCTGACTTTGATGAGTTTTTCATTGTTCCTTCTGCTAAACTTACAAAGTTAGCTACTGTAATAGGTGTTTTTTCATATTCTAATTCAATAAGAATATCACCTTTAGTTGTTTTGATTTTTGCTTGCATACTGTTTATTTCTGTTTTATTTTTTTTAGGTTTGAAAAATTTATTTGTTTGCGACTCTGCAGTTTGACATCCTACAATTGCCGCTATTAATGTAAATGATTTTAGTAAATTTTTTAGTTTCATCTGTTTTAGTTATTTATTAATAATTCGTTTTTGTATTCTATAAAAATCTCTTCTAGTTTTTTGATAGTATCCTGGATATTGTAAACTGAAATTCCACCTGCAGCATTTGTATGTCCTCCACCATTAAAATATTTTTTTGCAATATTATTTACATGAAAATCCCCTTTTGACCTGAATGACATTTTCACTTTTCCTTCTTTTTCAGCAATAAAGACTGCAAATATTATTCCATGAACTGAAAGAGCATAATTTACAACTCCTTCCGTATCCCCTTTTTTAAAATTAAATTTTTCTAACTCCTGTTCATTAAGTGATATAATAGCTGATTTCAGATGAGGATAAAGTAATAATTTATCGTTAATACAGTATCCTAAAAGTTTAATTCTATCTTCAGAGTAATTGTCATAAATCAAATCATGTATTTTAGAATTATCAGCTCCTTTAGTAATTAATTCTGCTATAATATGGTGGGTTTTGTCGGTTGTGGATGAGTACTTAAAAGAACCTGTATCAGTCATTATTCCAGTATAAATACATTCTGCAACATCCTTATTTATTAAATGCTTGTATTCTAACCCCTCCAATACTTCAAATAAAAGTTGGGAGGTGGAACAAGATAAAGTATCAGAAATAATAATATCAGCAGCATCCATATCTGGTTCCTGATGATGGTCAATCATAATTCGTTTTGCAGAAGCATTTTTTACAGTATCTGTATATTCCCCTATTCTACTTAAGTTATTAAAATCTAAAAGGAATATTAAATCTGCATCATTGGTAATTTGTATCGCCTTTTCGTTTTCCTCAGTAAAGATAACTACATTCTCATTTCCCTTCATCCAATGTAGAAAACTAGCGTAATTGTTAGGTGAAATTACGGTAGCCTCATGATTAAGTTGAAGTAATATATTTTGAAGGGCAAGTGCAGAACCCAAAGCATCTCCATCCGGACCTCTATGAACTGTAATTACAATTTTTTGTGAATTTTGTAACAGTTCCTTTAATTTTGAAATTTTTTCTTGCATTGTCGGCAAAAATAAGAATAAATAAACTTTCTGAAACCCTCATTTTTCATAGTTTTGCAAACCAAATTAAATAAAACAAAAAACAATGGGAAATATTACATTTACAATGATTAAACCAGAAGCTGTAGAAGCAGGAAATTCTGGAGCTATCTTAAACAAAATTGAAGCTGCTGGATTCAGAATTGTAGCTATGAAAAAAGTACATTTATCAGAAGAAAGAGCAGGGTCTTTTTATGAAGTTCATAAAGAAAGACCATTTTATGGAGAGCTGGTTGAATACATGTGCGGAGGACCAATTATTGCCGCTATCTTAGAAAAGGAAAATGCTGTATTAGATTTCAGAACTTTGATTGGAGCAACTAATCCATCAGAAGCTGCTGAAGGTACAATTAGAGCTGAATTTGCTGAAAGTTTAGCGAAAAACGCAGTTCATGGTTCGGATTCTGATGAAAACGCAAGTATTGAAGCAGATTTTCATTTTTCTACTAGCGAAAGATTCTAAAACTAATTTAACAAATACAAAAAAATAGCTGCTAGAAATAGTGGCTATTTTAGTATTATCTCTTTTACAACTTTCCTCCCAATATTTTTATTGATACTCTCTATCATCCCTTCCTTCTGATAGGAAAGTTCCGACCGCAATACTGAGGAAGTTAAATGGATATAAATTATCCCATTTTGAAAATATTTATTACTAACATACTTTCTTAAGTTAGACCCTAAAATAGTATCTAATTGATCTAGAGCCTCCACCCCATCTAGTTTCTTTTTAAGTTTAGGTTTATTTGTAAACTTCTTCAGAATTTCTTCCAAACTCTTTATTCCTTTTCTTCTTTTCACTTTTAGTTTTCTATGTTAAAAATAGTATAGTCAGAATCTATTTTCTTTAGTATATTTTCACTTCTTTCCTTATTGGTATCTGTTATAAAAACTTGATTAAACTTTCCTTTTTTTACAAATGAAACCAAACACTCTACCCTTTTATCGTCTAATTTATCAAAAATGTCATCTAATAACAAAATAGGATTTAAACCAAATTCTTCTTTCATAAACTCAAATTGAGCTAACTTTAAAGAAATAAGAAAAGATTTTTGCTGTCCTTGGGAACCGTGCTTTTTAATGGAATGATTATCCAATTTGAATAGTAAATCATCTTTATGAATTCCTACTGAAGTTCGTGTAGAAGACCTATCTTTCATAATGGAAGACTCCAAAATCTCAATAAAATCATTATCCTTTAATTGACTTTGATATTCAATACTCACTTCTTCCTTTCCACTACTTATCTCAGAATAATATTTCTGAAAAACAGGAATTAGTTTGGAAAGATACTTTTCTCTTTCCAAGTAAATGATTTTTCCGTAATTCACAAGCACCTCATTATAAGTAGATAAAGTAAACTCATCAAAAGTATTACTGAATGCAAATTGTTTTAAAAGACTGTTTCTTTGTTTGAGTGTTTTATTGTAAGATATCAGGGTTTTTAAATACACATTATTAAACTGAGAAATAGCGCTATCCAAGTACTTTCTTCTAGTATCGCTATTGTCGTAAATTAAATTTGTATCTGTTGGAGAAATAAAGACAACTGGATAATTACCAATGTGATCAGAAAATCGTTTGTACTTTTTATCGTTATTTTTGACAGATTTAGGATGTCCTTCTTTTACATTACAAACAATATCAGAGAAATTATCTTGTTTTTTGAACGAACCTTTAATGGTGAAAAACTCTGAATTAAAATTTATACTTGTAGAATCGTTGGAGTTAAAATAGCTTTTAGTAAGGGAAAGATAATGAATTGCATCTAGTATATTTGTTTTTCCAGCTCCATTATCTCCTACGAAACAATTTATACTACTCGTAAATTTCCATTGGGAATCCAAGTGATTTTTAAAGTTGAGTAATCTAAGGTTTTTTAATTTCAATTTTGTTGTATATTTGCGAATTCAAAAATAAAAATTAAATGGCAAAAAAAGTAAATAAAACAGACAAACAATTTGCAAATGTTGAAGAGTCCTTAACAAAAGCTGGACTTTTTGTAGAAAGAAATCAAAAAAGACTACTTATAGGACTTGGAAGTATAATAGCAATTATAGCTATTTATATTTCTATTTTAAACTTTTATATAGCTCCAAGAGAAAATCAAGCAAGTTCAGAAATGCACCTTGCAGAGTTTTACTTTACGAATAGTGACTTTGATAAAGCGTTAAATGGAGATTCAATATCTGGAAGCAATGGATTTGTTTATATATCTGAAAATTTTGGATCTACTGATGCAGGAAATTTATCTAATTATTACTCAGGAATTTGTCAAATAAATTTGGGGGAATATGAAAATGCGATTTCTTCATTAAATGATTTTGATACTGATGATGAAATACTATATAGTTTGAAAACAGGATTGATTGGAGATGCAAACTTTGAATTAGGAAATATGGAAGAAGCGTTGGACTTTTACACAGATGCTGCTACTGATTATGTAAATGATTTTACAACTCCTTATTTCATGATGAAACAAGCAATGCTTCATGAATCTAATAACGACTACACTAAATCCTTGGAGATTTACAAAACGATAAAATCTGATTACTTTTCATCAAGAGAAGGTCAGGATATAGAACATTACATTTCCAGAGCTTCTAATAATTAAAAACCATCCTAAAGATGGCAACAAAAAATAATAATCTTTCTTTATTCAATCCAGAAGATGTACCAAATTCTGAAGGAATGAGATTCGCTATTGTTGTTTCCGAGTGGAACTCACACATAACTGAGAGCCTCTATACAGGATCGGAAAAAACTTTACTATCTTCTGGAGTTAAACAAAACGACATTGTTAGAATTGATGTTCCTGGAAGTTTTGAATTGGTTTTTGGAGCGAAAGTTGCTGCAAAATACAATTATGATGCCATCATATGTTTGGGATCTGTAATAAAAGGGGAAACCGATCATTTCGATTTTGTATGTAATGCAGTATCTCAAGGGATAAAAGATTTAAATATTCAGTTGGATATCCCTGTTATTTTTGGTGTACTTACCGACAATACAGAGCAACAAGCAATTGATAGGTCGGGTGGAGAGAATGGAAATAAGGGAGTAGAAGCGGCAATTACTGCCATAAAAATGGCTCATTTAAATAAATAATCAAATTTTATTAAAAAAAGTATTGCTAGAAAGAAATAATATTAAATTTGCAAACTCAAAAATAATGGTCGCGTAGCTCAGCTGGATAGAGCATCTGCCTTCTAAGCAGACGGTCACAGGTTCGAATCCTGTCGCGATCACATAAACCCACCCTATTAGGTGGGTTTTTTGTTTTACAATTATTTTTAAATGAAAAAAAATCCTAACATTTCTGCTAGGACTTTAGTTGCGGAGAGAGAGGGATTCGAACCCCCGGTACATTGCTGTACGCTGGTTTTCAAGACCAGTGCATTCGACCACTCTGCCATCTCTCCGAAAGAGGTCACAAAAATAAAAATATTTTCAAATATCATATCTGTTTTATAATATTTTTTAACGCAATATTTTGGGATGTTTTTTGTTTATTAGCATATCAATAAAAAGAGCTTGAAAAACAAATTACTATACATAGTATTTTTCCTTATTTCCTTACTCCCACTTTGGTTTTTATATCTCATTTCAGATGTATTTTATCTGATTGTATACAAGATATTTGGATACAGAGAATTTGTTGTTTCTAAAAACTTAAAAAACTCTTTTTCTACTAAATCAGAAATCGAATTAGAAGAAATTAAGAAGAAATTTTACCGACATTTTTTCGATATTATTGTAGAAACAATCAAATCAGTATCTGCTAATAAATATTTTTTCCGCAATCATATCGCAATTAATAACATTGAATTGTTGGACAAATACCACAAAAACAATCAGACAGTTGTGCTTGCTTTGGCTCATTTCGGAAATTGGGAATGGGGAAATATTAGACTTTCTATTGAGTCCAAACAAAAACTGATTGGTATTTATAAGGTTTTGAATAATGATTTCTTTAATACTTTAATGAAAGATATGAGAGAGAAATTCGGAACAGAAATGGTGTCAATGGAAAATACATTTCGTTATTTGGTTAAAAATAAGAATGAGTGTAAAATTATTGGACTACTTGCCGATCAATCTCCTGTAAAGAACGAATCAAATTATTGGACTACATTTTTGAATCAGGATACATCTGTATATTTAGGTCCAGAAAAAATAGCTACTAAAATGAACTGTGCTGTTTTATTTTGTAGTGTACAAAGAGTAAAAAGAGGGAAATACGAACTTCATTTGGAAGAACTTTGTACAAATCCTGAAAAAACTACTGAAGGTGAAATTACATCTTTATATTTGCGGAAGATGGAACAAACGATAAACGAAAACCCAGAGTATTGGCTTTGGACACATAGAAGATGGAAACACAAAAAATGAAAACAGCTGTAGTAATATTAAATTGGAACGGAAAACATTGGTTAGAAAAATTCTTACCAAATGTAATTTCTAATAGTTTGGATGCAACAGTGATTGTTGCAGACAATAATTCTACAGATGATTCTGTTTCCTATTTAAAGGAAAACTTTCCTAACATACAAATTATACAAAATAATGGAAATTATGGATATGCAAAGGGATATAATTTATCACTAAAACAAATAGATGCACAGTATTTTATATTGTTAAATTCTGATATTGAAGTAACAGAAAATTGGATCTCCCCTATTATTTCTTTAATGGATTCGAATAATACAATTTCTGCTTGCCAACCAAAAATACTAGATTACAACAATAAAACAAAATTTGAATATGCAGGAGCAAGTGGAGGATATATAGACAAATTCGGATATCCTTTTTGTAGAGGAAGAATCTTTGATGATTTAGAGGAAGACAAAGGACAATACAATAAGGTTACAGAAGTATTTTGGGCTACAGGAGCTTGCTTATTTGTAAGAGCATCTCATTTTTGGGAAGTTGGTGGTTTGGATAATGATTTCTTTGCTCACCAAGAGGAAATTGACCTTTGTTGGAGATTTAAAAACAAGGGATATAAAATAATGGCAGACCCAAAATCTGTGGTGTATCATGTTGGGGGAGGAACCTTAAATGTTGGATCTCCATTTAAAACCCACTTAAACTTTAGGAACAACCTATATATGTTGTTTAAGAATTTACCCCTCTCCTCTTTGTTTACCGTTATACCAACACGATTGGTACTAGATGGAATTGCTGCAATTACTTTTTTAAATAAAGAAAAAGGAATGAGCCATTTATTTGCTATTGCAAAAGCCCACTTTGCCTTTTATTTTGAAATACCTAAACTGATAACTAAAAGAAGAAAGATATCTCAAAAATCTTCCTTAACGGGGAAAATGAACTACTCTATTCTGATGAAGAATAAACTAAAAGGAATAAAGAATTTCTCAGATTTATAATTATTCAATAATTATCTTCTTTTCTACTGTTCCATCATCATAGATGTAAAAGAGAGGTTGATTTGTTTGTTTTTTTTCTCTTCCTAGTAGGTCTATCACTTTAAAAGTTTCTTTTCTTGTGTTATGATCTTCTACTGAAGCTGGGGGACAGTTATCGCTAAAATAATGTTGAGGATCTATACTTATCCAATTTAAAGATGAATAGTTAGGGCTATCAACATTAATGCAGGAAAGGCTAGGATTATTTTGAGCAGAAAAATGAGTGAA
>JABGSE010000005.1 GCA_018647945.1 Flavobacteriales bacterium | reverse complement strand
TGCAACAGGAGGAGTAGCGTCTGCTTTAATTTCTTTAGCACTTAGGTATATGCATACTACAGTTGAAACCGTAAGTAAAGATGATGTAGAAAATGTTATTTGTTTAATTTATCAATCTTTACAAAAGATTAAAAATAATCATGATTTTAGGTATTTGAAATAAAATTTAAGGAACTTTTATAGGTTCCTTTTTAATCAGAAGTTTTTGTTATATTTGACAAAAACCAAAAAATAATTATTATTATGGAAGAAATAGATTTCCCAATTCAGACTGTATTTTATGTTATAGGATTATTCATCTTATTAAGAGGTGCGTTATATATGGTAAAACAAAAACATGCGGTAATAATAGAAAGATTAGGAAAATTCAATAAAGTCTCAAAAGCTGGTTTGAATTTTAAAATACCACTAATAGATAGTATTGCAGGTACTGTAAATCTTAGAGTTAGAGAGCTGCCAGTTGAAGTAGAAACCAAAACAAAGGATGATGTATTTGTAAGAATAGTAGTTTCAGTGCAATTTTTTGTGATTGATGCTGCAGAAGGTATAAAAGATTCTTTTTATGAGTTAAATAATCCGGAGCAACAAATACAATCATATGTATTTGATTCAATTAGATCTGAAGTGCCCTTAATGGAGTTAGATGATGTTTTTGCAGAGAAAGAGAAGATTGCTTTAGCTGTAAAAACTGAACTTTCAGGTACAATGCGGCAATTTGGATTTGATTTTATTAAAGCATTAGTAACTGATATTGATCCTGACGCAAAAGTAAAACACTCTATGAATGAAATAAATGCTGCAAAAAGAATGAAAGAGGCAGCTAAAGAAGAGGCTGAAGCAGCAAAGATCAGAGTAGTTGCCGCTGCAGAAGCGGATATGGAAAGTAAACGATTAGCTGGAGAAGGTATAGCGCAGCAAAGAATAGCTATTGCAAATGGATTAAAAGAATCTGTAGAAGAAGTTAAACTTGCTATGGAAGATCATGTAACTAGTCAAGATGTTATGAATATGTTATTTATGACTCAACATTATGAAACAGTTTCAAAATTAGGAGAGAACACGAGTACTATATTTATGCCATATTCTCCTGATAACGTTGGAGATTTACAAATGCAAATTCAAAGTAGTCTGATTGCTGTTGACGGAATGAAAAACAAGAAGGAAAAGTAAATTAGACTTCATTATATCTGAAACAATCAGTTGTATGATCGTTTACCATTCCCATTGCTTGCATGTGAGCATAAACAATAGTTGATCCTACAAATTTAAATCCTCTTTTCTTTAAATCAGAACTTATTTTATCAGAAAGAGTTGTGTTTGCAGGCATCTCACTTAAAGATTTAAGATTATTCTGAATAGGATTCCCATCTACAAATTCCCAAATATATTTACTAAATGTTTTAAACTCTTTTTGCACTGCTATAAAAGCAATGGCATTTGTTTTGGCTGCTTTTATTTTTAATCGGTTTCTAACGATCCCAGCATCTAATCTTAACTCTTCTAATTTATCATCAGAATAATTAGATATTTTTTTGTAGTCAAAGTTATTAAATGCTATTCGGAAATTCTCTCTTTTTCTTAAAATAGTAATCCAACTTAGTCCCGCCTGAAAAGTTTCTAATAATAAGAATTCAAATATTTTATCATCATCATATACGGGAACCCCCCATTCTGTATCATGATACTCTATGTATAAAGCATCATCTTTTGGCCAATTACATCTCTTTTTGTTAGTCGTATCCATTTTCTTTTAATCTGTATCTTAGATTATGTCTAATGTTGATCCAAAACAGATTATAATCTGCAATATGATAGTTATCCATTCTGTAAAATCTGGCAAAAGGAATTTTTATGGGTTTTATCCAAACCACTCCATTATTATTGTAAACTGATACCGAATTTGGATAATGTATTTTATGATTTTGAAAAAGAATTCCTAGATGATTTTCATTTTCAGAAACTATAGTGTCTGTTTTCCAACTAATAGGATTTATACAAGAAATACTATCGGAAGAATCCCATCCGCTTGGAAAGTGTCCTTCTGCTAATGTACGCCACGATAGGTAGCAATCCAATTGATTAGGAGAACTACAAGGAGGTAAGTCCTCATGAAATGGTATAATAGGCATTCCTGGAAGATAGCTGATAATCAAGCTGTTTTTCATACTATCTTTTTTCATAATTATATCTTTCAATAATCTTTCTGCATGATTAGTACCTTGACTGTGTCCTGCAATTATAAATTTATTTCCATTATTGTTATTGTTCCAATAATACAGAAATGCACTTTCTACATCCGAATAAGCAACTTCAAATGCTTGTAGTCCATTTTTTAAATCGTAATATGATTGAATGTGCATTTGTCTGTAATGTGGAGCGTAAATATTTGCAATTCCTAAAAAAACAGAGGCCTGATTTTTAATAGCAGAATTACCAATTTCTTTATTTAGTTTTTTGTTATGAATATCTGCGTTCCATCTGTTTCCTTTAAAATAAAGAGTAGGGTGCACAAAAAATACATCTATTTCTGGATTAGAATTGTATAAAGAATCTGTGTAATTTTTTGGGAGACTTGTGTAATGAATTTCCTTTTCAGGATGTTCTACCCAATATTTTATTTCTGAATAGTTAGGACTGTCTCCCGATAAATTTATATCAAAATTGTGTTGTGGATTATCCTCCTTTTCAGGAACAAGTTTGTAAGTTTTACAGGAGTTTATATTTATTAGTAAGATGAAATAAAATAGAAATTTGATTATGTATTTTAGATGTTTCAACTTTCTATCTTCCGTGACATTTTTTGTATTTCTTTCCACTTCCGCAAGGGCAAGGAGCGTTTCTCTCTATTTTTTGTTCCGCTCTTACGGGTTGAATTCTTTGAGGTTTTTTGTTTTGCGGAGCTTGTGGATTTCCATCAGGAATATCAGATTCTCTACTCATTTGTAAATTATCATCTTGTTTCTTAATCTTTTCCTCCTGAATTGAAGCCGAACCTCCACTATAAATATCTGACTTTAACAAAAAGGAAACAATGTCTTTATTAATCTTACTCATCAAAACTTTAAATAATTCAAAGGATTCGAATTTGTAAATTAGCAAAGGATCTTTTTGCTCGTAAACAGCATTTTGTACAGATTGTTTCAATTCGTCCATTTCTCTCAAATGTTCTTTCCAAAAGTCGTCAATCATGGCAAGAGTTACACTTTTTTCAATGGAAGTTGGAATATTTTTCCCTTCACTTTTCACAGCTTCTTCAAGGTTAGAGGTTACTTGAAGTGTTTTCATTCCATCAGTAAATGGAATAACAATATTTTTATATGTTGCAGATTCGTTTTCAAAAACATTTTTAATGTTTGGAAGAACTTTTTCTGCTATCTTTTCTGATTTTAATTTGTAGTTTGAAATACATTTTGAGAATGTAGAGTCTGTAACTTCATCAATATTTAATGAGTCGAATTCATCTTCAGATATTGGTGAGTCAATTGCAAGAATTCTCATAATATCCATTGAGTAATCAGAATAATTTTTCAATTCATGATGTTCAGAAACAATGTTGTAACAAGTATCATATATCATATTGGAAACATCCAAAGAAAGTCGCTCTCCAAACAGGGCATGTTTTCTTTTCTTGTAAATAATTTCCCTCTGATTGTTCATCACATCATCATACTCCAATAATCTTTTTCTTGTCCCGAAATTATTTTCTTCTATTTTTGTTTGAGCTCTTTCAATGGATTTATTTACCATGGAATGTGAGATAACTTCTCCTTCTTCTAATCCCATTCTGTCCATTAATTTTGCTATTCTGTCTGAGCCAAATAGCCTCATTAAATTGTCTTCCAAGGAAACAAAAAACTGAGATGAACCAGGATCTCCTTGTCTACCGGAACGACCTCTTAACTGACGGTCAACCCTTCTGGAATCGTGTCTTTCGGTACCAATAATTGCAAGTCCACCCACTTGCTTTACCTCTTCAGTAAGTTTAATATCCGTTCCTCTACCTGCCATATTTGTAGCGATAGTAACAACTGATGAGTTTCCTGCTTCTGCAACAATATCTGCTTCTCTCTGATGGAGTTTTGCATTTAGAATATTATGTTTTATCCCTCTTGTTTTTAGTATTCTTCCAAGTAATTCGGAAATTTCAACAGAAGTAGTCCCCACTAGAATAGGTCTTCCTTCATCTGTTAATTTTACAATTTCTTCAATTACTGCATTGTATTTTTCTCTATTTGTTTTATATACCCAATCGTCCTTATCTTCTCTAACAACAGGTCTGTTTGTAGGTATGGCAACAACATCTAATTTATAAATCTCCCAAAATTCCCCAGCTTCAGTTTCTGCAGTACCAGTCATACCTGCAAGTTTGTTGTACATTCGGAAATAATTTTGCAAGGTAATGGTAGCAAATGTTTGGGTTGAAGCTTCAATTTTTACATTTTCTTTTGCTTCAATAGCTTGGTGTAGTCCATCAGAATATCTTCTGCCATCCATTATTCTCCCAGTTTGCTCGTCAACAATTTTCACTTTGTTGTCCATTACTACATATTCCACATCTTTTTCGAAAAGTGTGTATGCTTTTAACAGTTGGTTTATGGTATGAATTCGTTCACTTTTTATGGAAAAATCCCTCATTAAAGTTTCTTTTTGGGAAGCTTTTTCCGAATCAGATAAAGAAGAATTATTTATTTTGGAAATTTCTCCTCCTACATCTGGCATTATAAAGAAATCTTTACTTTCACCATCTGTTGTCATTAAATCAATTCCCTTTTCAGTAAGCTCTATGGTGTTTTGTTTCTCTTCAATTACAAAATAAAGTTCCTCATCTACTTTTGGCATCTCTTTAGATTGCTCTTGCATGTAGAAATTCTCTGTTTTCTGTAATTGAGCTTTAATTCCTTCCTCACTTAAATATTTAATAAGTGCTTTGTTTTTTGGTAATCCCCTGAAAGCTCTCAGTAAATTAAAACCTCCATCTTCTTTATTCCCTTCTTTTAATAGTTTTTTAGAATCCGATAAAACTGTATTTACATATCGTTTTTGTGCGGAAACTAATGTCTCAATTTTATGTTTTAATTCATTGAATTCATGGACATCTCCCCTAGGAGTAGGTCCCGATATAATAAGAGGTGTTCTGGCATCATCAATTAAAACTGAGTCAACCTCATCAACAATAGAATAATGGTGTTTTCTTTGAACTAAATCCTGAGGACGCTTGGCCATATTATCTCTCAAATAATCAAAACCAAATTCGTTATTTGTACCATAAGTAACATCCGATAAATATGCATTTTTTCTACTTTCAGAATTAGGAGCATGATTGTCAATACAATCTACTGAAAGACCATGAAACTGAAAGATAGGGCCCATCCACTCAGCATCCCTTTTTGCCAAATAATTATTAACTGTAATCAGGTGAACTCCTTTTCCGGCAAGGGCATTTAAAAAAATAGGCAATGTTGCAGAAAGCGTTTTTCCTTCTCCAGTTTGCATTTCTGCAATTTTCCCTTGATGCATTACAATTCCTCCAATTAATTGTACATCATAATGAATCATGTTCCACTGAATTGTAGTTCCTGCAGCGGTCCATTCATTTTTATAAATTGCATTTTCACCATCAATACTTACAAAATCTTTAGTTGCTGATAAATCCCTATCAAAGTCATTTGCTTTTACAATAATGGTCTCATTTTCAGTAAGTCTTCTGGCAGTTTCTTTTACAATAGCGAAAGCGGAAGGTAAAATCTGATTTAAAATATCTTCCGTTTTGTCAACAATATCTTGTTCTAATTTGTCAATTTCATCATAAAGATTTTCTTTTTCTTCATCTGAAATTTCTTTTTCTGATTCAATTTTTAAGGATTTAATTTTTTCTGATTCAATCTTTGTAAATTCTTGAATTTCCGATTTTAACTCCTTGGTTTTTTCTCTTAACTGATTGTTGGAATGGGAATTTAATTTTTCAAATTCCTCATTTATTTGTTGAACTATAGGCATTATTTCTTTGACATCCTTATCGTATTTGCTACCAAAAAGTTTGCCAATAATATTTAAAAATCCTGCCATTTATTTGTTTAATGTAATAGATTAAAGGTCTGAAAACAGACCTAAAATTTAATTAATATTCATCCTCATTAAAGAAAAAATCTTCTTTGGATGGGTAATCGGGCCAAATTTCTTCTATTTTTTCCCAAGTTTGATTCTCCTCTTCTTCCACTAATTCCTGAAGGTTTTCTACAACTTCCATTGGAGCGCCAGAACGAATAGCGAAATCAATCAATTCATCTTTTGTTGCTGGCCATGGTGCGTCTTCTAATTTTGATGCTAATTCTAAAGTCCAATACATAGTATTCTATATTTTATTGCAAAAGTAAAATTTCTGATGAAACGGCAGTAAAATTGATTGGTTTATTTCCAATAAATTTCCTTCCTATTATTGTCTACTAAAATTACTCTTGATAGTACAAACAAATAGTCCGATAAACGGTTGAGAAATATAATACAAATTTTGTTTATTTGTGTTTGAGAATCTAATAAAACCACTCCTCTTTCAGCTCTTCTACAAACAGTTCTGGCAATGTGACATAAGGAAGAAATAGGATGTCCGGAGGGTAAAATAAAGTTTTTTAGTGGAGTTAAACATTTTTCTAATTCATCTATTTCTTTTTCAATTTTTTCAACTTCATTTGTTGTAATTTTTGGAAGCTTTATTTTGTCTTTTTTCCCATCAAAAGACACAATACTTCCCAAATTTAGTAATTGATTTTGAATAAAAAATAAAAATTTTTTGTGATTTACATTGATTTTTTGATCGTAAAGATGCCCTATAAAAGCATTTAATTCGTCAATATTTCCATAAGCTTCTATCCGAATGTCAAATTTATTTACCATACTTCCTCCCAATAATTGAGTTTTCCCTTTATCACCTTTTTTTGTGTAAACTTTCATTTGTCAAATATAATTAAAATCGGATTGTAAAATGTTCTTTAGTAAGTTCGGATTTAATAAAAACAATTCCAACGAAAAATAAATCAATTGTTGTGCTTGTTTTAGGGTGATTCTGAATATGTTTCCAAGCGTTTTCCATTCCTTCTGACCAGTGTATGTCATCAAAAACAAAAATTGTGTTGTTATTCGATTTCTCCAAACAGTTGTTAAAATATTCAATTGTGGCTTTTTCTTGATGATTTCCATCAATAAACGCCAAATCTAAGGAATCCATTTTGTTTAATGTTTCATCAAAAGTGTCTTTGAAATTTCCAACAATTAAGTTTATATTTTTAATCCCTAATTTCTCAAAGTTTTCTTTTGCAATTTTTGCTGTTTCTGGGCACCCCTCTAAAGTAAAAACATTAGAATTTCCATTTGATTTTGCTAAATAACAGGAGCTCACACCAAGTGAAGTTCCGAGTTCCAAAATATTTTTCGGATTGTAGAAATCAATAATCCGGTAAAGTAATTGCCCAAATTTAGATGATTTAGCGGAGTTTTTTGCAACATCTTTCACCTTTCGTTTATTGGATTTATTGATGTTTGATCCCGCTCCAAAATCTGTAATATTTATATCAATTTCAGATTTACAAAGTTCTTTTCTTAATTGTTCAATTTCTATACAATCTTTTTCTTTCAATTTTTTATTGATAACTTTTGTTACCAATTGGAATACAAATGGAGATTGAACAGAATGATGATTTTTCGCTTTGAAAAAATAATTTATATATCTGAAAATAAATTGAATTGCTTTCATGTGACAATAATACACCTTTTAATTATGAGGCACATTTTACACAACATTTACTTTGTGGTCTAATTAAAAGTCTTCCAAAAGGGATTTCACTTTTACATTTAATGCAAATCCCAAATATTTCTCCTGTAATGTTTTTTTGCATATCTAATAATTGATCAAGTTTTCTTTCGGATTCTCTTAAGGCGGCTTCTACCACACTTTTATTGTTTATGGCATCCATTCTGCTCACTCTACCGATAGCATTTTCTGGAGCAATCGGTTTTGTCAAATCTTTGTATTCGGATATTCTGGATTGTGTATTTTCTATTTCCTGAACCAACTTTTTGTTAATTGCAATAATATTTTCTTTATTCATCATTATATAATGATTTTCAGGGATTTTTGTGCTAAAGTTCGTCTCTTAATTCCACTAAAAAAGATCTAATTTCTTTCAATCTGTTTATTATTTCAATATTATTGATTGTGTCTTCTTTATTTTCTTTTAATTTCTTTTTAGCTCCCTCTAATGTAAATCCTCTTTCTTTTACCAAATGAAAAATAATGGTAATATTATCCATGTCTTTTTTGGTGAACATTCTGTTTCCTTTTTTGTTCTTTTTTGGTTTCAGAATATCAAACTCTTTTTCCCAAAATCGAATTAATGAAACATTTACATCAAATGCTTTTGCTACTTCACCAATAGGGTAAAATAACTTTTCAATATTATTTTTTAGTTTTGGCATTAATCGAATGATTGATTGAATTTAGAAGATAATTCTAACATTTTTTCGTACTCTTCAGGAGTTAAATCATTGTAATAAAAAGGCGCAGGATTTATTTTTCTTCCATCTTTATGTACTTCATAGTGCAAATGAGGAGCTACTGATGTTCCGGTAGAACCTACATAACCAATAATTTCCCCTCTTTTAACCCTTTGACCTCTTTTTACTATGTATTTCGACATATGTCCGTAAAGGGTTTTATATCCATAACCATGATTAATTATAACATGTCTTCCATATCCACTTCTTGATTTTGTTACTTTCTCCACTCTACCGTTTCCTGTAGCATAAATTGGTGTTCCTGTTGGTGCAGAAAAGTCCATACCTGTATGAAGTTTTCTTGTTTTATAAACTGGATGCATTCTGTAACCGTATCCACTTGCCATTCTTTTCAAATTTTTGTTTGCAACAGGCTGAATAGCCGGAATTGAAGATAACATATCACTTTTATTTTTTGCAAGCTCAATTATTTCGTCAAATGATTTTGATTGAATGTAAATCTGTTTTGTTATTTCGTCAATCTTTTTTGTAGTTGATGTGATGAGTTCTGAATTTGTTAAATTTTCAAGATGCTTGTAACGATTTACTCCTCCAAAACCAGCTTTTCGGATTGAGTTTGGGATTGGGTCAGCTTCAAATATTACTCTGTAAATATTGTCGTCTCTTTCCTGCATATCTTTTAAGACAAAGTCAATTTGGCTTAATTCACTATTAAGTAAATTGTATTGAGTAGTCAATTCAGAAATCTCTCTTTTTAGCTTCATTTCCTTTGGACTGTCAAAAAACTGAAAGAAAAATACAATCATTATAAGTCCTGAAAAACTAGAAGCAGTAATGTAAATAAGTATGTTTTTTACTTTATCAAAATTACTTTTTTCAATTCTCTGATAATTGAGTGTTTTAGTGTCGTAATAATATTTTATTTTAGCCATTGTAAAAAAATGTTGACGCAAAGATATTAAATTATGATTATAATAGAATTTTGGTATATTTGATTTTCAACACAATGGAGTTTATATAATACAGATTAAATGAAATCTTCAGAGATAAGAAAAAGTTTTATTGAGTTTTTTAAAGAGAAAGGACATGAAATTACCTCCTCCGCAGCTATGGTAATTAAGGATGACCCTACACTTATGTTTACCAATGCGGGAATGAATCAATTTAAAGATATCTTCTTAGGAAACTCTGAAATTGAAGATTCTAGAGTTGCGAATTCTCAGAAATGTTTAAGAGTTTCGGGCAAACACAATGATTTGGAAGAGGTAGGACACGATACATATCACCATACAATGTTCGAAATGTTAGGAAATTGGTCATTTGGAGATTATTTTAAAGAAGAGGCTATTGGTTGGGCTTGGGAATTTCTGACTGAAATTTGTAAGTTAGACAAAAATAGGTTTTATGTAACAGTTTTTGAGGGTGACAAAACAGATAAATTAGAAAAAGACAATGAATCCTATGACTTTTGGAGGAAATATCTTCCTGAGGAGAGAATATTAAATGGAAATAAAAAAGATAATTTTTGGGAAATGGGGGAAATTGGACCTTGCGGCCCTTGTTCGGAAATACATTTTGATAACAGAGACGATAAAGAGAGAGATAAGATAGATGGATCAACTTTAGTAAATGAAGATCACCCTCAAGTTATTGAAATATGGAATTTGGTCTTTATACAATTCAATAGAAAATCGGATAATTCGTTAGAGTTATTACCCAATAAGCATGTAGATACTGGAATGGGATTTGAAAGATTGTGTATGATAATGCAAAATGTAAAATCGAATTATGATACGGATGTTTTCCAACCTATAATAAAAGAAATAGAAAAGATATGTAAGATAGAATATGGGAAAAATGAGAAATCAGATATTGCTATGAGAGTTATTGCCGACCATTTGAGAGCCATTTCATTTTCCATTGCAGACGGGCAATTACCCTCTAATGTAAAAGCGGGATATGTCATAAGAAGAATCTTAAGAAGATCCGTTAGATATGCTTATACTTTCCTAAATATACAGGAGGCCTTTATGTACAAATTGATAGATATACTGAGCTTACAAATGTCCGAAAGTTTTCCGGAGATATCTTCTCAAAAACAATTGATAGAAAATGTAATAAAGGAGGAGGAGTTGTCATTTTTAAGAACTTTATCGGATGGATTGAAATCATTGGATGGAATAATAAAAAATTCAGAAGGAGTAGTTTCTGGAAAAAGGATTTTTGAATTGTACGATACTTATGGGTTTCCATTGGATTTATCTTCTCTTATTTTGTCAGAAAATAATATGACATTGGATATTGAGGTTTTTAATCAGGAAATGGAAAAACAAAAAAATAGATCGAGAAACGCTACAAAGGTAGAAACGGCTGATTGGAAGGTTCTTCTTGAAGATGATACAGAAGAATTTGTTGGCTATAATAATCTTCAATCTGAAATTAAAATTACTAGATACAGAAGTGTAAAAACAAATGATAAAGATTTATATCAATTGGTGTTTAACTTAACCCCTTTTTATCCTGAAGGAGGAGGGCAAATTGGAGATGTAGGAACAATTGAAAATAAAAATGAATCAATAGAAATAATTGACACTAAAAAGGAAAACAATTTGATTATTCATTTTTCAGAGAAATTACCAATTCATCTAGATTCTGATTTTAGTGCAAAGGTTGATAAAATAAAAAGAGTTTCTTCTGAAAGAAACCACAGTGCAACACATTTGTTGCACGAAACTTTAAGAGAAGTTTTAGGAGAGCATGTTGAACAAAAAGGGTCGCTGGTTTGTCCAGATTATCTGAGATTTGATTTTACTCATTTTTCTAAAATTTCGGATACAGAGATTAAATTAATTGAGGATACGGTAAATGACAAAATTTTGTTAAACTCTACTTTACAGGAACATATAAATTTGCCGTTAACAAAGGCAAAAAAGATGGGAGCTATGATGCTGTTTGGAGAAAAATATGGAGATACAGTCCGTGCCATTCAGTTTGAGTCATCAATAGAACTTTGCGGAGGAACTCATGTAAAGAGTACAGCAGAAATAGGAATGTTCAAGATCTTATCGGAAAGTTCCACTGCAGCAGGGATAAGAAGGATAGAAGCAATAACTGCAGATAAACTCAGAGAATTCAATACTCAAATGGAACATACCTTAAATTCCATTAAATCTGTTGTAAAAAATAAAGATTTGTTAAAAGGTGTTCAGGATTTAATATCTGAAAATAAGAAATTGACTAAGAAAAATGAAAGTTATAAAGATTTAGAGGTAAATATTCTTTCTGAAAGTATTTTGAAAAATAAAGAAAATATTAAGGGTATTAATTTAATTGCTCAGAAAGTAGAGTTAGATGCGGAAGGAATGAAGACACTCTCCTTTAAATTAAGAAAATCAGAAGAGAATTTGATATTGGTACTTGCTAGTGAGAACGACAATAAAGCTTTACTCACCCTAATGATTACAGATGATTTAGTTGCTGATAAAAAATTAAACGCTTCTCAGATGATTAGAGAGCTTTCTGCAGAAATAAATGGAGGAGGTGGAGGACAATCGTTTTTTGCGACTGCAGGTGGTTCAAAACCCTCAGGAATAGATAAAGCTTTAGAGAAAGTAAAGCAAATATTATAATACTCTATTTCTTTAATCTACAAATAAAAAAAACCACCCTTTTAAGGTGGTTTTTTTAATCATTATAAAGAATTTTATTCTTAGAATTTGTATGCTACTCCAATATTGAAAGATCCTTCTCTGCTTCCACTAGCATCTTCACTTACTGGCATAGTGTAATTTGGCTCAATGTATAATGAGTTCCAAACGCTAAAAGACATTCCTACACCAATCTTCATGTTGTCAGACATGTCTTCTGTAGGAGCTTGTATCATAGCATACATTCCATCCATCATAGACAAATTGTATCTTACAAATAATTCATAACCGTCATCAACAGCATCAACTCCTACGATACCAGCTGTAGAGTCAGCCGCAATAGCATCTGAACCTTTAGATCTTACAGCACCTACAGTTAATCCATCAGAAACTTCATAACCAATACCTAAATTTGCTGTTAATTTGTCCATAGTTTCTTCTTGGTCACCATCATAGGTTGTAACAACCATAAATTGTGCGGAAGCAACTAAAGTAGCAAATGCCACAACCATTGTTAATAATACTTTTTTCATTTTATAAAATTTTAAATTAATATTAATGCAAAGATAACAGAATAATATACCCTAGAAAAAGTGATTTTAGTTATTATTAACAAAATACTGTTAATTGCTAGATATAAGAATAAAAAAGAGGGACAATAAAGTCCCTCTTTTAATATAGTTTAAAATTTCGAAATTACGGAGTAATTGAAATAGTTAACCAAGTCATTTCTGTATCAGTACCTCCCATTTTTGAAATAGAGATATTAGCATTGTCGTTTAAAGAATATCCAATATGCATTTCAGTAGCTTCATAGTCAGACTCCTCACCTTCATCCTCATTTGTTACGTTATGAGTAGTGTAACCTAAAGTAATGTCACCTAAGTCATAAGAAATACCCATAGCTCTATCTTCATCACCAGCACCTAAATATCCAATGTTTCCATTAGCCCATCCACCAGATAAAGCAGTGTTAGCCATTGAGAATCCACCTTCATTAGAAGTTTGAGAAACAGAAGCAGATAAGTTATCAAACACTTGGTAAGATAATCCATAACTATTGTACTCATTTTCTGAGTAATCAGCATTCATACTCACAGACATAGAAAAATCACCCATTGCATATGAAATATCATATCCATGAGCAGAATTGTCTCCATCATTCATCATTAAGATGTTTACTTCAGCACCTGCTAAAGATGTAGATGCGTTCATGTAGTTTGCATCAGTGTTGATTCCTCCCATTGTACCAGCAGTAATGTTAACTGAAGCAAGTTCCATAGATAGAGAAACTCCATCATTAGTGTATCTGTTCATCCCCCAGTTATTAGAAGAAATTAAAGCTCCAGAACCAAAGCTTAAGTCCTGACGACCTACTGTTAATGTACCAAAGCCCATTAAGTCAGTAGAAGCGTAAGCTTCATATACATCATGAGTTGCAGCTCCATTATTTAGGTCATAATTTACATCATATGATGCATGAATTCCTCCCCAGTCAGCTCCTACAGTCAATCTTTGTGTAGCTGTTCTGTTCTCAGAATCAGTGTTGTCAATTCTTGTTCTTGAATCTGCACTCCACTGAGCTGAAGCAATTGTTGTTATTAGCCCTAAAGAAAGAACTAATATGTTTCGTAAATTTTTTTTCATAATTATTTTATGTTTATTGGTTAATACGGGGCAAATATATGTATATCAAAACTTATGGCAAATAGAATGTATCATGTTTTTTAACATATCAATGTTTACATCACAGTTAAGTATCTGTAAATCAATTTGTAAGCCTGTTAGTATATCGGTATAAAAACCCACATAAAAAAGAGTAAATTTCTTTTAAAAGAGATAAAAATTTGTAAAAGACAATTTTAGTCCTTGTACGAAATCCACTTAATAAGCTCTTTAAAGGAGCTCTTTTTTCCATACATTAGTATCCCTACTCGGTATATTTTTGAGGCTATATAGGTAGTGGAAAGGAAAGTGCAAATAAGAACCGTAGCAGAAATAATAATTTCCCAATTTTCTACTCCCCCAAAAGGAAGACGGACCATCATGATAATAGGGGAAGAAAAAGGAATAATAGAGAGCCAAATTGCTAGTGTACCATCTGGGTTGTTCATAATTGGTTCTATCATTACTAAAGAAAGGATAAGTGGTATTGTTATAGGAAGTACAAATTGTTGTGTGTCCGATTCGGTATCTACCGCAGATCCGATAGCGGCAAATAGAGAACTATAAAGTAGGTATCCTCCAATAAAATAAAACAAGAAACTAATTACAATAGAAGAAAGGTTGATTTGCCCCACGCTACTTAATATCCCAGTAATTATTTCAGATTGGTTATTACTATTCATAAATACCACTTCAAAAAGGCTAGCAATACTATAAGTAAGGAGTATCCAAAGTACAAATTGGGTGAGTCCCACAAGAGCAACACCTACAATTTTACCCATCATTAGTTGAAATGGTCGGACAGATGAAATGATTACTTCTACAATTCTACTTGTTTTTTCTTCAATTACTCCTCTCATTACCATAGAACCGTACATAAAGATAAAAAGGTAAATAAGAAAGGCGGTAATAAAACCAATAGCCGAGTTCATTTCAGAACTTCCTTTACTTTCATCTCCTTGTTCATCAATTATTACACTCATAATTTCTATTTCCGAAAAAAGACTGTTCAATATTTCAATATCTATATCCGCTTCTTCTAGTTTTTTTCTCTCATTTATTTTGGAAATCTGACTTTCGATATTGTTTTTCACCGAAAGGCTAATGTGTTGAGCGGAATAAATGGTAAATCTGTTCTGACTATTAGAGTCGGAGATAATGAGTAATGCATAATAAGGAGAACTTCCAAAATTTTTCTTCAGTCTTTCGATCTCCATTTCAGGTATTTTGCTAAACTGAACTAATTCGTTATCTTCTAGTTTTTCCGAAAAGAAATTTCCTTTTTCTGAAACTACAATCTGTTGAGTTTCCAATCCCTGAATACTTAAATAAGTAGGAACAATAAACAAAGCCGCCATTAAAATAGGACCCAAAATAGTCATTACAATAAAGGATTTTTTCCGAACTCTTACCGAGTATTCTCTTTTTATGATGAGCCAAATTTTATTCACCACTCACTGTTTTAATAAAGATGTCTTCCATAGAAGGAATCTTTTCGTTAAAAGAAATAATATCAGATTTTTGTAAAAGTTCATTTATCAACTCTTTTGAGTTACTTCCTTCCTGAATTTTGATTTCTAAAATATTTTCTTTTTTATTTAAGATGGTAAATTTTTCAGATAAATTATCTATTTCAGTTTTCATCTCTATTGAAAAAATATTATTTCGAAAATTGTTTTTTATGTTTATTATTTCTCCTTGCAAAAGTGTCTCTCCATTATTTATAAGTGATATTTCATCACAAATCTCTTCAACAGATTCCATTCTGTGAGTTGAGAAAATAATAGATGTTCCTTGTTTTCTTAATTTTAATATTTCATTTCGGATAAGTGCGGTATTTACTGGATCAAATCCTGAAAATGGTTCATCAAAAATTAATAAATCTGGATTGTGAATTACAGTTACTGCAAACTGAACTTTTTGTGCCATTCCCTTGGAAAGCTCCTCAATTCTCTTGTTCCACCAGCTTTGGATTTCTAATTTTTCAAACCAATATTTTAACTTATTTGTGGCTTCAAATCTGTTCATTCCCTTAAGTTGAGCCAAATAAAGGGATTGTTCTCCAACTTTCATTTTTTTATACAATCCTCTTTCTTCTGGTAGATAACCAATTTGAGAAATATGTTTCCGGTTAAGAGGAGATCCATTAAATAGGACCTCTCCACTATCTGCAGCAATAATTTGGTTTATTATTCTCATTAAAGTGGTTTTACCAGCTCCATTTGGGCCAAGCAAACCAAAAACACTTCCTCTAGGAATAGATAAATCTACATTGTTAAGAGCGAAATAGTCTCCATATTGTTTTACTATTTTATTTGCTTTTAATATGTGATTTTCCATAGTGTTCTTTTTATCCAAACATTTCTTTTACCTTATCGAAAAAGGATTTATCTTTTGATGTTGGATTGGGGGTAAAATTATCAGAATTTTTGCAATTTTCAAAAAATTCCTTTTCTTCTTTATTTAATTTTTGTGGAGTCCAGATGTTAATATGAACCAACAAATCTCCTGTTCTGTATCTTTCTACTGAAGGAACTCCTTTCCCTTTCAATCTTAGAGTCTTCCCAGATTGCGTTCCGGCATCTAATTTTATTTTCACTTTACCGTTTACCGTTGGTATTTCTGTTGAAGTTCCCAAAACAGCCTCTGAAAAACTAATGTATTTATCGTAATGTAAATTATTAGAAGAATCCCTTACTAAATCAGGATGTTGCTCTACATAAATAGCTACTAGTAAATCTCCATTTATTCCGTTCCCGGGAGCGTCATTTCCTTTCCCACTTACTTTTAACTGCATTCCATCTTCCACCCCTGCAGGGATAGAAATCTCTACTGTTTCTTCTTTCTGAATCATACCATTGTAGTCTGCTCCGGATGGTTTTTTATCGATACTTTTGCCATTTCCACTACAAGTGGGACATGGAGATGAGGTTTGCATTTGTCCTAAAATGGTATTGCTCATTCTGGTTATCTGACCACTACCATTACAACTTCCGCAAGTTTTGTAAGTTACTCCATCAGCAATTACTAGTTTCCTTACTTTTATCTTTTTATCCACTCCTTCTACAACATCTTTTAAAGTAAGGTTTAATCTTATTCTGAGGTTTGTTCCTTTTACTACTCTTCTTCTTTGTCCGCCTCCAAATCCACCGAAACCACCACCTCCAAAAATGTCTCCAAATTGGGAAAATATGTCATCCATATTCATTCCCCCTCCAAATCCTCCTCCTGCTGCTCCACTCATTCCTGAATGGCCAAATTGGTCGTATCTTTGTTTTTTTTCTGAATTGGAAAGAACATCATATGCTTCCGCTGCCTCCTTAAATTTTTCTTCAGCCTGTTTGTTGTCAGGGTTTTTATCAGGATGATATTTTATTGCTAATTTTCGGTATGCTTTTTTAATTTCTTTTACATCCGAATTTTTGCTTACTCCTAATATCTCGTAAAAATCTCTTTTTGCCATTTTTGTTTTATTTTCCTAGTATAACTTTAGTATATCTGATTACTTTTTCACCTAACATATATCCTTTTTCTACTGAATCAATTATTTTTCCAATTTCCTTTTTTGTAGGTGCTGGAATATTTGTGATTGCTTCATGAAAGTTAGTGTCCAATTCTTTCCCAATTGGATTTTCAATTTCGTTTAATCCTTTTTTTTCTAATTCTGATTTTAACTGCTTGTAAATAATCATGGTTCCGTCCTTATCTGTGTAATTGTTTGATTCTATAGATCTTTCAAAATTGTCAAGAATGGGCAATAAAGAAGTCATAATGTCTTTATTAGCAGTACTGAAAAACTCAATTCTTTCCTTTGCATTTCTCTTTCGGAAGTTCTCAAACTCTGCAATGAGTCGAATATTTTTATCCTTTTCAATAGCCAAAAGTTCTTCAGTTGTAGGAGAAGTTTTTACTTCTTCCTCTTGCAAGTTTGTGTTTTCCTCTTTGTTTTCCACTTCCTTAATTACCTCTTTTTTCTTTTTTTTCATTTCAGTTTTTGTATTTTTTATTTGTATACAATATCTATTATTGAAAATACTTTGCCAAAGTAGATTTTAGGACTTTTTGTCAGGAGTAGAGATTTCTCTTTCTAAGAATTAGTCAATTCTTTGGATATCGGCACCAATTGCATTTAATCTGTCGTCAATATTTTGGTATCCTCTATCAATTTGTTCTACATTATGTATGGTACTTTCTCCATCAGCAGCAAGTGCCGCTAAAAGTAAAGAAACTCCCGCTCTAATATCTGGAGAAGTCATGGTAGTAGATTTGAATTTAAATTGATGATTTAAACCGATAACGGTAGCGCGGTGTGGATCGCAAAGTATAATTTGAGCTCCCATATCTATTAGTTTGTCCACAAAGAAAAGTCTGCTTTCAAACATTTTTTGGTGGATAAGAACCGAACCTTTTGCCTGAGAAGCAACTACTAAAATAATACTTAATAAATCAGGAGTAAAACCTGGCCAAGGAGCATCTGAAATGGTAAGTATAGAACCATCAATAAAGCTTTCAATCTCGTAACTTTCTTGTGCCGGAATGTAAATATCATCTCCTCTACGTTCCATTTTTATTCCTAATTTGGAAAAAACTGAAGGAATAACTCCCAACTTATCGTAAGAAACATTTTTAATTGTAATTTCAGATTGGGTAATGGCAGCGAGTCCAATAAAACTTCCAATTTCAATCATGTCAGGAAGTATTCTATGGGTACATCCTCCTAGTTTTTCTACTCCTTCAATTTCTAAAAGGTTGGAACCGATACCAGAAATTTTTGCTCCCATGGAATTAAGCATTTGGCAAAGTTGTTGTAAATAAGGTTCGCAAGCCGCATTGTAAATCGTAGTTTTCCCTTTCGCCATCACGGCAGTCATTACAATATTTGCTGTTCCTGTTACGGAAGCTTCATCCAAAAGCATGTATGTCCCTTTCAGCTGATCGGCAGTAACTCGGTAGAATTCCTCTTTACTATCGTACACAAAATTAGCTCCTAATTTTTGGAAACCAATAAAGTGAGTGTCTAATCTTCTTCTTCCAATTTTGTCTCCACCCGGTCTTGGAATATAACCTTTTCCGTAGCGAGCAAGTAAAGGACCTACAATCATGATTGATCCTCTAATTTGGCTACTTTTAACTTTATAATCATCAGAAGAAAGATAATCAACATCTACCTCATCCGCCTTAAAACTATATGTTTCTTTATCAATTTGATTTACTTTTACATTCAAATCTCGTAAAAGGTCGATAAGTATATTTACATCACGGATGTTAGGTACATTTTCCATTATTACTTCTTCCGGAGTAAGTAATACTGCACAAAGCACTTGTAAGGCTTCATTTTTTGCTCCTTGCGGATGTAAATCTCCTTTTAATTTTAATCCTCCTTTTACTTTAAATGTAGTCATTAATATTTCTTTTTCTTCTTCTTATTGTTTTGTTGGCTTTTTTTATGTTTGGTGTATTTTGCAGAATTCTTTTTAATTGCTTTTATATCGTCAATTAATTTGAAATCTTCATCTAGTTTTAAATTTTCTTCTGATAACTGCGAAAAGTGTTTTAATATTGTAGCGTCATCTACTGAACTTTGACTCCAAGTTAAATAACATTTTTTCATATGATTTGCAATCATTCCAGCAATGATGAGTTTTTCTTCTCCTTCTTCCATTTTTATTGCAGTTTCTATCATGGTTTGTATTTGCTTGCCATAATAGGAATATTTTATACTACTTTTTGGGTAGTCCAAACATTCTGGTTTTTCCGACAATTTTTCTGGTAATGGCTTTTCGTATGGAGATTCTACATCCAATTCGAATTCGGACATGATAAAAAGATGATCCCAAAGTTTGTGTTTGTAATCTGGTATGTCACGCAAATGTGGATTCATTTGCCCCATGTAACTGATAATTGCGTTTACGCATTTTTTCTTCTCCTCTTCATCCGAAAGGGAAGTAGCATGAGCTACCATTTTTTGTACATGTCTTCCGTATTCGGGAATGATAAGTTGTTTTCTTTCTGTATTATAATCCATAATTTGTTGTTAGCTTGCAAAAGTATAAAAATAGAATTTAACAAATCAGAAATTGAAAAAAAGAAAAATCCCTACAATTTGGAGGTATTTTCTTAAATCTAATAACTAAATCCTATTTTTTTTCTTAAAAACCTAAAGTTAATCCTAGTAAAAAGTTTCTTCCAGCTTGTGGAAATTGTCCAATCATATTATATCTATCCGAATCTGCATTGGTATATGGGTTTGCTTCACCTCTTGGGTCCCAACCCTTAGAAACAAAACGGTAAATCCAAGCTCTGTTACTGTACTGATTGTCTAATACATTATTTACCATTAAAGTTAGCCTTGCTTCTTTCACATTTTTGAACTTTAAGTTATAAGTAAGGCGTAAATTATTTACCAAATAATCATCTAATTTCCTATCTTCAGAAGAGGTATTGTCAATAAACTGCTCTCCAACATATTTACTAATTACATCAATATTAAAGTTGTCCTTTAACTTATAATTGAATTGAGATACCCAAATAATATTTGGTGAAAAAGAAATATCGGTATTTTCATAACTTTTATGAAATAATGTATCTTCCCCCATGACTTGAATATCAAAACCTTCAATTGGATAAACTACAGGATAATCCCAAGTTTCAATGTATTCATCATGAGAAACAATTTTGTTTTCGGATAAAGTAAGGTTTCCGCTCCAGCTTAATTTGTTAGTTATTTTTACCGCTGCTTCTAACTCAATTCCTTTTCTGTAAGAATCCTTGATGTTAGAGTGCACAGAATACCCCACATCATTTATCTCTCCAGTATTTATAAGTTGATTATTATAATCCATATGGTAAAGGTTAATACCGAAAGTAAAGTTTTCCGATTTGTGTTTTAAACCAATTTCTGTATCGTAAAGTGTTTCGTGTAAAGGTCTGTCAGAAGGAGAACTTTCCACATAGTCGTTTCTGTTTGGTTCTTTATTTGCTACAGAATATGAAGTGTATATTGCAGTTTTATCAGAAATATTATAGAACAATCCAAACTTTGGATTGAAGAAATTCAAGTTTACATTTTGATTCGCAATTGTTCCATCATCATTTAAACCTTCAAAATTATAGTCTATAATTCTGCTTTGTAAATCTGCAAAAAGATTTATCTTTTGTGTAAGTTTATAATCTCCTTTCAAATAGATATTATAATCGTTTTTTGTTGCTTCATTTCTATAGTATTCATGTTCTAAATCTCCATGAATTTCAGTAGAAATAACTTTCCCAAAATGTTGACCTACATAAGTATTGGCAGCACCCCCTAAAATTAAATTCAAATTATTTGTAGAATGATTTAAGGAGAAAGTTATCCCATAAAAATTGTTATCTAACCATTTTCTTCTTATTAGATTAGTAGTTGTTATAGTATCTCCATCTACTATTACATCTTCTAATCCATAATACGAAAGAGAGTTTTGTCCGAAAATATAATCTCCATCATACAGAATAGAATTGTGTTCGGTACCAACATATTGCTCGTAAAAACCACCTCCTTTAGTATAATGAGTTGCCAAATTCAAATAAGTTTTCGGACTTAATTGCTTGTTGTAATGTAGTTGAAAATGCGTTTGTGAATAATCATCTACTTCATCTTTATAATTGTAAGGATTAAAAGTAGGGAGAGTATCTAAATATTGTTGAGGTACACCATACCAAGCTTGATAAGTTCTTTCTTGTCCGGAAAAAACAATTGCTTTTAAAATGGAAGTTTCACCATAATATCCTCCTGCAAAATAAAATGATTTCAGATTAGAAGATGCTCTGTCAATAAATCCATCAGAAGTAATTTGAGACAATCTACCATCTAAAGTAAATTTCCCATTTAAAAGTCCTGTCCCAAATTCTATATTGTTTTTGATAGAATTAAAAGAACCAACAGAATTGGAAGTTGTAAGGTATTTATCTTTTCTTAGACCATCAGTTTGTAAATTTACTGTTGCCCCAAAAGCAGATCCTCCATTTGTAGAAGTTCCTACCCCCCTTTGTATTTGTATATTACTTACAGAAGAAGTGAAATCTGGCATATTTACCCACCATACACCCTGACTTTCTGAATCGTTAAGAGGAATTCCGTTAATCGTTACATTAATTCTACTTGCATCCGTACCTCTTATAGTCATATAAGTATATCCAATTCCTGCTCCTGCATCTGAAGAATAAACAACAGAGGGAGTAAGTGAAATTAGGCAAGGTAAATCCTGACCTAAGTTTATATTTTCTATTTCCTTTTCGGAAATATTAGTGAAAGCCATAGGAGTTTTTTTTCCTGCTTCAGTGCTTTTTACATTTACTTCTTCCAATAGTTGTTGTATTGGAATGCTGTCTTGTTGCTGTGCAAACCCTATAATAGGCAAAGCTATAAGTACAGCAATACTCAATTTTTTGTTAAACATTTTTTAATTTTTTTTTTTAAGTTAACATTACACACATTATGGGGTTGATGTATGTTTAATTAATGAAAACTCATTTTCCTATGATGAATTACCACCTCAGGTTCAATGGGTATAATCTCAGCTTTATGGGCACCCCTTTTAAGACGACACAAAAATACAATTAGATTTTAATTATTGGACATTAAACTGGAGATTTTTGAAATGGAATTTTTAATCCTTTCTTCACCTTCTATAATAACATAATTGTATTTTAATTTTTCTAATTCTTTTTTATATATTTCAAAAAGTTCTTCTCTATTTTGGGAGTTCTCTCTGAGAGGATCTGCTTCCCATGGAATATCGGGCTTACATAAAAGATAAAAACGATTTTCTGTTTTTTGTTTTTCAATCTGATTTATAATCCACTTGTCGCAACTTCCATATTTGTAATTACTCCATATTTTTATGGTGATAAGGTCGGTGTCGTGTAAGGATAGTTTCTTGTTGTTAGTTGTTAGTTGTTCGTTCTTTAATTGTCCTTTAGCAATTTCTATTAAATCTTTTTGCAAATATTCTTTATCTAAATTGTCAATATAATCACGAGCAAATTCTTTTGTAAACGGGATTTTAAAATGAGTTGATAATTGCTGGCATATGGTAGTTTTCCCACTACTTTCAGGTCCAGTAACAATTATTTTATCCATTCGTTTTCATTTTCTGCATCCAAGAGAAATAACCGTAAACAGCAATAATAATATAAACTAAAAATTGTAGAGCCAAAATAAACTCCCCCTGGATATAATAAAGATAAATTATAAGAGAGTCTATCACAATCCAGTACAACCAGTTTCCAAGTACTTTTTTTGCTACCATATAACAAGCAAATACAGAAAAAACTGTAGTAAGAGAATCGAGAAGTGGCTGTTCAGAATCCTCAACATATTCTGTTAATATGAATCCAATTATAAAAGTTATAATTGCTCCAATAAATACTATAAAGAGATGTTTTTTTGCAGACCATTCTTTGATTCTTTCAGGATCTAATTTGTTCCACATAACATATCCATAAATTGCCATAAAGAGATAAAATATTTGGAGCGCAGATTGTAAATAATAACCTAAATTATAGTTTATATACATGTAGAGAGAAACACTAATAGCTGCGGCTAACCAGCACCAGACATTTTCTTTTGCAGCTAAAATTATGTATAGAATTCCAAAACTGGCAGCGCATACTGTAATCCAATTTAAATTGTAGTCACTAAATATTTGAGTTATTTCTTCCATTAATAATGAGCCAAAAATACGAAAATGTATAAGTTTGCATTACAAATTTATCATTATGAGAAAACTATTATTATTTACTCTATTAAATTTTTATTTATTTATAGATATTTTCGGACAAGATAGAGCTTTTCAGATTTATAATGATGCTGGAAAAAAGGTGTCTTATAGAATAATGAGTCAAAATTGTGGAAAAGCGGATGTTGTACTTTTTGGGGAAAATCATAACGACCCTATTTCTCATTGGTTGCAGTTAGAACTTACAAAAAGTCTTTTTGACAAACATGGAGAAAATTTAATGCTTGGGTCCGAAATGTTAGAGTCGGATGATCAGCTTAAATTAGATGAGTATCTCCTAGGATTTATCCGGGAGAAAGATTTTGAAAAGGAAGCTAAAATTTGGACAAACCACAAAACAGATTATAGGCCACTTCTAAGTTTTGCAAAAGAAAATAAGATACATTTTGTAGCAACAAATATTCCCAGAAGATTTGCAAATATGGTATATCGATTTGGAATGGATACTTTAGAGTATTTGCCTCAGTCATCAAAACAATTTATCGCTCCACTCCCAATAGATTATGACACCTCTTTACATTGCTATAAAGAAATATCTGTAATGGCAGAAGGTCATGGAGGAGAGAATTTACCGAAATCTCAAGCAATAAAAGACGCTACTATGGCATATTTTATTCATAAAAACATGAAGGAAAACACGAAATTTTTACACTTTAATGGTTCGTATCATTCTAGATTTTACGAGTCGATAATGTGGTATTTATTACAATTGAATTCGGATTTAGATATTGTAACTATTGAAGTTGTCGAACAAGAAGATATCTCTCAGTTTGATGAAGAGTTAATTGGAAATGCTGATTACTTTATTGTAGTAGATGAAGATATGTGCAAAACGCATTAAATCTTTACAAAGAATGAATTGCATTTGCAATTTCTTTAATTAACCCATTATCCTTTTCAATTGCATTTCCAACCACAATAATGTCAGCACCTGCTTTGCAGTTTTCAGTAGCTTTTTCAGCAGAACTTATTCCTCCTCCAATAATAATTGGGACATCAACCGATTTACTTACAGAAGAAATCATTGTAGATGATATAGGATTTTGAGCTCCGCTTCCTCCATCCATAAAAATAAGTTTTAATCCGAGCATTTCTCCAGCCATTGCTGTGCAAGATGCTACTGCATTTTTGTCGTTCGGAATAGGAGTGGTGTTACTCATATAAGAGGCTGTTGTCGCTTTTCCGCTATCTATTAGCATGTAGCCAGTTGCTAAAACTTCCAAAGAAGATTGCTTCAAAATAGGAGCTGTTATTACTTGTTTCCCAATCAACATTTCTGCATTTCTCCCAGAAATTAAGGTAAGAAATAGGATTCCGTCTGCTTTATTATTTACTTGCATTGCGTTTCCAGGAAACAAAACAACTGGAATATTGGAGTTTTCTTTTAGGGTTGAAATGCAATTGTCCAAACTATCGTTGGTAAGTAAACTCCCTCCTACAAAAAAGAAATCTGTTTTTGCGGATGTTGCTTTGTGGCAAATAGAAATTAGTTCTTCTTTTTCTTGTTTGTCGGGGTCAATTAAGATAGAGAAAAGTTTATTTCCTCTTTTCTTACTTTCTGTAATATGATTGTAGATATTCATTTTTCAATTTTATTAATTGCAAACATACGCTAAATACTGATTATCTATTTTCTGATAATTCACAATTATTTTTTCTCCTCTCAATTTACAATTAATCTTTCCTTTTTTTTCAATTTGAAACTCTTCAATTGTTATGTCTTTCCTAAAATCAATATTTCCTTTCTGAAAAAGTTTATAGATGCATTCTTTTACACACCAAATAAGAGTTGCTTTTTCTTTTGTTAAATTTACAAGATGATTTTTATTGATGAACTTGGAAGATATTCTTAGTGCTTTTTCATCAATTTCTTCAATGTCAATTCCTACATTGTTGTCGCTTATTATTATCGCAACAGATGTTTTGGAATGAGAAATTGAAATCTGTTTTCCATCCGAAAGTTGAGGAGCTCCAAATTTGTTATAAGTAATTTCAGAATTAGGGTTTAACTTATTCAAAAGAATTCTGGTGGATAAAAACTCTTTTTTTCTTTTTTCAGTAGTTAGATGGGAACTGTCTGTTTCAGAGATCATATTTTGTAATTTTCCCCATATTTCTTCCATTTTCCAGATGCCAATTTCAGATTTTTTTTCTTTGATAATTAGATGTAGTCCCATAAGTTAAAATATTGAATACAAAAGTAATAATAATGCTTATATTTGCCGTCCTAAAAAAAATATAATGGAAACGGAAACAATGAATTATAAAGTAAAAGACATCTCCTTAGCAGATTGGGGAAGAAAAGAAATGATATTAGCTGAAGCGGAAATGCCGGGATTAATGTCGATTAGAGAAGAATTTGGAGATAGTAAACCACTTGCTGGAGCAAGGATTGCTGGTTGTTTGCATATGACTATTCAAACCGCAGTATTAATTGAGACATTAACTCATTTAGGAGCTGAGGTAAGTTGGTCGTCTTGTAATATATTTTCTACGCAAGATCAGGCAGCTGCGGCAATTGCAGCTACAGGAGTTCCTGTTTTTGCTTGGAAAGGGTTAAATGAAGAAGAATTTGATTGGTGTATTTTACAAACTCTAACTGCTTTTGAAGGGGGGAAATCATTAAATATGATTTTAGATGATGGTGGAGATTTAACGAATATGGTATTTGATAGATTCCCAGAAATGGTAGAGGACATCAAGGGTCTTTCGGAAGAAACAACTACTGGAGTTCATAGACTTTATGAAAGAATGGAGAAAGGAACACTTTTAACACCTGCTATTAATATTAACGATTCAGTTACTAAATCAAAATTTGATAATAAGTACGGTTGTAAAGAGTCGTTAGTTGATGCAATTAGAAGAGCAACTGATGTAATGATGGCGGGGAAAGTTGCTGTGGTTGCCGGTTATGGGGATGTTGGTAAAGGTTCCGCTGCTTCACTTAGAGGTGCGGGAGCTAGAGTGATAGTTACAGAAATTGATCCTATTTGCGCTTTACAAGCAGCAATGGATGGTTTTGCCGTTAAAAGAATGGATGATGCATGTAAAAATGCAGATATCATTGTAACAACAACAGGAAATAAAGATATTATTCAGGCTCGTCATTTTGAGGGGATGAAAGACAAAACGATTGTTTGTAATATTGGTCATTTTGACAATGAAATTGATGTAGCTTGGTTAAATGATAATTGGGGACACACTAAAGATACTGTAAAGCCTCAGGTGGATATGTACACTATTGACGGAAAAGATATTATTTTACTTGCTGAAGGTAGATTAGTAAATTTAGGTTGTGCTACTGGACATCCTTCTTTTGTGATGTCTAATTCATTTACGAATCAAGTATTGGCTCAATTGGAATTATGGAACAATACGGATAATTACAACAATGAAGTATATATGCTTCCTAAACATTTGGATGAAAAAGTAGCCAGATTACACCTTGCTAAAATTGGGGTAGAATTAGAAGTTTTAAGACCGGATCAAGCAGAGTATATTGGAGTAACGGTTGAAGGACCGTATAAGCCGGAATATTACAGATACTAGTTTAGACAATAGATATTAGATTAAAGAAATCCCGAGAAATCGGGATTTTTTAGTTTTTAATGTGAAGTATTCCTCCAGAAAATGTAGTGAAATATTCTTTTAACGATAGTAATGCTGGTCCGTTTGCTGTTATACCTCCTTGGTCCAATAGGAATTTTGATGTACAACATCCGCAAGCTGCTACAGTTGCATTTATCGAATCGATTACAGCACAATTTTCGGAAGGTTCAAAGCTGCAGTTTCTGTCGTAAGCTCTGTATTGATTAATATTGGAATGATAAATGATGATGCCTTGCACACCTCCAGTTACAAAAATTGAATTTCCAATTGCGTTCAAATCCGAATATTCTGGTTGATTTACAGGAATCTCAATGTTTACATATACTTCTCTTATGTAATCATTTTTATCACCACAGGATGATAATACAACAAGGAAACAAATAATATTACTTAGTTTTTTCATATTGCAATTTTACAAATAAAATAAAAAAGAAATCTGTTTGTCTGATTTATAAAAGTTATTACCTTTACCGCCTTTGAATTATAAACACACTAACATTTATATACCTATGTTTAGAAAAATATATTTAACAGCAATTTTAGGATTTTTTTCCGTAATTGCATTCGCTCAGACAGGAACCCTTAAAGGAACGATAACAGATAAATCAACTGGTAAGTCCATGGGTTATATCAATGTGATAATTGAAAAAGATGGAAACCAAATAGATGGAACAGTCACTGATGGGCAAGGTAACTTTACAATTAAACCTATTGAACCAGGTATTTATACCGTAAAAGCTTCTTTTATTGGATATACTACATTTTCAATGCCTAGTGTAGTTATTTCAGCAAACAGAACTACATCTCTTAAAGGAGAAAATGCAATACAAATGACAGCAGGTGTACTGATTGATGAAGTTGATATAAGGATTTTCCGAAAACCATTAATTGATCAGAATGTAATGTCTGGAGAAACAAAAACTTCTGCAGAGATTTTGGCTGTACCAACAAAAAGTATTAATTCCATAGCCGCTGCAACTGCTGGTGTATACCAAAGAGATGAGGGTGACGCTTTAAATATGAGAGGATCCAGATCTTCTTCCACTGCATATATTGTAGACGGGGTAAGGGTGAGAGGTTCCTTAGGAGTGCCTACATCAGCTATTGAGCAAATGACAGTTGTTACTGGAGGTTTACCTGCAAAATATGGAGATGTAACAGGGGGGATTATTGAAATTACCACTAAAGGACCTTCTAATAAGTTTTATGGAGGAATAGAATATGAAACTTCTGCTTTGTTTGATGATTACAATTATCATTTGATTGGAGGGGTGCTTTCAGGTCCTCTATTAAGAAAAACAAATGCGGATGGTACCAAAGGAAATTCAATTATCGGATTCTTTATTTCAGGAGAAATTAGAAAAGTTGATGATACAGACCCTTCAGCAATTGGAGTTTGGAAAGTAAAAGATGATGTACTGCAAGAATTAAAATCTACTCCTTTTCAAATTGCACCAAATGCAGCAGCAGGGTTTTTAAGTACTTCTGATTTTCTAACCTCAGAAGATTACGAAAATGTTCAGGCAAAACAAAATATGCAACAAAATAGGTATAATTTTACTGCCAAATTGGATATAAAACCTGCTAAAAACACATTCCTTTCTTTAAGCGCCACACATTATAATAGTAACAATAAAAATTCTAACTATTGGAGGTCCATGTTTTCTTGGGACAACAACAGTAATTCTACACAAAAAACTTGGAGAGCGGTTGGTAAATTAACTCAAAAATTTGGTAATGAAGAATCCAATAGCGAGAGTAGTTCCAATCTGATTAAAAATGCATTTTTTACTGTTCAGTACAATTACACCAATAACTATTACGAAACATTTGATGCCAGGCACGAATATAATTTATTTGATTATGGATATGTAGGTAAGTTTACAACAGAAAGAGAAAATGTATATAGTAGGTTTAACATGGCAGTTTACGATACAGCAAACAGCACTCCTTATGTAGGGAAAGTATTATTAGGGTGGAGAGATACTTCTTATACATTTGATGACGCTAATACAAAAAACCCAGAAGCTGCAGCTTACACAAATGCTTATTACGATATTTATTCTCAATACAATATGGCCTCTCAATACATTTCCGGATATGGAGCGGATGGTGTAATCAGAACTCCTAACGATTTGCAAGGACAAGGATTGAGAAATGGTGATGGCCCTGCAAATGTATATTCTTTATTTGGAGGTTGGGGAGCAAGGTATAATGGAGCTTACTACGCTCAAAACAATCAACAATCATTTAAGTTTGCTTCTTCTGCTGATATTGGTGACCATGAAATATCTATGGGTTTTGAACAAGAATACAGAAAAGATATGGCTTGGTCAGTAGGTACAACAGGGCTATGGGGATTAATGAGAAGTTTGACAAACAGACACATATTAGAAAGAGATTTAAGTAATCCATTACCTCTAGAGGATGAAAATGGAATTTTCCTAGATACAATAAACTATAATAGATTGTTTATTGCAGAAGAACAATCAGTATTTGATGATAGCTTAAGATCTAATTTGAATTATTCACAGCTTGAATTTATTGATATTGATGAATTGTCTCCTGAAGATTTTCAACTAAATTGGTTTTCTCCATCAGAATTAATAAACAATGGAAGTGCTTATGTTTCCTATTATGGATATGATGCTTATGGACAAATAAACAATAATCCTAATTCCTTAGCAGCCTTTTTCGGAACAAGAAACGCAGATGGAGATTTATGTGAAAATTGTGGGTCTCCAGATGAAAAGATTATTACAGTAGCAAATTTAGATAGAAATATTGCTGCATTTGCTCCGACTTATTCTGCAGGTTACATACAGGATAAATTTGCCATAAACGATTTAATGTTTAATATAGGATTACGAATTAGTAATTATGATGCAAATCAGATGGTATTAAAAGATAAGTATTTAATGTACAATCCTAATTTAGCCGGAACAGATGAAGCTAAGGGATTAACTGAAGGAGGTAGTCACCCATCTGCAATTGGAGATAATTTTGTGGTGTATGTTGATGATGTAGAAAGTCCAACAAAAATTGTTGGGTACAGAAATGGAGATGACTGGTACAATTCGGTAGGTACTCAAATTTCGGACCCTACTTTACTGTCGGAAGCTGCAGATGGTAAAATAGCTCCTTTACTGAGCAATCCAGAATTTGCTGTAAAAGGATTTAAAACAGTAGATGCTTTTAAAGATTATGAACCACAATTGTCTTTTATGCCAAGGATTGCATTTTCTTTCCCTATTTCGGATGAAGCTCAGTTTTTCGCTCATTATGATGTGTTAACTCAACGACCATCTGCTAACAGAATTGAACCAATGGATTACTTATTTATGGAAAGTCAAGTAGGAGCACTTTTAAATAACCCTGACTTAAAACCAGAAACGACAATTGATTATGAAATTGGTTTTGCAAAGAAATTAACCATCTCCTCAGCGCTAAAGATGTCTTTATTCTATAAGGAAATGAGAGATATGGTTCAGGTTACAAATGTATTGGGAGCGTATCCTGCAACATATATGATGTATCAAAATATTGATTTTGGGACATCAAAAGGATTCTCAATAAGTTACGATTTAAGAAGAACAGGAAGAATTCAGATGACATCAAACTATACAATTCAATTTGCTGACGGAACAGGTTCATCTGCTTCTTCAGGTTATAGTTTGGTAAATACAGGTCAGCCAAACTTAAGAACTACAATTCCACTTTCTAACGATCAGCGTCATGCAATTTCTTCTTCTGTGGATTACAGATATAAAAGAGGAGACAAATATAAAGGACCTGTTATAGGGAAATGGAAAATACTTGAAGATGCAGGAGCAAATATTATGTTGTCTGCCGGTTCGGGTACACCTTATAGCCGTCAGTCGAATGTTACACAAGAAGCGGCTTCTGGTATTAACGACCGTTCTACTTTGGATGGAAGTATTAATGGTTCACGATTACCTTGGCAATTCCGTATGAATGCCAAATTCAACAAAAACTTTGAAATTAAATGGAGTAAAACCAAATCATCTTCTGTAAATGCATACTTACAAATACAAAATCTATTTGATGCAAGAAACATTATAAGTGTTTACAGAGCTACCGGAAATCCGGAAGATGATGGATATTTAACTGCAACTGAATCTCAAAACGATATTTTAGCAAGAAACAATCCTGAATCTTTTATTTATCTGTATTCTTTGGCTGTAAACAATCCGTCACATTATAGTTTACCAAGAATGTTCAGAATGGGATTAACACTTACTTTTTAAGAAGAAATAAATTATGACAGAAAATAAATCATTTATGAATATAAAATTCAGACAAATATTAACCCTATCACTTGCTTTATTAAGTGTTGGAGTTATTGCAAGAGAAAATGTAAATTCTAATATGTCTTCCTTTACTCATGCAAGGGTAGCCGCGGGATGTGCTGAAGCATCTTCACAAGTTGACTTGGATGTAAACAATGTAAGAGCAATGATATTAGGAGGTGGAGATATGTGGTGGAATTTAAGTGATGCTCAATATGAAATCCCTATTGGTTCCGGATTAAACTCATTATTTGCCGGAGCGCTTTGGATTGGTGGGGTTGATGCTGGTGGTCAGTTGAAAGTAGCTGCTATGACTTACAGACAATCTGGTTCTGATTTTTGGCCAGGACCTTTAAATACCGCTACCGCTACTATTGATGCTAGCGAATGTTTGGAATGGGACAAACACTTCAAATTAGACAGAGCGGATGTAGAAGAATTTGTTGCTAGACATGGAATTGACCCTACTTATACTGATGATTTGATACCAGAATCTATTAAAAATTGGCCAGCTTCTGGTAATGCAGAAGCAAGTGGATATTCTCAATACTTAGCACCCTTCTTTGATAAGAATGGTGATGGAAATTATTCACCTTTTGATGGAGATTATCCTGACTATAACATTACGGGTGACAATGAAAGTGCAAAACTTTTTGGAGATCAGACTCTTTGGTGGGTATTTAATGATAAAGGAAATATTCATACAGAATTTGGAGAAGAGGCAATTGGATTAGAAATACATGCACAAGCTTTTGCATTTACTGCTGATAATGAAATTAATGATATGACTTTTTACAACTATAAAATTATAAACCGCTCTACTTTACCTTTAACTGATACTTATTTCGGACAGTGGGTAGATCCGGATTTAGGATTTTATTTAGATGATTATGTAGGTTGTGATGTGAATCTTGGTTTAGGAATTTGCTACAATGGAGATGCGGAAGATGAAGGTGCTGCTGGTTATGGTTTTAATCCTCCAGCTATTGGAGTTGACTTTTTCCAGGGACCACTTGCAGATGCTGGTGATGGGATAGACAATGATAGAGATGGAACAATTGATGAGCTAGGTGAACAAATTATTATGTCGAAATTTGTTTATTATAATAATGATCAAACAGTAAGAGGAAATCCAAATTCAGGTACAGATATTTATAATTATTTAAGAGGAATATGGAGAGATAATGTGCCTATGACTTTCGGAGGAAATGGTAAAGGAGAAGGCCCTGGAGCAACAACCGAACTTTGTAACTTTATGTTCCCCGGAGTTTCGGATCCAATGTTCCCAGGACAAGAATGGACAGAAGTAACTGCTGGTAATAGTCCAGCCGATAGAAGATTTATACAATCAGCTGGTCCGTTTACTTTACAACCAGGAGCTGTAAATACAATTACTACAGGTGTAGTGTGGGCCAGAGCAAAATCAGGCGGAAATGCTGCTTCAGTTCAACTTGTAAAAGTATATGATAGAGAGGCACAAGCCTTATTTGATAATAACTTTAATATGATGAATGGGCCAGATGCTCCAGATTTAAATATCAGAGAGTTAGATAAAGAGTTGATTATTTCTTTAACCAATTCTACATCATCAAATAATTATAACGAAACATACTCTGAAAAAGATCCATACATTACTTTGGCTTCCAATCTTGAAAATCAGAACTATAAATTTCAAGGATATGTTGTTTTCCAATTAAAAGATGCTACGGTTTCTGTAACAGATTTAGATGATCCTGATAAAGCAAGAATGGTGTTCCGTTCTGATATTGATGATGGAGTATCAGGAATTGTGAATCAATATTTGGATCCAACATTAAATGTTTATATTCCTATTGAAGAAGTACCTTCAGTATTAGAATCGGGAGTACTTGGTTCGGTGGATAATGGTGTGGAATATTCTTTTCAATTATTAGATGATAAATTTGCACTTGGTAATACCCGTTTGGTAAACCATAAAACATACCATTTTATGTCAATTGCTTACGGATTTACTCCTGCAGAAATTAATTTAGATCCTTATGATGTAAATAATCCTTTGTATGATGGTAGAAATCAGCCGTATATAGCTGGGAGAAGAAATATACAAACTTATTCTGCAATTCCTCACCAGATTGACCCTGAAAATGGAGGAACTATTTTAGGTTCTAATTATGGTACAGGAGCAAAAATTGAAAGAATTGAAGGAACAGGAAATGGCTCAATTAATTTAGAGTTAGACTCTATGTCGGTTGTTGATATTTTGGCAAATGGTAGAATTGAAAATCCGGTTTATAAAAAAGGTGCAGGACCAATTCAAGTTTCGGTGGTGGACCCAATGAAAATTACCGGAAAAAGTTATTCTATTCAACTTTCAGAACCAATAGAAGTTCAGAACGTACTTACTTCTTACGGAAGATGGTCTTTACTTAACGAAAATGGAGTGACTGTTGCAGCATCTACAAAACCAATTGATATTGGAGAGGAAAAACTATTTGCAAATTTTGGTTTTTCTATCAAAATAAAGCAAGCGGTTAATCCTGCTGCCAATCCTATTATTGAATCATCAAACGGATTAATTTCGGGTACCATTGAGTTTGATGATGTTTACGACAAATGGTTGACTGGTGTGCCAGATAGAGATGATGAAAATGGTAATTTCTGGGGATTAAACTGGATAAGAGCTGGGTCTTTTGAACATGAAGATGAAGACAGATTGAGTGATTATTTTATAGATGATGATCCGAATGGAATTTATGAAACAGCTGTAGAACAAACTGTAAATGTAGGTGTTGGTGAGGTAACCGGTGGTACTTGGGCACCTTATCGTTTAACATCTCACTATTATGATGGTCCAGCACCAGGATACTATACTGCATCACCTTATTCTTCTATGGATATTATTCCTTCAGTAGATATTGTATTTACCAGAGATACATCAATGTGGACAAGATGTGTGGTGGTGGAAGTACAGGAAAATATGAGCTTGGCAGAAGGAGGACAAAGAAAGTTAGGATTAAGAAAAAGTGCTTCTTTAAGCAAAACAGAAGTTTTAAGTAAATATAAAACTGGGGTTTCTGTTACTGCAGATGCAAGTGGAACAGAGGGAATGAGTTGGTTCCCTGGTTATGCTATCAATCTGGAAACAGGAGAAAGATTAAATATTATTTTCGCAGAAGATTCGTGGTTAACAGAAGAAAACGGTAGAGACATGGTTTGGAACCCAACCTCTAATTTATTAACAGAAGAATTTCCACAATATGACCCTGAAACTAATACAGCTTCAGGAGGTAGTTTCTTATTGGGTGGTAAACACTTTATTTATGTAATGGGTGGAGATGCTTCAGTAAAAGCGGAAGATGATTATTTAGATGCAGTACTTAGTCCTAATTATGACAAAGGTGCTTGGATTCATAATATTCTTTCAGAAGATTTTTCTGATTCTACTGCTCAGAAAGTAGCTATTACTTCTGTATTTCAGCATACTGCATGGGTAGGAATGCCATTATTGGCAAATGGAAGTAATTCACAGTTATTTGGAAAAGACGGTAAAAATGTTGCTACAGTAAAATTAAGAGTAAACAGCTCCTACAATACTTATGTAAATGTTGATATTGATGCAATATTGAATAAAAATGATGATTTAGTGATTGGGAATACATATTTGGTAGCCGATAATAATTTACAATCTCATAATGTGAAACATTCTCAAACCAGACCAAAAGTTTATGGAGGGAAAAAAGTAACTCACGATGGAACTCAGTATCAAGTTGGAGAAACATTTACTGCAACTACTACATCTTTTTCGGCAAGCTCGTCAAAAGCTAGAGTTATTGCTCAGCTACCATTAAATAATTTTAATCCATACTATAGTTTTAATACTTCAGATTTGATGTCTACTACTAAGGATGAAACTACAGCTCATAATGCTGCTGAATTAATCAATGTAGTGCCAAATCCTTATTACGGTTATTCTCAGTACGAAACAAGTCAGTTAGATAATAGAATAAAGATTACTAATTTACCTAAAAATACAACCATTCAGATATTTACAATAAGTGGTACATTAATTAAAAAAATTAAAAAATCAGATAATAAAACTTCTGTTGATTGGGATTTGAAAAATAATTATGGTATTCCTATTGCAAGTGGTTTGTATATTATTCATATAGATTCCCCTTCACTTGCGGAGCCTAAAATATTAAAATGGTTTGGCGTATTACGACCAATTGATTTAGATACATTCTAAAAAATAAAAAATGAAAATTTTAAATATGAAAAAAATAACTCATTGGATAAAAGTTGTAGTAGTATCTGCAATTGTATTAATCCCTGCTAAAGAGAGTTTTTCTCAAGAAGAAGCTATTAGAGCGGGTTCCGCAGGAGCTTCTGAATTACTAATTAATCCTTTTGCCAGATCTTCTGGATGGGCTGGTGCAAATGTTGCTGGAGTTGAAGGTTTGGAAGGTCAGTATTCAAATGTTGCTGGATTGGCATTTACTGAGAAAACAGAATTAATTTTTAGTCAAACTTCTTGGTTACAGTATGGTAACAAATTATTTGATTCGGATAATTCAGTAAGTACAATTAGTACTTTTGGTTTCTCTCAAAAAATGGGAGAATCAGGAGTATTAGGATTTGGAGTAATGTCCTTGGATTTTGGTGATATTGAAATTACTACTGTCGAACTTCCAGATGGAGGTATCGGAACATTCTCTCCAAAGTTTATGAATATTGGAGTGTCTTATGCGCATATTTTTTCTAATAGTATTTATGGAGGAGCGACAATAAGAATGATATCCGAACAAATTTCGGATGTAAGTGCTAATGGTCTTGCTTTTGACGCAGGAATACAATATATTACAGGAGCAGAGGATAATTTGAAATTTGGTATTTCACTTAAAAACTGGGGACCAAGGATGTCGTTTAATGGTGATGGACTTTCCTTTAGAGGAATAGTTGGAAGTGCGGACGATTTTAAAATGACTGTTGAACAAAGGTCTTCATTCTTTGATTTGCCAGCACTTTTCAATATTGGAATAACTTATGATGTTAATATTAATAGAGACAATAGGTTAACCGGTGCGACTACTTTTACTTCTAATTCTTTCCAAAAAGATCAATACCGATTAGGTTGTGAATATTCTTACAAAGATTACTTTATGATCAGAACTGGTTATGTATATGAAGATGGAATTAGATATTCTCAAGGATTTGCAGAGGATAATGATAAAGAATCCTACAGAACAACTGCACTTAGAGGCCCAACTGCTGGTTTTACAGTAGAATTACCAATGGGTAACGGATCTACTTTTGGTTTAGATTATTCTTATAGAGCTACACAACCATTTAATGGTTCGCATTCAATAGGAGCGAGAATAGATTTATAAAACCAATACAAACACATATTTTTCAGAAAGGAAGGTAAAACTTCCTTTTTGAAGTTTAATACGATATCAATAAATAAGAATTATGAAAGATACACAATATTTCACGGAAGAAGGATTAAAGAAATTAAAAGATGAATTAGATCATCTGACAGGAGTTGAAAGACCATCAGTTATCAGGCAAATTTCTGAGGCAAGAGATAAAGGAGATTTATCGGAAAATGCAGAATATGATGCAGCAAAAGAAGCTCAAGGACATTTGGAAGCCAGAATTGCAAAGTTGGAAGAATTACACAGTAAAGCAAGGGTAATTGATACATCTAAACTTGATACATCTTCTGTTCATTTACTTACAAAAGTTACGATTAAAAATACAGCTAACAATATGGAAATGACTTATTCAATTGTTCCAGAAGCAGAAGCAGATTTAAAGTTAAAAAAGATATCTGTTTCTTCTCCAATTGGGAAAGGGTTGTTAGGGAAATTTCCTGGAGAAATAGCGGAAATTGAAGTTCCAAATGGAATTATGAGATTTGAAATAATATCTATTGAAGCAATATAATGTCCAGTATTTTTACAAAAATAGTTAAGGGAAAAATCCCCTGTTTCAAAATTACAGAGGACGATAATTATTTGGCATTTTTAGATACATTTCCACTAACACTGGGTCATGTTTTGGTAATTCCTAAAAAGGAAATAGATTATCTGTTTGATTTAGAATCGGAAGAATATTTTGGACTTTGGAAGTTTTCTCAGGAAATTGCAAAAGCAATGGATAAGGTAATTGATTGCGAAAGAATTGGAGTTGCAGTAATCGGACTTGAAGTTCCTCACGCTCATATTCATTTGGTCCCAATAAATGGAATTTCAGATATTAATTTTGAAAGACCAAAAAAACAATTTACAACTGAGCAAATGATAGAAATTGCTGATAAAATAAAACAAGCCCTTTAAGCAATCTTATCAGGATTGTCTTTTAAAAAGGACGACCAATTGGAATAACTTTTCCCTCCAGTCGTATTATCTCTCTGAAAATAATGACAAACAGCAGCTGCCAATCCATCTGTTGCGTCCAAGTGTTTTGGCATTTTTTTAATATTAAATAACGATTGTAACATCGAAGCAACTTGTAATTTTGATGCATTTCCATTTCCTGTTACCGATTTTTTTATCTTTTTTGGGGTATATTCAAAAATTGGAACATCTCTGTAAAGAGCAGCGGCCATTGCTACCCCTTGAGCTCTCCCAAGTTTCAACATAGATTGTACATTTTTTCCGAAAAATGGAGCCTCCAAGGAGACTTCATCAGGTTTATACTCATCTACCAATTCGAGAGTTCTTTCAAAGATTCGTTTTAATTTTAGTGAGTGTCCATCTAATTTTTCCATATGGACAATCCCCATCTGAATCATTTCCATTTTTTTGCCCATAATACGAATTACACCATACCCCATAATATTGGTTCCAGGATCTATTCCTAATATGATTCTTTCTTTGCTCAATTTTCTCTTATTTTCCGTAATATTGTCTTTTCAAAATTAAGCAATGAATTATAAAAAGTCAATTGGTTTTTTAATTAAGATTGGGATTGTATTAACATCCCTTTATTTTCTATATACACAATTTAAAGATAATTTATTTGTTCAATCTGTAAATGGTTCATCTTATAATTTGAAGACTTTCTTATCGAGCGAATTTCTTTCTGAAAATTTCTTTACAATTTGTATTGTAGTATTTTTAATGTTTTTCAATTGGTTGTTGGAGTCACTTAAATGGAGATTTTTAATAAAAAAGATTGAAAATATTTCAGTTTTAAATTCATTAAGGGCTGTGTTTTCTGGGATAACCGTTTCTGCTTTTACTCCAAACAGAATTGGAGAATATGGAGGAAGGGTTTTTTGTTTGTCCACTGCAGACAGAATTAAAGCGGTGCTGATTACCGTAATTGGAAGTATGTCGCAATTACTCATTACAATTGTATTTGGTAGCATAGGGATTGTGTATGTGATGAGTAATTATACAGATGATTTTTCAGAGTTTTGGTCTATTGATGGGATTTCATTTTATGTTATCATTTTTGTTTTGGTATTGTTAAATCTGTTATTACTTCTTTTATTTCTTAATACGTCTTTATTTACTGTATTTTTGAATAAACTTAAATTTTTAGAAAAGTATCATAAATATTCTGAGGTTTTTTCTTTTTACAATTGTTCTGAGTTGTTCAAAGTCCTCTTGTATTCTGCTTTCCGATATGCGGTTTTCACTTTTCAATATTATATTTTATTGCAAATGTGTTCAGTAAATATTCCCTATACAGAAGTCATGTTTTTAGTGATGTCTATGTTATTTATTGTTTCTGTAATTCCAACAATTGCAATAACTGAAATAGGGGTAAGAGCCTATGTAGCAGTTGTTATTCTTGGATTAGCTTCTGTAAATATTAGTGGAATTTTATCTGCAACATTTTTATTGTGGATAATCAATTTATTGATTCCATCTGTAATTGGAATGTTTTTTGTTTTCACACTTAAATTTTTTAGGAAGAAATAATGATTTTATATATTTTTTTAATTCTTCTTCTTAGTTGGTATTTTAAAGTTTTTTTTCTGTACCGATATTCTTGGAAGTCAATTCTTCCTTCAGAAAATGCAAATAATACAGATTTTATTTCTGTAATTGTTGCTTGCCGAAATGAAGAAAATAATATTCTGAATATTATAGAAGATGTGAAAAATCAGAATTTTGATAAACAGAGATTTGAGATGATTGTGGTGAATGACCATTCGGAAGATTCTACTTTAAAAATTTTGGAAAAGTCTGCTAAAAGTTGGGAAAATTTGAAAATTATTTGCATGAATGAAGGGGAACAAGGAAAGAAAAACGCAATTAAAAAAGGAATCTCATGTGCAAATGGATCTGTGATTTTGTGTACAGATGCAGATTGTAGAGCAGGTGAAAATTGGATTAAAACAATTGCGAATTATTTTACTGATAAAAGTGTAAAGTTGCTTTCTGCTCCTGTTGAATTTCACTATAAGAAAGATATTTTTCAGAAAATACAAGCTTTGGAATTTTTAAGTTTAATTGGTTCTGGCGCTGCAGCAATCAATAGAGGAAAAGGAATTTTCTGTAATGGTGCAAATTTGGCTTATCGTAAATCTATTTTTTTGGAAATGAATTCTTACGATAGTAATTCTGCAGTTTCTGGTGATGATGTTTTTTTAATGCATCATGTGAAAGTAAAATATCCTAGTGGGATTCGATTTGTGAAAGACAGAGAAGCAATTGTGAAAACAGATGCTCAGCCAAATTTGAAATCTTTTATCAATCAGAGAAAAAGGTGGACCTCAAAAAGTGGTTCGTACACGGATTGGGATACAATTTCTGTAAGTATTTTAGTATTGCTGATAAATGTAAGTATTGTTGTTTTGTCTGTTCTTTCAACTCTTTCTGCTATCACTCCGCACGAATCAGTAATTCTTTTTTCAACTAAATTTCTATTATTATTTGTTTTATTTTTTAAATACATTTCAGATTATAATTTTTTAATACCTGTATTAAAGTTTTTCAGAAGAAGGGATTTGGCAATTTGGATTTTACCATTTGAAATAATTTATTCTTTTTACATATTTTTTATTGTCATTTATTCATTTAGCACTAAGTTTGAATGGAAAGGAAGGAATTTTAGAAAATAAAATGGAAAATAACTCACTCAATAAAATTGCTTGGAAAAAATTAAAGAAAGATAAACTTGCTTTTTACTCCCTTATTTTTATTCTTATTTTATCTTTTATTGGGATGTTTCCTTATTTATTGATGACTGATAATACTGAATATGCAAATGAAATGAACTTGGAACTTTCAACCTTACCTCCATTTTCAAAAGTTTCAGTTTTAACAATTGAAGAAGAGAAAATTTTTGTAATAGATGTTTTTGAACAAAGCGGGGGAGTTTCTTATACAGTGTATAATACTTCCAAATATGTGGAATATACTGGAGAATATCAATTGTCAGATAAAACCTACTTTTTTGGTACTGATAAATTTGGTAGAGATATGTATAGCAGAATAATTTATGGTATCCGAATTTCACTTTCAGTTGGTTTAATTGCCGTTTTAATTTCATTAATTATTGGTATAACCCTTGGATCAATTGCTGGTTATTTTGGAGGAAAAACAGATAATATTATTATGTGGTTTGTAAATGTTATTTGGTCAATTCCAACACTATTAATGGTAATAGCAATTACTTTAGCACTTGGTAAAGGTTTTTGGCAAGTATTTGTTGCGGTAGGTTTAACAATGTGGGTGGAAGTAGCAAGAGTCATAAGAGGTCAAGTAATTGCTCAAAGAGAAATGGAATATGTAGAAGCAGGAAAAGTTTTGGCTTTTTCCAATTTCCGAATTATCTTTAAACATATTTTACCAAATGTAATTGGGCCAGTTATTGTAATTTCTGCTGCCAATTTTGCTTCTGCAATATTGATAGAAGCGGGACTAAGTTTTTTAGGTTTAGGTGCTCAACCTCCTATCCCATCATGGGGAGGGATGATAAAAGACCACTATTCTTACATCATAATGGATAAAGCGTATTTGGCAATTATTCCTGGTTTGTCTATTCTGTTTTCGGTTCTTGCATTTATGCTTCTGGGTAATGGATTAAGGAACTCTTTGGATGTGAAAACTTAGTTAGCATTTGAAGTAATTTCTGTTTAATAATTTAGTTAATATTATGAGAATTAGAGAGTAGAATATTATATATTTGTCGAACTAAAAAATTAAAAAAATGATTAAAAGAATTTCATCAATTGTATTATTATTTAGCATATCCTTCTCGGTAGCAAAAGCGGATGAAGGAATGTGGCTTCCTCAACTTTTGCAAGCAATGAATGAAGATGATATGAAATCTTCTGGACTTCAACTTTCGGCAGAAGATTTATACGATATTAATAACTCATCACTTAAAGATGCCATTGTTTCTTTGGGTGGTTTTTGTACGGGTGAAATAATTTCTGCTGAAGGATTAATGCTTACCAATCACCATTGTGGTTTTGACGTCATTCAGACACATTCAACAGTAGCTAACGACTATTTAAAAGATGGTTTTTGGGCAATGAGTAGAGATGAAGAACTTCCTAATGAAGGACTTTTCGCTTCCTTTTTGGTAAGTATTGAAAGTGTTACAGATAGAGTTTTAGAAGAATTAGGAGAGCTAGATGAAGCGGAAAGAAATTCAGCACTTAGAGCAATTTTCAATACAATAGTAACAGAAAAAACAGAAGGAACAAATTACAATGCTAGAGTAAAACCTTTCTTTGGAGGTAATGAATTTTACTTAATGACTTATATTACATACAATGATGTGAGATTAGTAGGAGCTCCTCCTTCTTCAATTGGAAAATTTGGTGGAGATACAGATAACTGGATGTGGCCACGTCATACCGGAGATTTTTCTTTATTTAGAGTTTATTGTGCTCCGGACGGAAGTCCTGCAGAATATTCTGAAGAGAACATTCCATTTACTCCAAAGCACCATTTACCTATTCAGTTAGATGGTGTGGACAATGGTGATTATACTATGATTTTCGGCTTCCCTGGAAGTACGGATAGGTATCTAACTTCTTATGGAATTGAACTAGCTTTAGATCAAAGTAATCCAACTATTGTTCAAATTAGAGAAGAAAAACTTGCTATTATGAAAGCAGGAATGGATGCTAGTAAAAGAGTAAAAATTCAGTATGCAGCCAAATATGCACAAACATCAAACTACTGGAAATACTTTATCGGGCAGTCAAGAGGGTTAAAAAGAATGAGAGTTCTTGATAAAAAAGTTGAAATTGAAAATCAGTTTACTGATTGGGTTAACACTGGAGATGATAATAGAAAAGAAAAATATGGAGAAGCCCTTAATTTAATTGAAGACGCTTATGATGTAAATAGAAAAATAAATATTGCCAGAACATATTTGAATGAAGCTGTTTTTCAGGGTGCTGAAATTATGTATTTTTCATTTTTAATGGAAAGACAAATTTCTAATTTATCGGAAGATGAACAAGAAAAAAGACAACAAATAAGAGATATCAAAAAACAAGCAATTGATTTTTATAAAAATTATAATGCAGATATTGACCAAGAATTATTTTCTTCAATGTTAGAAATGTATTATTACAATGTTCCAAAATATCAACATCCTACGGTTTTTAAGAAAATTGAAAACCAATTATTAGGATTTAAAGCATTGGACTTTGATTATTATGCAAAAAATGTATTTACAAAATCTGTTTTTTCTTCTAAAGAAAAATTCATGAGCTTTTTAGTTCGTCCATCTGCATCTAAAATTACTAAGGATCCTGCTTTTACTACTCTTATGTCAATTTACGATTTTTACATTGAGAATCTTTATTCGAAAAGAAAATTGGTAAAATCAAAATTAGATGAAGGAAACAGATTGTTTGTTGCCGGATTGAGAGAAATGAATCCTGATAAAAAATATTATCCGAATGCAAATTCTACAATGAGAGTTACTTATGGAAATGTGGGAGATTATGAACCAGGAAATGCGGTACATTACGATTTTTACACCACAATAGATGGTATTATTGAGAAAGAAGACGCAACTAATGATGAGTTTATTGTTCCTGAAAGATTAAAGGAATTGTACGAAATTGGAGATTATGGCAGATATGCTGATGAAGACGGAAACCTCAGAATTAACTTTATTTCTAATAATGATATTACAGGTGGAAATTCTGGTTCTCCAGTAATTAATGCGTGGGGAGAAATTGTAGGAACTGCATTTGATGGAAATTGGGAAGCTATGAGTGGAGATATTGCTTTTGAAAATGAAATACAAAGAACAATTTCTGTGGATATCAGATATATTATGTTTATTATTGACAAGTTTGCTGGAGCTTCTCACTTAATTGATGAAATGACAATTGCTCCTTCACATCCAAAAACTAATGTTGTTGCAGTTGAAGATGATGAAGTAGAATCGGTAGACGCACAAGAAGAAGTATCTAATTTAAATATGAAATATTTTCTTGGAAAATTGATTCCTGTTTTTAATATGCAATCGTTTAATTCTGCTTTCGAAAACGCAGTTGCTAAATATGGATCAAGTAAAGATCAGTTATTTTGGTGGAATGATAATGTTTATACTACTGAAAAAAGATAATCTTTTATTCAGATAAAATAAAGAAAACCTGCTATTTGGCAGGTTTTTTTAGTTTTTCATACTTTTACAAAAAGAAAATTAACATTTATGTTGGGTAGGATTCAAAAGAAAATAGAAGATACATATCAATATATTTTAGAAGAAAGACTAATAAAGCAATCTTCTAAAATTGATATATCTTCAGTGGAAACACTTTGTTTGGTAGCGGGCCCGTACAGAAACTTAACATCTCTTACCGCTTCTGTGGCAGCTTTACATCCAAATTGCCAAGTTCTAAATCACGCAAAAGACAGGATATTTCCACATAAAAAGGTTGATTTTTTTGGAGAGTATTCAGAAAAAAGTTTCAATCAATTTATGCAATATGCTATTTTGTTATCCGGAATTGGACAAAGAGGAAGGTATGGAGGAAGTATTACTCTTTCTCATGCATTTGATAAATCGGAAGTAAAATATTTGTTTCAAAATAGATATAAAAATTCCTTAGTAAAGGAAGATATTAGATGTTTGTTTTGGAAGGAAGGTTTATATCTGAAAAATCATTTATTAGAAAAAGAAGTAGATGTTTTGGAGTTAATAAAACACAATGATAAAATCAGATACATATTACCAATTAGAAATCCCTTGGATTGCGCTGTATCCAACCAAAAAACAAATTTGGCATTAATTTTTAATCAGATTTCGGATCAGTCCACACTTCAAGATATTATTAAGGCAATCCTGGATGAGTTTCTAATTTATTTTCAGAATCAAAAGAAAAGGACTGTTCACTTTTTTCATTTTTATGAACACACTTTTGACAAAAATGTGTTAGAGAAATTTTGCGAATATATGTCTCTTACGTTTGACGATCAGTGGTGTGATGATGTGATAAAAATTTATAATATTAAACCATCTTATAACCATAGTCCGGATGATATTAATTTTTACAAAAAATATGTTTCAGAAATATTTTCAGAATTTCCTATTGAAAGCAAACAACTACTAAAATTTGTAGAATAGAGAAACTAATAAGCTCTTTCGTTTTTTCCATCCATATAATTGATAAAGGCTTTGTTTACTACCTTTATCCCTCCTGGAGTAGGGTAATCCCCAGTAAAATACCAATCACCTAAATGGTTGGGGCAAGATTCGTGTAAATCAGAGATGCTTTGGTAAATAATTTTCACTTCTGCTTTTATTCCTTTTGGAGTTAGTAATTCACTAATTTTACCTGAAATCTCTTCTGCTGAAAATGGCCTGTAAATTTCTTGAACATAATTTACCATTTCTTCTTTTGGTAAATCTAATTGAGATTTACATTTAAGATAAGCTTCAGTAAGTATGTGTTCCTGATTTGTGTCTTTTAGTAAATCAACAGCTGCATTAAAAGCAATAAAATCACCCATTTTAGCCATGTCAATTCCATAACAATCAGGATATCTAATTTGTGGGGCTGAAGAAACTACCACAATTTTCTTAGGATTTAATCGGTCTAGTATTCTGATAATAGATTGTTTTAAAGTTGTACCTCTTACAATGCTATCGTCTATCATTACCAGATTATCATTAGGTTTGACAGTACCATAAGTAACATCATAAACATGAGCAACCAAATCATCTCTACTATCGTCTGATGTAATAAAGGTTCTTAGTTTAGCATCCTTAATTGCAATTTTTTCTGCTCTTGGAGAAATCTCCATTATTTTGGCAATTTCATCATGACAAGGATTGTCTCCTAATTCCTGAATCTTTTTGGTTTTCACCTCATTTAGATATGCATGACAGCCTTTCAATAGTCCAAAATAAGATACCTCAGCAGTATTTGGAATATAAGAGAATACTGTATTTCTTACATCATTATTAATCGATTCTAATACCTTAGGGAAAATACGTTTCCCAAGCTCTAATCTTTCGTTATAAATATCTTTATCATTTCCTCTTGAAAAGTAAATACGTTCAAATGAGCATGCTTTTCTTTCTAAAGGTTCACGTACTTGTTTTTCTTCTACTGTACCATCTTTCTTTATGATAAGTGCATGTCCTCTTTTTATCTCTTTTACATCTTCAATATCTACATTAAAAGAGGTTTGTATTACAGGTCTTTCAGATGCTACAACTACAATTTCATCATCCTTGTAATAATAAGCTGGTCTAATAGCATTTGGGTCTCTAAGCGCAAAAGCATCACCATGTCCGATTATTCCACACATCACATACCCTCCATCCCAATATTTAGCGGATTGTGTTAAAATATCTTGTAAGTCTAATTCTTCTTCAATTACTTTTGTAATCTCTTTTTTGCTGAAATCATCTTTGCGCTTGTAGTAGATTTCATCATTTGCTTCATCTAAAAAATGACCAATCTTTTCTAAAATAGTTACCGTATCTGCTTTTTGTTTTGGATGCTGACCCAGGTCAACTAACTGCTGAAACAGTTCATCTACATTTGTCATGTTAAAGTTACCTGCTAAAACTACATTTCTAGTTTTCCAATTACTCTGACGTAAAAAGGGATGACATTGTTCTATTGTATTTCCACCAAAAGTACCATATCGTAAATGTCCTAAAAATAATTCTCCTGTAAATGGCATGTTTTCTTTCATCCATTGAGAATCTTTTAGTTTTTCTGGTTCATTTTCCTCCAACTCCAGAAACCTTTTGTTTACTTGTTTAAACACATCCTGAATAGGATTTGTCGCTACTGATCTTTTTCTACTAATGTATCTTTTTCCAGGGGAAACATCTAACTTTATATTTGCCAATCCAACACCATCTTGTCCTCTATTGTGTTGTTTTTCCATCAAAAGGTACATTTTATTTAATCCGTAAATGGATGTGCCATATTTCTTTTGGTAAAACTCTAAGGGTTTTAGCAATCTTAACATTGCTACTCCACATTCGTGTTTTAATTCGTCACTCATTTATTTGGTATGATATTGATTGCAAAAATAGTGTTATTATTTAAATATATTCATTAATCCATTAATTCCTGGATTTGTATGTGTTTCCCCATCAATTAATAAAGTAGGAATTATTCGTTTTCCGTTATTTACTTTTTCTAAAAAAGCAATTGCTTCATCATTATCAGTAATTACAATGTATTCAAATTCTATTCCTTTTGAATTTAGGAAATTTTTAGCATTTACACAGTCTGGACACCAATCTGCCCCATAAATTTTAATATTCATAATCGTTGGTTTTAAAAATATATGTATTGTTATTTTGTATGATAGTACACTTTTTACAATGAGAGGTATAAGTGAATTGGAAAGGTGAATGAATGTTAAAATCAGTGTTGTTTATACTAAAAATCCTGGAGCATTCTAGTTTCCCTTCTTCAGAAAATCTTTTAATTCTGAAATTATTTTCTTCTTCAGAAATATGAAACCATGCAGACGCTCCTATTCCTTTTAAAAATTGAGAATCGGTTGGTATATTATTTGGTTTATACATTTGCATTTTCAATTCCACTGAAATATCCTCTCAGTTTACTTTTGTTTATTTTTTTACACTCTATTCCTTCAACAATAAAATATTCTGAGTTTCCAATGCTTACATTTCTTTTTGGAGAAGGGGAAATACAGAAAGGAAATTTTAATCTTAATGTTTTCAGAAAAGAAGGCTCTGCTTTTCTGCTAATTTTCGCTACAAATCGGGAGCAATTGGTTCCGTTACACACAAAAGGACCATATGGAATCTCATCTTTTTCTTGCCATTTTTTCGCATAATTAAATGCAGATTTAAAATTTATATTTGAAACTACTGATGAGTAAAGACGGCCATCTCCATGATAAGATGTGTTATTTGCCACTTCAATTAAAAGATTTTCAATATTTTTAATTTCATTATTTTCAATAATTGCAAGTTGTTTTATTTCAACATCAGGGTCCGTTTCAGTATCTCTAATTCTTCCGTATCCGTTTGATGTGTGGTATCTTCCAAAATCAAAATAATGTAACTTTCCAGTTGAATAATCTACCAAAATAAGTGCCGAATGTCCGACTCTATATTTCCCATTAGTAGAAATTATTTTATCGTACCAAGCTCCAGAAGCTGTTACCATTCCTTCTGGCCATGCAAGTATAATAATGAAATCCTTATTAGTCATTTTGATTTGTAAATTCTTCTAAAATTTTAAAGAAATTAAGAATATCTTCTTTTGTGTTTTCTCTGTTTATACTTACTAACCTGATGAACTTATCAGTTTTATGCATCCCAAAACCAACCATAAGTTTATTAGCGTGGTAAAGTTTTATACATATCTCTTCTGGATCTAAATTTTTATAATTAAAACAAATTGACAAACTATCGTCAAAACTATATAATTTGTAATTATCATTATTTCTGATGTACTCTCTTGCAACATTTGCTAAATAATAGTTGTGTTCTACCATTTCTGCAATTCCGTTTGTTCCAACCGATTTCCAAAGTGTCCAGAATTTTAAAGCATTGTTTCTTCTTCCACATTCAAAAGAAGTTTGCCCCAAATTAAAATTTGAGTTGTCTGTTTGGTACAAATAATCAGCTTCATTATTGAAAGAATTGTGTAAATATTTTTCATCTCTTAAAACAAAAATAGATGTAGAAAGAGGAGTTCCTAAAGTTTTATGGGCGTTAAAACAAAATGAGTCAGAATTTTCTACCCCTTTTATTAAATGTTTGTATTTTTTGGAAAAAATAACAGTTCCTGAATATGATCCATCAATATGAAACCAAATATTATGCTTTTTACAGATTTTACTTATTTCATCTATTGGATCAATTGCTCCCATAACGGTTGTTCCTACAGTAGCATTTACAAAAAATGGAGTATTCCCATTTTCGATATCGTTTATAATTGCATTTTCTAATTCAGATGAAATTATTTCACCCTTTTCATTTGCTGAAATATATCGAACATTATCTCTGCCAATTCCTGCGAATGATGCATTTTTCCCAATTGAATAATGAGAGTTCACCGAGCTATAACAAATTAAGTTTGAACAATTTCCTTTATTTTTTATCTCATTATCTTTTTTGTCTCTTGCGATAATAAGAGCCATAAAATTACTCATACTTCCTCCGGTTGGGAATGTTCCTCCACTGCTTTTCGGATAAGAAATTAACTCGCATACTTTATTGATTATTTCTTTTTCCACAACAACCATAGGTCCAGCAATTTTGTAAGTAGCCATGCTGTTATTTAATATTACGGCCAACAAATCTCCTAAAACAGATTTACTTTCTCTTCCTCCATACAATTGGTTAAAAAATAATTTTCCAGAAGTTTTTGGAGTGTTTAAAATTAGTGACCTAAGAATAGTTGTAAAGTCTTCATCTTCAATCGCATTTTCTGATAAGGATATATCAAGTTGGTCAAAAAGTTTATCAGCCTCAATTCTTGTAGAAATTCCTTTTTCCTTCTCCTCTTTTAGTAAATCATCAACTAAGGAATTAAAAATTTTTAAATCGTCAACTATTTTTTTTGCCATTTTTTGGTTTTTGAAATTTTCTACAAAATTATAAAATTAGAGGAATAAATAACATTAATAATTATCTTTATATTCATTGATGAACGGATAAAATGATTATGAAATATTTTCATAATATTAGTTAAATTGTTATATTTGCAGTTATGAAAAAATTTATAATATTAATATTTGCTTTTATTTTCATAAACCATTCAAATGCTCAATTGGTAATAAATGAATATTCGGCTGCAAATTATGATAGTTATCAGGATAATTATGGAGACTATCGGGATTGGTTAGAGATTTACAATAGTTCTGCCGCACCAATTGATATTAATGGATATTATTTATCTGATAAAGTAATCAACCCAACAAAATGGCAAGTGCCGTCTTCATTTATTATTCCCGCAAATGATGTTGGAATTGTTTTTTGTTCTGGTAGAGATGAAGTAAGCGGGGGTTTTGCCCATACAAATTTTAAAATAACACAGACAAAAGGAAATGAGGTGTTCATTCTTTCGGACGCTTCTCAAGTTTTGTTAGATTCTATAACTGTCCGTCCAAATATTAAATCTCACTCAACAGGTAGAGAAACAAATGGAAGTTCTATTTGGTCTGTATTTGATAATGCAACTCCTACTATTGCAAATACAGGGGCATTTGAACGATACTCTTCTACTCCTATTTTTTCTATCCCTTCAGGATATTATAGCGGATCTGCACAAGTAATAATAACATCAGCTGATCCTAACGTAACCATATATTATACTACTGACGGCAGAAGACCTGACAATACATCTACTCAATATACTACTCCTATAACTTTTACTCAAACCACAGTTTTAAAAGCGGTTGCTTATAATTCGAATCCTAATATTCTTCCCTCTTTCATTGAATACTGTACTTACTTTGTTGATGACACTCACACTATTCCAATTCTGTCAATTTCTGGGGATGAAGTTTTGGATTTATTAGATGGAGGATGGGGATCTTCATCATTAGAACCAGAGGGCACTATAGAGTGGTTTGATAAAGATGGTAATATCATAGATAAAGGAATGGGAGAGTATAATAAACATGGAAATGATTCTTGGGCGTACGACCAGAGAGGGTTTGATTATGTAATGAGAGATCAATTTGGATATAATCACGCACTTCAGGATAAACTTTTTATGACGAAAGATAGAGAAAAATTTCAAAGAGTTATTGTTAAAGCTGCCGCGAATGATAATTATCCATTTTCTTATGGAGGATCAGGGGCTCACATTAGAGATGCTTATGTCAATCATTTATCTCAACTTGCAGACTTGCGATTAGATGAACGATCAACTACTTCCTGTATTGTTTATTTAGATGGATCATATTGGGGGGTTTATGAAATGAGAGAAAAAACAGATGATCATGATTTTACCGATTATTACTATGATCAGGATAAAAATAATTTACAATATTTAAAAACTTGGGGTGGAACATGGACGGAATACGGAGCTCCAAATGCGCAACCAGATTGGGATAATTTTGTTGCTTATGTTGCGACAAACCCTATGAACATACAAGCAAATTATAATACTGCAAAATCTCAATATAATACAGGAAGCTTAATTGACTATTTTTTATTGAATTCTTATGTAGTTTGTGCAGATTGGTTAAACTGGAATACAGGATGGTGGAGAGGAATGGATCCTAATGGAGATAAAAAGAAATGGAGATATACTTTATGGGATATGGATAATACCTTTGATCATGGAACGAATTATACTGGAGTCCCTACTATGTCTGTAAATGCAGATCCTTGCGATCCGAGTAGTTTGAGTGATCCCGGAGGCCAAGGGCATGTTCCTATTTGGAATGAGATGCTTACAAATGAAGAGTTCTTTGATGATTATATAAATAGATGGCAGGATTTAGCAACTTCAGACTTATCTTGTGATAATATGATAAATATACTAGATAGTATGATTGATGTTATTGACCCTGAAATGCCACGACAAATTGCAACTTGGGGAGGGAATTACGCTACATGGCAATCCAATGTTCAGGATATGAGAGACTTTATACTTGCTAGGTGCAGTATTATGAACAATGGTTTTATCCCATGTTATCCAGATTTATCAGGACCATATGATGTGACAGTAGAAATTATTGGAATTGGTGAGGTGGAAATGAGTGATAATAATATAATTAATGAAACTAATATCCCGCAAGTTTATAGCAGATTTGGAGGAGTGGTTCTTCCATTTGAAGTGAAAAGTGGTACTTTTCAGTATTGGGAGGTGTTACCAGCAGGTGTTTACTTATACGACCCTATTTTAGATACCTTAGCATTTGAATTGCAAGGTGATGTAACTGTAATAGCAAATTTTATCCCTCCAACGCCAACAAGAGATATCGTGTATAAAATAGATCCTGCAGGAACTACAACTTCAATAGATATAAATGGGGTTAATATGAGTGTTTTTCCAACTTCAGTAAATTATACAATAGGAGATACTGTTACGGTTGTCCCTCAGATTGATCCACTTTGGGGGTTTGACTATTGGGAAACAGATTCTGTAATTATGATGCCTTTCAATACAAATCCTACAGATTCATTTTATGTAAACTTTCATGATACAGTAGTTCTTCATATTTATGAACTTCCTACAATTGAAGCGTTTATCTCTGGAAATGATACTATTTGTGATAATGGAAAAGATATGGCTGAGGTGAGCGTCTCTTTTAGTGGAGTGGCTCCATTTACTTTTACATATAAGCACAATGGAATTCCTCATCCTTCAATAACAACTTTGCTAAATCCTTATGTTATTAGCAGTAAAAATGAGGGAGAATATACACTTATTAATTTTTCGGATGCAAATGAAGTAGGAGGAATTAGTGGGCAAGCTTTTATTAATGTTTTAGAAGCTCCTATTTCTGCTTTTCATGCTAATCCTGACACAATGACTATTTTAAGTTCTGAAAGTAATTTTGTTGATGATTCTGAAGGAAATATTGTAAATTGGAATTGGAATTTTGGAGATAATACAATCGCTGATTTTTCTCAAAATCCATATCATTATTTTAAGGACTCTGCAGGAAGTTATACTGTTTCACTAATAATAGAAGATGATTTTGGATGTAAGGATACAACCTTTAGAAATGTTATAATTACAAATGAATATTGGATTTATATTCCGAATTCTTTCACTCCAGATAACGATCAAATAAATGATAAATTTTGTATTTCTTATAACGGAATAAGAGAAGCAACTTTTCTATTTAATGTGTACGACAGATTTTCGAATATAGTCTATTCTACAACCAATATTCACGATTTGGATTGTAACAATGGTTGGGATGGAAACTACCAAGAAACAGGTACCCCACTTTTAATGGCAACTTATATTTACGAGATTTATTACCAAGATTTTGAAGGTTGGAAACACCAAGATTTTGGGAATTTATTTATAATTAGATAATATTTACAAATAAAAAAAGGCTGAAGATATCTTCAGCCTTTTTTTGTACCCGGGACGGGACTTGAACCCGTACGGACATTACTGTCCATTGGATTTTAAGTCCAACGTGTCTACCAATTCCACCACCCGGGCTGGTGTTTTTTATTAAGAACTTTTGAGCGAGTGATGGGATTCGGACCCACGACCCTCACCTTGGCAAGGTGATGCTCTACCCCTGAGCTACACTCGCATTGGGTCGGCAAATTTAATTAAATATTCAATACCACAAAACGAATTTTTACTTTCCTATAAGTTTTTTTATTTCGTTTAATTTCATCAGTGCTTCTACGGGTGTTAAAGTATTGATATCTATTTCTGTAATCTCATCTCTTATCTGAATAAGCGTTGGATCATCTAGTTGAAAAAAGCTCAATTGTAAATCGTCTTTTTGGCTTATCTTACTTTTATTTTCTTCTGTTCTCCTGCTATTTTCTAGCTTTTTAAGTATTTGTTCGCTCTTTTTAATAATCTGTTTTGGCATTCCAGCCATCTTGGCTACATGTATCCCAAAGCTGTGTTCCGATCCTCCTTCTTTTAAAGTTCGGATAAAAATTATTTTTTTCCCGACTTCCTTTACCGATACATTAAAGTTTTTTATTCTGTCAAAAGTTTCGGTCATATCATTCAATTCATGATAATGTGTAGCAAAAAGTGTTTTGGCTTTACACTCATTTTCGTGTAAATATTCTGTAATAGCCCAAGCTATAGAAACTCCATCATAAGTTGAGGTTCCTCTTCCAATCTCATCTAATAGAATTAAACTCCTGTCCGAAAGGTTATTAAGGATACTTGCTGTCTCGTTCATTTCTACCATAAAAGTAGATTCTCCCATAGAGATGTTATCGGAAGCTCCCACTCTAGTAAAAATTTTATCTACTATTCCAATTTCAGCAGCTTCTGCAGGTACAAAACTTCCTATTTGTGCCATTAGTACAATTAGTGCTGTTTGTCTTAATAGTGCTGATTTCCCCGACATGTTTGGTCCTGTAATCATCATTATTTGCTGATTTTCTCTATCCAGTTGTACATCATTTGGGATGTAACTTTCACCAGAATTTAATTGCTGTTCTATTACAGGATGTCTTCCTTGTTTTATTAAGATAGATGTTCCGTCTGTTATAGTTGCTTTATTGTAATTATTAGCTCTTGAAATTGTTGCAAAAGAGTACAGACAATCTAACTGAGAAATAAGTTGTGCATTTATTTGTATGGTTTGCACATATTCCGACATGCTATTTACTAACTCCAAATATAATTTGGCTTCTAATTCTGCTATTTTCTCCTCTGCAGATAGTATTTTGTTTTCGTACTCTTTTAGTTCTTCTGTTATATATCGCTCGGCACTTACTAAGGTTTGTTTCCTTATCCACTCTTCAGGCACTTTTTCTTTGTGTATATTTCTTACTTCTAAGTAATATCCGAATACATTGTTAAACGATATTTTTAAGGATGATATTCCTGTTTTTTCTGTTTCTCTTTCTAGTATTTGTTGCAAATAATCTTTCCCAGATTTAGATAAATTTCGGAGTTCGTCCAATTCAGAGTTTACCCCTTCCTTTATTACATTCCCTTTTTGTATTAGTGCTGGTGGATTTTCGGAAATAGTATTTTCTATTTTTTCTGCAATCTTTTGGCAAGGATTTAGTTGTTTTCCTACAAGTTGTAATTGTGTGTTTCCTGAAGTTTTACAACTTTCCTTTATAGGAGTAATGCAATTTAAAGCTATTTTTAGCTGATTACATTCTCTTGGAGATACTCTGGCAGTAGATACTTTTGAGATTAATCGTTCTAAATCTCCTATTTGTTTTATATTTTCCTCAATATTTTCTCGGAAGTGATCTTCTTTTATAAGGTGATACACAATATTTGAACGCTTGTTTATTTGATCTTTTTCTTTTAAAGGAAGTGCTACCCACCTTTTTATCATTCTACTTCCCATTGGAGAAAGGGTATGGTCTAATACGTCAATTAAGGTTTTTGCTTGTTCGTTTGGAGAGTAAAACAATTCCAAATTTCGGATGGTAAACCGGTCCATCCACACATATTTTTCTTGTTCTATTCTGCTTATTGTAGAAATATGTTTGGTAAGATGGTGGTGTGTTTCTTTCAGGTAGTGTAATACTGCACCTGCCGATATGGTTCCTTCTTCCATTTTTTCAATTCCAAAACCTTTTAAGGAGGAAGTGCTAAATTGATTCAATAAAAGTTCGTTGGAATAATCAGTTGTAAAAATCCAATCGTCCAGCATATGAGTAAAAAAACTGTCTCCAAATTCTTTTTCAAATTCCTTTCTTTTTCCTTTTTCAAAAATAATTTCAGAAGGAGAGAAACTTTGTAATAATTTATCTACATAATTTGCTTTTCCTTCTGTCACTAAAAATTCTCCCGTAGAGTTATCTAAAAAAGAAACTCCAATATTTTCTGTTCCAAAAAATACAGAAGCTAAAAAGTTATTGCTTTTTTGGTCCGAGATGGTGTCTCTGTACGAAACTCCAGGTGTTACTAATTCTGTAATTCCTCTTTTTACAATATTTTTTGTTATTTTTGGGTCTTCTAATTGGTCGCAAATGGCTACTCTTTGTCCTGCTCTTACCAGTTTAGGTAAATAAGTATCAATAGAATGATGTGGAAAACCGGCAAGTTCAATTTTGGAAGAACCATTTGCTCGACTGGTAAGTACTATTCCTAAAATTTTAGATGCTTTTATGGCATCTTTTCCAAAAGTTTCATAGAAATCTCCAACACGGAAAAGTAAAAGAGCGTCTGGGTGCTTTGCTTTTATCCCATTAAATTGAGTCATTAATGGAGTTTCTTTTTTTACTTTTGTTTTCGTTTTTGCCAATTTAATTCTGTTAATTTTGCGATTACAAATATAACATATGAGAAAGTTAAAAAATAGCGAATTAGAAAGAATAAGTGTTGAAAACTTTAAAACGGCAAATAAAACTCCAATTGTTGTTGTTTTGGACAGTGTGAGGTCGGCACTAAATGTTGGTTCTGCCTTCCGGACTTCAGATGCTTTTCGAATTGAAAAAATATATTTGTGCGGTATTACAGCTTTTCCTCCCAATAAAGAAATTAGGAAATCGGCACTTGGTGCAACAGATTCTGTAGAATGGGAAAAAGCAGAAAAAACAGAAGATATAATTCTGAAATTAAAAAAAGAAGGTTATGTGGTTTCTGCTATTGAACAAGCTGAAACATCTGTTATGTTAAATAATTTTCCCTCTCCAGAGAAACCTATTGCAGTAGTATTTGGTAATGAAGTAAACGGTGTGCAACAATCTGTGATAGATTTGTGTGATAACTGTATAGAAATTCCGCAAATAGGAACCAAACATTCCTTAAATATATCGGTAAGTGTTGGGGTGGTACTTTGGGACTTATATAATAAGATTAATAGATAATCTGAAAATCTACTCTTCTGTTTATTTCCCTCAAATAATTATTTGAAAATTCGTTAGAGGTATTGTTGTTAGTTGTAATTGGTTTTGCTTCCCCATTACTAAAAGTTACACATCTACTTCTTTCAATTCCAAAAGTTTCCACAAGATATCTTATTACTTCTTCTGATCTTTCTTTTCCTAACTTATTGTTAGATTCAGTAACCAAACTGTATCTGTTAAGTAAAAACCAGAGCCAGTTTCTCCTTTATTATATAAGTCAATATGTCCCATTCCACCATTATATGGTTCTAGGTAAATAATTCCTGTAAATCATCTTCTTTAAAAGAAGTGTTGAACTTATCTCCACTTACTTCATAGTTGCTGTATGGATCGTAAACTGTGTATCCTAAATATTCATTTGATCTTCTTTTATTTCAATCTGAAAATGATTATTAAGGATGTCAACATCTGAAGTTTCCTGAGAAATAACAGTTGTTATACTGAAAAGAAATACCAAGAAAATTATAAATTTTCGCATTATTATTTTGTAATTTGATTGACAAATTTATTTAAATTTTTAGTTTTATAAAACTAATTAAAACTTAAACAATAAACTGAGATGATATAATGTTGTTTTTAAGGATAAATTATATATTTGTAGCATGTTAAATCACATTAAAAAATCAAATAAAATTATGAGCATTGCAAAATTAGTAATTCTTGCTTTAATCCTTAGTAGTTGCGGATTAAACAAAATGGTAAATCAGTATGATAATGTTAGATATAATATAGATCCAAAAACATTAGAAGTTCACGGAGGAAATGTGAATTTGGAGTTAGACGCTACATTTCCAGAAAAGTATTTCAATAAGATGGCTACTGTAGAAATTACACCAGTATTAATTGATGAAAAAGGAAAAGAAACATCATTTAAATCTATTACAATTCAAGGTGAAGAAGCTTCAGGAGGAGAGTCAACAATATTTTATGAAACCGGAGGTGGATTTTCCTATTCTGACAAAATAGAATATTCAGATGATATGATGGTATCAACTTTGGAATTAAGAGCTACAGCAACTTTAAAAGAAACCACTACAAACAACTCTGATAATAAGGTATTAGGTCCTGTTATCATAGCAAATGGAGTTATAACAACTTCCGAAAGAGTAGCAAATGATGAAATTATTGCAATTGAAAATCATGGATATGAAATGGAAACGATTCTTTCCGAAGATGCAACAATATACTTTTTGGTTAACCAATCTAAAATCCGAACTTCAGAAAAATCTGATGATGATGTGAAAAGATTACAAGAATTTGTTAAAAATGGATATGTAACCAAATCGTTTGAAATTGTTTCGTACGCTTCTCCAGAAGGTTCGGTAAGTGTAAATGATGATATTAGTGGAAAAAGAAATAAAAGCACTTTAAAATACGCAAAGTATTTACTGAATAAATTAAAAGTTAATGGATCCGACAATACTGATTTATATCAGATTTCATCTATTGGAGAGGATTGGAATGGTTTTTACAAATTGGTAGGAAGTTCTAACATTAAGGACAAAAAAATCATTAATAAAATTGTAAAATCTAATAAAACTGCAGAAGAAAAAGAACAATCAATTAGAGATATGGCTGAGGTGTATGATGCGGTAGATAAAAATATTTTACCATTTTTGAGAAAAGCAGAAATTACAATTAAATCTTATCATCCAAAAAAGACGAGAGAAGAAATTGTTTTATTTTCCACTACAAACCTTTCTGAATTGTCGGTTGAAGAATTATTATATTCCGCAACTTTAGAAGAAAATTCTTCTAATAAGCTAACTATTTTAAATTCTGTTGTTAGCTTACATAACGATTGGAGAGCATATAATAATATTGCGTGTATTTATCTTTCAAAAAATGATGATGACAATGCAATGATATACTTAAATAAAGCAAAAGAAAATGGAGGTGCTAATGAGTCTTCAGTTCTTACTAATTTAGGAATTATTGCTTCTTGGAATGGAGAATTAAATAAAGCTCAAAAGTTGTTTGATAAAGCAAATACAAACTCTACTAACCAAGCAATTTTAGATGTCAGACAAGGAAATTACAGATCTGCTACTGGGATTTTAAGAGGTAACTCTTATAATGCTGCACTTGTATCTATCTTAAACGGAAATAATAATTCTACTTGTAATGAAGAAACGGATGCTTGTTATTACTTAAATGCAATTGCTGGAGCAAGATTAGGAAACGAAACTATATTATTTACAAATTTAGAAAAAGCAATTCAGAATTCTGAAGTGTATAAAGTAGAGGCTCTGAAAGATTTAGAGTTTGTGAACTACAGAAATAATGAGAAATTTATTTCTCTTACAAAATAAAAATTAAATTGAAATTACTTTAAGAACCCCATTTATTTGGGGTTCTTTTGTATAAAAATAAATGGTAGAAAAGAAAGTGAATTTTATTGTAATTGGTGCCATGAAAGCGGCAACAACTTCTTTAGATACCTACCTAAAGCAACATCCTGATATTTTTATGACTAAGGTGAAAGAACCTATGTTCTTTAATAATTTTAATCAGAATAAAGATTATAAATTACTTGGCAGAAAAGGAAATAAAATCACAACTTTAGAGGAGTATTTTTCTTTATTTTCAGATGTTGAAAACGAATCTGCAATTGGGGAAGCTTCTCCTGCTTATATCTATAATGAAAACGCTCCTCAGTTGATAAAAGAGCATCTTCCGGATGTGAAAATTATTGCCATTTTACGACAACCTGTAGAAAGAGCATATTCTAATTATTTGCATACCAAAAGAGCCGATAGAGAAAATCTAAATTCCTTTGAACAGGCTATTGAAATAGAAAACCAAAGAATAGAAGATAATTGGAGTCCTTTGTATCATTACATAGAAAAGGGATATTATTCGGTTCAGTTAAAACGGTATTATAATATTTTCCCAAAAGAAAATATAAAAGTATATTTGTTTGAAGATGTAGTGAAAAATCCGAACGAAACTCTGAAAGATATTTTTAAATTTTTGAATGTAGACGAAAATATTGAGGTAGATACATCCAAAAAGTCAAATGTTTCAGGAACTCCAAAAGGGGTGATGGGATATATTTTGAAAAAGATGAGGTATTATAATTTGATGCCAAAATTTGCAATTTCAGACTATCTTCCAACTTTTGTGGTAAAATTACTTTTCAAATCGGTTTATACGAAAACAGAAAAACTAAATTCTGATTTAAGAAGAGAACTAACTAGTAGATTTTACAATGAGGAAATTAAGAATTTAGAAAAATTAATTGATAAAGATTTGAGTAGTTGGTTATCCTAATACAAGATTTTTTATTCTTACATCTTTTTCAAAATTTTCTATTTCGTTCATAATTTGATTGTAAATCTTTTCATCTTTCATAAAATTTACTTTCGAAACATCTAACATTAATACTTGAAAATCAGTTTGTTTTTTCAGATAATCAAAATATTTATTTTCAATATTTTTCAGGTATTCATCTTTTATGTTTTGTTCGTAATCTCTTCCTCTCTTTTTTATATTTTCTTGCAATCGGCTTACTTCTGAATGAAGATAAATTAATAAATTTGGGTTTTTTATGGAAGTGAACATGATAGAGTAAAGTCTGTTAAACAGATTTAATTCATCTTCCTTTAGGTTGTTTTGTGAAAATAATTTCGATTTGAAAAAAGAATAATCTGCAATACTAAATTCTGAAAACAAATCACTTTTCATACTTTCGCTGCTCAATTGCTGAAATCTTTCCGCCATAAAAAACAATTCTAACGGAAAGGCATTTTGTTCTGCATCTTTGTAAAATTTTGGTAAAAATGGATTGTCGGCAAATTCTTCTAAAATTAATTTTCCATTCAAATCTGCTGCAATTTTTTTGGAGAGGCTGGTTTTCCCACTTCCAATATTTCCTTCTATTACTATAAAATTAAATTGCATATTCATAAACTATTTCAGTATCAGTACATTCTTTTAATAGTGAGGAAATATTTTTATGTAAAACAGGATGATTATAATCTGTATCAATTTCAGAAAGTGGAACTAAAACAAATTTACGATCCTGAATGTAAGGGTGTGGAACTTTTAAATTTTCTGTATTTATTATTTCTGAATTGTAAAATAAAATATCCAAATCGATACTTCTTTCTCCCCACTTTTCTTTCCTCGCTCTTCCTAAATTGTTTTCTATTTCTTGTAATTTTTTTAATAAAATGGAGGAGGAAAGTTCGCTCTCTATCTTTATTACACTATTCAAAAAATGATTCTGAATACTCACTCCCCAGGGGCTACTTTCGTATATTTTAGAACTGCAAATAATATTTCCAATTTCTTGTTCAATTTGTTGCATACTTTTTTCAATATAGGATTTTCTATTTCCCATATTACTCCCTAATTGTATGTAAATTATATTCATAAAAATTAAATTCAAATATAGGAATTGCAAACAAATGATAGGATTATTTTTTGTAATTTTATGCTCTTAAATTTTAATTATGAAAAACTTCCTAAAAAGCACATTTTCCAGACTACTTTCTTTAATTCTGTTAGTAGTTTTATTTTTAATATTAGTCGCAATACTTATTCCGAAAGCAGAACAGGTAATTATTGTAAAAGATAATTCAGTTTTGAAGATTGAATTTAACGATCAGATTTTAGATCGAACTTCAGGGAATCCATTTGATGCTATAAATATTATGGATTTTTCACAGGAAGAAAGTGTAGAGTTTAAAGATATTTTAGATAATATTGAAAAAGCAAAAAATGATGATAAGATAAAAGGAATCTATCTGAATTTTTCATCAGTGAATGCTGGTTTTTCTCAGATTGAAGAAATCAGAAATAAGTTATTAGAGTTTAAAGAAAATGGAAAATTTATTTATTCTTATGCAGATAGTTATAATCAGGCTGCTTATTATTTAGCATCTGTTTCAGACAAAATAGCATTAAACCCTGAGGGAATCATTGAGTTAAATGGATTGAGTATTGGAGTTATGTTTTATAAAGGTTTGATGGACAAACTAGGTATTGAAGCTCAAATTATCCGACATGGAAAATTTAAAGGAGCTGTAGAACCATTTATGTACAATCAAATGAGTAATGAAAATAGAGAACAATTGGAGAAATTCGTAAATTCTCTTTCTGATTATATGATTGGTGGTATTGCAACTGCAAGAGAAGGAATTTCTTCTGAAGAAATTCATATAATGATAAATAATATGGATTTGAGTTCATCAATAAAATGCTTAGATAGAAAAATTATTGATGAGATTTTTTATGAAGATGAATTTTTGTCAGTATTAGAAGATTTATCGGACAATGAAATCACTCTAACAGATTATATGAAAGTCAAGAACCCTAAAACTTCTGTTAGCAATAATAAAATCGCTATTATTTATGCAACAGGAGCTATTAATACTGGGAAAGGAAGTTATAATACTATTGGTTCCGAAACTACTGTAGAAGCAATTAGAGAAGCATCTGAAGACGAGAATGTAAAAGCGATAGTTTTAAGAGTAAATTCCCCAGGAGGAAGTGCTTTAGCTTCAGAAATCATTTGGAGGGAGATAAACTTGGCAAAACAGAAGAAAAAGATTGTAGTTTCTATGGGTGACTATGCAGCAAGTGGAGGTTATTATATTGCTTGTAATGCCGATAAGATTTTTGCAAATAATAGTACTCTTACAGGATCTATTGGTGTATTTGGAATAGTTCCGAATAACAAAAAGTTTTTGAATGAGAAATTAGGTATTTATATTGAAACGGTAAATACTCATAAACATTCTGATATAGGTATGGGATACAGAAGATTAAGTGATGAAGAGGTTAGTGTCATTCAGAATTCAGTAGAAGATATTTATGAAACATTTATCACTCATGTTTCGGAAGGGAGAGGAATTACAAAGCAACAAGTTGATGAAATAGGACAGGGTAGAATTTGGAGTGGAGTAGACGCTCTTTCTATCGGACTTATTGATGAACTAGGAGGATTGGAAGCTGCAATTGTAAGCGCTGCTGAGTTAGCAGAATTAGAGGATTACAGAATTATTACACTTCCAAAGAAAACAGACATGTTAGAGGAATTTATTAAAAGTTTTTCTGCAAAACAAAATATTGTATTACCTGAGTTTCTGGGTATTTCAGAAAAAACAATGAATCAGTTAGAGTTTCTAAATTCAAAAGATAAAATCCAGGCACGTATTCCCTTCATTATGGAAGTACATTAGAATAGAGAAGTTTGATTTGCTATCTTGGGAACGGAAAAATTAGCAATATATCCTTCATGAGAACGGATGTTAAACACTCTATCTCCATCTAATAATAAATACTGAGCCTTTATTCCTAAAAGTTCTCCTTTTATTATTGGAGTTTTATCAAGTTTTGTGCTATTTATTTTTGCAGGGTATTTTGTTACAGGATACTTTATATCGGTTACTGTATTATTTGGTAAAATATATTGTTTCAATTCTTCTGGTACATGTTGGGAAAGCTCTTCTTTTAATTGTACTAAATCTACAGATTCTGGTGTTCCGGAAAGCATCTTTCTCCAATTAGTTTTATCGTCTACAAATTGTTTTAAGGAAACTTCAATATCTCCAGAAAATCTTCTGTTTGGAACTTCTGCAAGTAATATTGCTTGACTTGCTCCTTGGTCCATCCACCTTATTACTCCTTGGCTTCCCCTTGTTATTCCTACTTTTATTCCGCTAGAATTTGCCAAATAAACATAATGTGGAGCTAACTGAAATTCTATTTCCCACTCCAAATCTCTTTCTTCAATTCCTAAATGTGCCGTACAAAGTTCGGGTTTAAAAATACTTTGAGAGGCCATTGGGGAGTCCCAATAACATGGGTAGCAAAATCCGGAACGATAGAATTTTTCCATTTTTTTCCCGCAACTACAAATAACTACACCACTCCACTCTATTTTTATTTGCTTCCCAATATAATCGTTCATTTTATGAGTTTCACCATGAATATCAAGAGTGTAGTGTACTACATCTTTCAATTCTGTATCCATTTTTTTTAGAGTATCTCTCCTCATATTTTTTTGTATTTTTATGAGCTCTAAAAATATGAAATATTGACAAACATTCCTTTTAAAAATTCAATTCTTTCTTGGATGATGAAAAAACGAATTCATCAGATTGATTTGTTTCGTAAATATCCTATTAAAACGCAAGAAGATGTTTTCGGAAATTTAGTAGAGAAAGGAAAATATACTTCTTTTGGAGAGGAACATTCTTTTGCAACTATTTCTTCTTATTCTGATTTTTGTAATCAAGTACCCGTACGGACTTATGAAGAATTATTTCCTTATATAAATAGATTGAGAGAAGGAGAAAAAGATGTGTTGTGGCCCGGAAAAGTAAAGTGGTTTGCCAAATCTTCCGGAACAACAAATGATAGAAGTAAATACATCCCAATTTCAAAAGAATCTTTAGAGGATTGCCATTTTAAAGGAGGAAAAGACATGCTTTCTTTATACTGTACTAATTTTCCGGAAACAAAAATATTTAATGGAAAAGGTTTAATGTTAGGTGGAAGTCAGTGGGAGAATCCATTTCAAAATTATGAAGAGGGCGATTTGTCGGCTATTCTGATAAATAATTTTCCTTTTTGGGTAAACATTCACCGAACTCCCAATTTAGAAATAGCTCTTTTGAAAGATTGGGAACTGAAATTAGAAAAAATAGTAGAACAAAGTATAAACGAAAATGTTACCAATTTGACTGGAGTTCCTTCATGGATGCTTTTGTTAATTAATAGAGTATTGAAAAAAACAGGAGCAAAAAACATTATGGAAGTATGGCCAAATTTAGAGTTATATATGCATGGAGGCATAAATTTTAACCCATATAAACATCAATTTAAAAAACTAATTCCTTCTAGTAAAATGAATTATTTGGAAGCTTACAATGCTTCAGAGGGATTCTTTGGGATCAAGGATCAAAAAGATTCTAATGATTTACTTTTAATGCTTGACTATGGAATTTTCTATGAGTTTATTGAGATACGCAAATTCAATGAAGGAAACAGAGATTGCATTCCTTTAAGTGAAGTTAAAGTTAAAAATATATATGTAATTGTGATAAGTACCAATGCAGGTTTATGGAGATATTTGATCGGAGACACGATTCGTTTTTCGTCAATTTCCCCTTATAGAATTAGAATTGTAGGAAGAACAAAAAGTTATATTAATACTTTTGGTGAGGAATTGATGGTGGAAAATACTGAAGATGCCATTAATAAATGTTCAGAATTGAATTTTTGTAGCATTAAAAACTATTCGGCAGCTCCAGAATTTCTTACCGATAGTAGTGGAAGACATCAATGGTTGATTGAATTTAATACTCCTCCACTTAGTTTGCAGAAATTTGAATTGGATTTGGATTCTGAAATTAGAAAATTAAATTCAGATTATGATGCGAAAAGAAATAATGATTTTATTCTAAAAAATTTAAAGATTATTCCTGCAAAAGAGGGAGTTTTTTATAAATGGTTGAAAAATAATGATAGATTAGGAGGTCAGTACAAGGTTCCGCGTTTGTTTAACGACAATAAAATATTCTTTCAAATTTTGGAATTAAACAGATAAAACAGATTACTTATTAACTTTTTATAAAACTGATATGTTTATTCTCAGAAAAACAATAATCTTTTTTTATTTTTATCGAAAATTTTGAAAAATATGCATGTAGCGATAGCAGGGAACATTGGTTCGGGAAAAACAACACTTACAACAAAATTAGCAAAACATTTTAAGTGGGAAGCTCATTATGAGGATGTGGAAAATAATCCATACTTAAATGACTTTTACAAAGAAATGCAAAGATGGAGTTTTAATTTGCAAGTTTATTTTTTGAATAGTAGGTTTCGCCAGATTATTGATATAAAAAAAAGTTCTAAAGAGTTTATTCAGGACAGAACTATTTATGAAGATGCATTTATATTTGCTCCTAACTTACATTCAATGGGATTGATGTCAACTAGAGATTTTGAAAATTACAAAGAATTATTTTCGTTAATGGACTCTTTAGTTGAAGGTCCAGATTTACTTATTTATTTAAGATCTTCTGTTCCTACTTTAGTGGAACAAATTCAGAAAAGAGGAAGAGATTATGAAAGTGGTATCCGATTGGATTATTTAACACAACTTAACGAAAGATATGAAGCTTGGATTTCTGAGTACAGCAAAGGGAAGGTCCTGATTATTGATGTAGATGATATTAACTTTTCAGAAAATGAAGAAGATTTAGGATCAATAATCGAAAGGATTGATGCCGAAATTCATGGACTTTTTAAAGAAACCGAAAGTTAGAAATAAAAAAAACCACTCTAGAGTGGTTTTTTTTATTTCTAACTTTGAAATTATTTTACCCCTTTTATTCCTATGGAGAATGACTCCCCATTTAATGACTTTATTGAAGGCATTGAAAAAACAATTTTTCCTTTAAAAGATGTTTCATTTTCACCGTAACTATCATTGAAATATATATTTGCACTATAGGAAGTAGCACCGATTGTTATCTCTCCTTTTTGTTTCATCATATATTCTTCAGTTCTTTCTTCATTTGACGAGACTTCTTCATTAGAAGTAAAAACTACTTCTTCTTCTCCAATGAACTTTAAGATTTCTTTACAAATTATTTTAGAATCTGAATTTTCTGGCATAATAGGAGAGAATACAATTTTTGTAATATTTAAAAGATTAGAATTTTTCAGGTACTCAAATTGTTCTGATTTTGTGTAGAATAAAGATTCTTTCTTGAGAATTTTAAGAATTTGTTCTTCCTTTTGAATTTCTTTTTGTTTTACAACTGTAGGAACATCTTTCTGATTATTATTTGTACTGTCATTTGTGCTTTCATTTCCGCAACTAATTATTGAGAAAATAAAGAGAAGAATTCCTAAGATGTTTAACAAATTTTTCATAATTATAGTTTTTTATTCAGTAGGCTCTTACAAAGAAGAAGCAATTACAAGAGCTACTACTGAGATTAGTTTTAGTAATATATTTAATGAAGGACCAGAAGTATCTTTAAAAGGATCCCCAACTGTATCACCAACAACTGATGCTTTATGAGCCTCAGTTCCTTTTCCACCTTTTTCTTCTATCATTTTTTTAGCATTATCCCAAGCTCCACCAGCATTGGATTGGAATATTGCCATTAATACACCACAAGAAGTAACACCAGCAAGTAATCCACCTAACATTTCTGCTCCACCACCAAAACCTATTGCAACAGGAACAATAATTGCAAGTAAACCAGGCATTACCATTTCTTTAATAGATGCTTTTGTAGAAATATCAACACATTTATCATATTCTGCAATACCATCAGCAGCATCAAATATAGCTCTGTCTTCTGGGGTTGCTTTGCTCATGTCAGAGTCGTATTTTCTCATAACTCCTAAAGCTGCTTTTAATTCAGGAATATCTCTAAATTGTCTTCTTACCTCTTCAATCATTGCCATTGCAGCTCTACCAACAGCATTCATTGCCATTGCAGAGAATACAAATGGAAGCATTGCTCCAATTAATAAACCGGCCATTACAACTGGGTTAGACACATCAATTGTTGTAATGTCAGCAGTTTTC
>JABGSE010000037.1 GCA_018647945.1 Flavobacteriales bacterium | reverse complement strand
TTAATTATTGGTTCAGAATATAAGGTGTAACCTTTGAGTTTTGTTGTGTCATACTTTTTAATTTCATAATTATTCTCACCATCAGTAGCGTCCCACTTTTCAAATTTAGATTTCTTTAAATCAATTTTAAATTCCTCAACATTAAAATTTACACTTTTAAGTTTTTCAATCCAGCTTTTCCCCTGACCTTTCCAAAACAGTTTAGGGGATTTTGAATCTGGTAACCATCCTTTTATCTCACAAATTTCTCTTTCAAATATAAAACCTGTGATAGCTCTTTTCTGAACAGTATTTTTTATTTCTTTTATATCATTAAATAAATAGGATTTAGTCTTTTTATTTAAAATAATAGATTTAGATCTCTTTATTTCTAAAAGGTTGGGAGACTCTAATCTTAACCTGTAACTTTTCCCTTTATTTTTACCTGCACTTATTTCAAGATTCAAAAAGTTTTCTTGATTATAATCTAGTAAAACTGTTATATAACATTTAGTGTCTTTATCATAAATTATTTTTTCAATAAGTATCTTTGAGGAATCTAAATCTTTAATTTCATGATACAATTCAGAAGAAATATTTAGGTTTGTAATATCTCCAGAATTCCCTTTTAAAGATGTCCTTTCTCTAATAACAAACTCATTATTATTTTTCTCAATTAATCTCAATTAATTTTGATGAGTTGCATACGTTTTCCACTTTTCTAATAAAGAAGTGAAATCTTCTGGTAACTCCGAATCAAACTTCATTTCTTTTTTTGTGGTGGGATGTTCAAATTCTAAAGATTTGGCATGTAAAGCTTGTCTTGGACAAATTTTAAAACAATTCTGTACAAACTGTTTGTACTTGGTGAAAGTAGTTCCTTTCAAAATTCTATCTCCGCCATATTCCTCATCATTAAATAGTGGATGACCTATAAACTTAAAGTGAGCCCTAATCTGATGGGTTCTCCCTGTTTCTAATGTACATTCTACCAAAGTAGTATAACCAAATCTTTCCACGACTTTCCAATGGGTTATAGCATGTTTCCCAAACTCTCCATCAGGGAAAACATCCATTATTTTTCTATTTTTAAGACTTCTACCAATATGTCCGGTTATAGTCCCTTCATCTTCAATTACATCTCCCCAAACCAATGCCAAATACCTTCTATTCAAATCTCTATTGGCAAATTTATCTCCCATTATAGTCATAGACTTTTCATTCTTAGCAATCACCAAAATACCAGAAGTGTTTTTGTCAATTCTGTGCACTAAACCAGGGCGACTATCATCTCCCATATTTGGTAGGTTCTTAAAATGAAATGCAAGTGCGTTTACCAAAGTCCCTTCCCAATTTCCAAAACCTGGGTGAACTACCATTCCTGCATCTTTATTTACAATCAGAATATCATCATCTTCATACATTATATTGATAGGGATATCCTGAGGAATAAGTTCGTGTTCTCTTGGTGGATTCTTGTATTCTACGGTTACCACATCCCCTGCTTTTACCTTATAATTTGATTTTACAGGATTTCCATTTACATGAATGTATCCCTCTTTTGTAGATTGCTGAATTTTACTTCTACTTGCATTTTCAATAAAATTTATCAAAAATTTATCTACTCTTAAAGGTTCTTGCCCTTTGTCTGCCTCAAATTTGTAATGCTCGAATAGCTCCTTATTATTTTCCATTACTATTTATAATTCATTACTAATATTTCTGTTCCTTTACTTTGTTCTTTTCCTTTTTGAGCAGCAGCAGCTTTTACAAATTCTCTACTTTCCCACTTAAATTTATCTTTCGGCAACCACTCACTTAATAAATCAAATTCGTAATACGAAAGAGAAAACCTTCCTTTAATGTTTGATAACTGTGTACATAATTTTTTATGATCCTCTACATCAAAATCATGTAAAGAATAATAATTTTCTGTTTTCCAATAGGGAGGGTCACAATAAAAATAAGTTTTCGGACTATCGTATTTCTCTATTACTTCTTCATAACTTAAGTTTTCACATTGAGTAATTTTTAGTAACTTTTTTGTAAATTTTGGATTTACCAATCTACCTCTAAAAGAGTCGAATTTCGATTTATACTTTCCTTTCAAATCAATAAACTTTGCTTTCTCAGCATTTAATCCTGAAAAAACTTGTGTCATGATATATGCATATTTCTGTCCAAATTCAAAATCACCTAACTCTATCTTACTAATATCTTTATTTTTAAATATATCTTTCTGAAATTTGTAAAATAACTTTTCGTTTTGAGCCTTTAAATCTATCATAAATTTATGAAACTCTTCTGGGGTTCGGCAACACTCAAATAGGTTTACCATGTACCTGTTAAAATCGTTATAAATAACTTCTTTTAATTTTGGTTTCTCATGTATATCTCCATTTACATACACCCAAAAAGCACCACCAAAAACCTCTACATAAGTTTCAATATCCTCCGGAATATACTCACATATCCATTTACTCATCCTGCTCTTTCCTCCTATATAACTTATCATTAATTCAGTATTAGTTTTTTTGTTATTTGTGTTTTTCCATCTGAAATTTGAATAAAATACATTCCATTTTTCAAATTTTCTTTATAAATATCTACTTTCCTTTCAGAAGAAATCATAGTTCTTACATTTCTCCCCATTATATCAAAAACAGAAATAATTCTTTTTTTAGGTTCCGAAAAGTAAACAGAAGTAATATCTGAAAATGGATTAGGATAAATTTTACATTTTATTTCTTGATGATTTGTCAATGAATTCACCAAAGGTTTATCATAATTAACAACAGGTCGAATCATCCAAGCTCCAGGAAATTGAGAACTCACCCATCCTCCTCCTATGTTATACATCATATATTGATTTGCCACAGAGTTTTTATCCAATCCCAAATTCAGAATATCATTGGTCATTTGTTCCCAACCAACAAAAAAAGTTCCGATCATTCCTACCCCATTTTTCAAGTAGTAATTGATGAATTTCCCTCTATCTTTGTATTCAATTTCAACAGTGTCTTTGTAAAGTTCTTGTCCTGGCTCTCCATTATTATTCGCCCAAATAGTAAGTGCAAATTTATTGTCTGTCAAATCCTCATGCATTTCTACAAATTTTATTTGTATCATCCTAAGTGTATCGGGTCTATTCAATTTAAATTCATAAGCCAATTTAGCACCTTGTACATTTATTCCATATGCAGATTCTGCACTTCCATCATCATAGGCAAAATGACTGTAGAATTTTTGAGTATGAAAAACAGTATCGTTATTCTTATAATCAGAAGGTTCTGTTTTTATCAAATTTCGGAAAATAAACTCTGCACTATCTGAAGATGAAACAGGAAACATTTGGTCCTCCAACATAATGGGAGGATTATAAGTCCAGTTTCCACTAACTGTGTAAGGGGGAACAGTGTCATTTCTGGTAGAATTATTACCTCCTAAAACAGGATAATGATACACTAAATTTCCATTTTTATATACATCATATCGGTAATCAACAGGTTCATAGGTGTTTGTATTATTTCTTAACATAACATCCAAAGAATCATTCATTTCCTGACTTACATCATTCACAAAATGAACCCAAGGAATTTCCCTGTACCTTTTTAGTATTTGAGGAGTATTCCTTACAAAAGCAATATCATTTAAAGTAGAGAGATTCAAAGTGCTCTGGTATTCATCTAACTTCACATAATCGATATTCCAATGGTCAAAATTACCCGTTACTGAAGCTAAATTTCTGAATCTGAACTGAAAGTCAGAAGTTAAATAATAATTTTCGGTAAACACATATATAAACTGTTCAAACTCTTGAAGTGTACTTCCTTCTTTATCCCAAATCTTATCCCACACAATATTTCCGGCAGTATCTAATCCGTGTGAGAATTCTAATATTAACGAATCTGCAATTTGTGGATCATTTCCTAAACCTTGTGGTTGAAAAAAGAACATAATATAAGCCGTATCTACACCGAATAAATCTATTTTTTGTGAGGTAAGAGTATCCGCATTTTCAGCATCTGTTCCTGTTAAATTCATATCATAAGCTCGTCCATTTGCATCCAAACCATCAAAAGTTGCCACTCCAATTGTAATCGGGTTTACTCCATAATTTCTGTTTACAAATACAGAGTTATCCTCCCATAGAACAGAATCCGGAATTGTGGATGTTGATGAAAAATCGTCAATAAAAGGAATTGACAAATCAGATTTATTAATAGAAATAATTCTTTTATTTTTTGATATTTCAGAATTAGAAATCAAATTAGAAACTACCTCCTGTGAAAAAGAAAGTTGTGATAAAACACAAAAAAAGAAAATTAATATTTTATTCATCCAACAAAGTATTTGATGTGTCCGGAACTTGTTTAAAATACAAGTCTACCTCATCCCCTGATTGTAACTTTCTTTCAGATGTTGGATATTGTTTTACAACAACAATCATTAAAGAATCTGTAATAACACCTTCATAAAATATTTCCCCAACTTTTAGAGACAACTCATGTAAAAGTAATTGTGATAAATCCAAATCCGCTCCTGTCAAATCTGGAACAGGAATTATATTCATATTCCTTCCATTTCCAAAAATAACTGTAATCATTGTCCCTTTCAGAAGTTCTTGTCCGGCAAAAATTTCTACTCCACCAACCTTTAGAGAAGTTACCACAGAACTTTCTTCAGAATAATTTTTGTTTTTAATTAAATTTACCCTAAAATTCTCTGTCAGATTAACTACCGCTTCTCTTTCGGATTTATTAAAAACATCTGGAACAAAAAACTTCTGAGTATTTTGAGAGTTAATTGTCAAGTAAATTTTTCTTCCTTCTTTTACAAAAGTATTTGGTAAAGGATCTTGCGTAAAAACCGTTCCCTTATCTACAGAATCCGTATAAACAGAATCAATAATTACAAATATAATATTATCCTGTTCGGATAAAGATTCTAAATCATGAACATCCACACTCTGATAATTTTTCAATGGAAATTCTTTTCCATGTCCCGTTTCGTAATCAATGTATTTTAACCATGCAAAAAACAATAATATTGTTGTAAAACTCGCTAAAACAAAGTGAAAATAAAATGTTTTATTTTTCAGAAATGAGAAGAGCGGATCTCCTTCATTTTTAGAAAACTTAAGTTTTTTAAGGAATTTTGAAAAGAATACTCTTACCAAATTTACAATGAAAGCAACATCAAACTTCTTTTTTATTTTATTTTCTGTTTGGTTATTTTTATCATTCCCCTCTGTACAAAAAGGACATTTTTCTAAATCCTCTCTAAAGAAATGACCATTAATACATTTTTTTATTCCATCCATAATATTTGAGTAAACGAGATACAAATATAAAAATTATCTAGTTTGAGTGCAATAAATTCTTACTTTTGTAGTAATAAATATCTAGATGAAAGAAATTGCAATAATTACAGGCGGAAATTCTGCAGAATATAAAATATCATTATCAAGTGCAAATGTTGTATTAAAAAATTTGAATAAGAAAAAATACAATGGCACAATTATAAATATTAAAGATAATAATTGGATTGCAGAAATTAATGGCAATAAAATTGAAGTAAATAAAGAGGATTTTTCAGTAACAAATAAAGGAGATAAAATTTTGTTTGACTTTATATTTATGGCACTACATGGCCCACCTGCAGAAAATGGAGAAATCCAACCTTATTTTGATAATTTGAATTTAGCGTATAGCAGCTGCAATCCTGAGGTATCCTCACAAACTTTTAACAAAATAGAATGTAACAAACTACTAACAGAATTTGGGTTCATATGCGCAAACTCTTACAGTTATAAAAAAGGGGAAGACATTATTCCTAAAGAAATAATTGAAAAAGTAGGACTCCCTTGTTTTGTAAAACCTAATCAGGCAGGATCTAGTTTTGGAATAAGTAAAGTGAAAAAAGAAAACGAAATTGAAAAAGCAATAGAAAAAGCATTGGAACACGACAATGAAGTATTGATAGAACAATTTATTGACGGAATAGAGCTAAGTTGTGGGGTAATTTGGAATAACAATAAAGTAAAAGCTTTACCAATTACAGAAATTGTAAGTAAAAATGAATTTTTTGATTTTGAAGCAAAATATCAAGGTCTTTCTGAGGAAATAACTCCTGCAAGAATAAACAGTGAATTATCTACAAATATTCAGAAAACTACTGAAGAAGTTTACAAAAAAATGAACTTAAGAGGAATATGCAGAATAGATTTTATTGTAATGAATAATATTCCGTACATAATTGAAATCAATACAATTCCAGGATTATCTGAAGAAAGTATACTTCCAAAACAAGCAAAAGAGGCCGGATTTTCTCTTTCAGAACTTTTTGACATTTGTATTGAAAACACAATTAATAAATAATATATTAGCATTCCTTTTTATTAGAAGAAAATATGAGTGATAAAACAAATGAAGAAAAGTTAAGAATTCTGCAAGAACGACTAACGACTATTAAACAAAAACAAATTGCAAAACAAGAAGCAAGAATGGAGCAAAGTAAACCTATCTCTCCTGTTTTTGAAGAAGATCTGGTTTCTCAAGAAAATGAAATTTCTGAGAAAAAAGAAAAGGGAAGGAATTCATTCTGGAAAATTACCTTTGTATTAATATTATTATCATTTACTTGTGTCTTTGGATATTATCTTAATAATAATGACTTTAAGATGGACCCAACAATAGATAATATTAAAAAAGATTTTGAAACTATATCTGATAAAGTAGTATCTCTATTTTTAGGAGAAGAGGATGAGAAGAAGAAGAAGAAAAAAAGGAAAAAAGGAAAAACCAATAATGATAAAGATGTTATTTACAATAAATCAGAATTTAATGTAAATGGAGAAAAAGGATTTATCGTTTTATTAAATTCGTACACAGAACAATCGGTAGCAAAAGCTGAAGTTCAGGACAATAAAATTAAAGGATATGATAACTGTGGATTTATTTTTCTTCCAGGAGTTTCTGATTCGGAACAAGAAATATACCAAACTTTTGTGGGCCCATTCTCCAATATAGAAGAAGCAAATCAGTGGAAAAATTCTTCTAAATCAATTAAGGATTCTGGAATAATTATTGAGCTACAATAAATCTGAATCAATTTCTAAAGACTGTAAAAACTGTACTGATTTCTGAATATCGGTATGAAGTAATCTGTCCTCATTTAGGAAATCAACTTCATTTCTGTAAGTTTCAATAAAGTTTTCTATAAAAACAGAAGAAGTATTATTTCTGAAAGCAATTGCTTGTACTGCATTCATCAATTCAATAGCTAATACTCTTTCTACATTTTCTACTACTTTATACAATTTTGTAGCTGCATTTGCTCCCATACTCACATGGTCTTCTTGTCCGTTGGACGAAACAATAGAATCTGAAGAAGCAGGAGTACATAATTGTTTATTCTGACTTACAATACTTGCGGCAGTATACTGAGGTATCATCATTCCTGAATTTAATCCTGGTTCGGCAACCAGAAAAGCAGGCAAACCTCTTAATCCAGAAATAAGTTGATAGGTTCTTCTTTCAGAAATACTTCCTAATTCTGAAATAGCAAGAGCCAAATAATCCATTGACATAGCAAGTGGCTGACCATGAAAATTACCACCAGAAATTATTTTATCTTCCTTAGGAAAAACAGTTGGATTATCGGTTACTGAATTAATTTCAGTAGTAAAAATACTTTTCACATGAGAAATCACATCTTTAGTAGCACCATGAACTTGAGGTATGCATCTGAAAGAATATGGATCTTGAACATGATCTTTGTCTTGTTTCTGAATTTCAGAACCTTCTAATAATCCTCTAATATTTTTAGCAGTTAAAAGTTGTCCTTTATGAGGACGAACCAAATGAATTAATTCATCAAAACACTCACTTCTACCATCAAAAGCTTCTAACGAGACAGTACCAATCAAATCTGATAAATACGAAAGCTTCTGAGATTTTAATAAAGACCATACTCCATAAGCTCCCATAAATTGAGTTCCATTTAAAAGTGCTAATCCTTCTTTCGATTTTAATTGAATAACGTCCCATCCCATTTCTTCCATTATATCAGAAGTATTTTTTCTATCAAAACAACCTTTATTATTTGGCATATCCACCTTACCCATTCCTAATAAAACTAAGGACATATGCGCAAGTGGAGCTAAATCACCTGAAGCACCTAAAGAACCTTGCTGAAAAATAAGAGGTAAAATATTCTTATTAAACATTTCTATTAATCTGTTAATGGTAACTAATTGAACTGCAGAATGACCATACGAAAGAGATTGAATTTTCAGAAGTAACATTATTTTCACAATTTCATGAGGCACTTCATCACCCATACCGCAAGAATGAGAAACAACTAAATTCTTCTGTAATTTCCCTAAATCTTCTTCCAATATTTTATGATTACATAAAGAACCAAAACCAGTATTTATACCATATATAGGGTCGTCCGACTTTTTCATCTTTACATCCAAATACTCTCTACATTCAAGTGTTTTTATTTCTGATTTTGAAGATAATTCTATCTTAATATCTTCCGATATTATTTTAGATATATCTGATAAAGAAAGAAGACTTTCTCCTATTTTATAAATTTCTGACATTATTTAATTTTTGAAATAAATTCTGTAATAGTACTTTCTTCATGCGTACCTAATTTCATGTTTTTTATTGTAATAGTGTTGGATTCCATTTCATTTTCACCAATCATCACAACAAATTCCACTCCTTTCTTATCTGCATAACTCATCTGTTTTTTCATTTTTACAGATGTAGGGTACAATTCGGAACTAATCCCATTTTCTCTTAGTTGTTTTAATAACCCTAAACAAAATACAGATTCCTTTTCACCAAAATTAGCGAACATCACTCTGGTATTCTGATCAATGTTTTCTGGAAAACAATTTAGTTCTTCCATCACCATATAAATTCTGTCTATTCCAAAAGAAATTCCAACACCAGAAACATCATCAAGTCCGAAAACAGAAGTTAGATTATCGTATCTACCTCCTCCTCCAACTGAACCAATCTTTATATCATTTTGTTTTACTTCAAAAATACATCCTGTGTAATAATCAATTCCTCTTGCCAGAGTAATATCAAACTTTAATTGTAAAGTTTTAAGTCCTAATTTACTAATGTTCTCAGAAATAAATTGAAGTTCCTTTACTCCCTGTGTTCCTATTTCAGATTGCTTCAATAAATCTGATAATTCTGAAATATCAGAATAACTTAGAAATTTTTCTAACACTAAAATACCTTCCTCAGAAACACCTTCTGATTTCATTTCTTCTTTTACTTTATCAATTCCAATTCTATCTAATTTATCTAGTACAATTACAATATTATTAAATAGTTCCGGACAACCCATTATCTCAACCATTCCATTCAATACTTTTCGGTTATTAATACAGATTTCAATATTTGGTATGTTTAAAGATGTAAATACCTCATCCGAAAGTTGCACTAATTCGATTTCTGAAATCAAAGATTTTGTTCCAATTATATCCGCATCACATTGAAAAAATTCACGGAATCTTCCTTTTTGCGGTCTATCAGCTCTCCAAACATTTTGCATCTGATATCTTTTAAAAGGAAAAGTAATATCATTTCTGTTTTGCACAACATACCTTGCAAAAGGAACCGTTAAATCGTACCTTAGTGCTTTATCAGAAATTTGTTTTGTTAAATCTTTTGAAGTAGAATTTGCATCACAATTTGTTTTTGAAAGAAAATCTCCAGAATTTAGAACCTTAAAAATTAATCTATCACCTTCATCTCCATATTTTCCTGTAAGAGTTTCTAAATTCTCCATTGCAGGGGTTTCTATAGGAGAAAATCCATATTTTTCGAATGCAGATTTAACCACAGAAAAGATATAATTTCTCCGAAACATAACAGATGGAGAAAAATCTCTCATCCCTTTTGGTGTAGAAGCCTTTGTTGTCATTTTATTTATTATTTTCGCTGCAAATATCGTAAAATATAATTGATAAAAATCATTACTTTTGAATCCAAAATTATTAAACATAAAATTATGAAAAATATATTTATATTATTTATTATTATTTTATCATCTTGCATGAATTCAAGTTATAATAAAGAAACTACTAATGAAATTACTGAAGAATATACTTCTTCTATTGAAGAATCATTAGAATGTAAGTTTGAAAATCTGTCTCCTATAGAACTTATTAAACAAGATTCTAATGAGATTGAATCAATAAAAAAAATGTTATACACCCAACAAGAATGTTGGAACAATGGAGATATTTATGGATTTATGGAGGGATATTGGAATTCGGAAGAACTAATTTTTACATCAGCTGAACATATGCCAGCATATGGATGGCAAAATACCTTAGAAAGGTATAAAAATAGTTACCCAACAAAAGAAAGTATGGGAGAATTTAAATTCGACATATATAATGTAAAACTAACCTCAAAGAGAACTGCTATTTTAAATGGAAAATGGGAGCTTACTAGAGTAAATGATAATCCAAAAGGAGAATTTTGGTTAGATATAGAAAAATTTGATAATAACTGGTTAATTGTAAAGGACTCCACTACATCATTAAACTAGTGAATAAATACTTATCTCTAATAAAATTTAGTCATACCATTTTTGCAATGCCATTTGCTTTCATTGGTTTTTTCTTAGCAATATCAAGGTCTCAATACAATTTTGAATGGACAACTTTTCTGTATGTAGTACTTTGTATGGTTTTTGCTCGCTCAGCAGCAATGGCTTTTAACAGGTATATTGATAGGGATATCGATACTGCAAATCCTAGAACTTCAGAAATACGAGAAATACCAAACGGAAGTATAAAACCAAATGCTGCACTTATTTTTGTAATTATAAATTCTCTTTTATTTATTGCTACCACTTTTCTGATTAATCCAATTTGTTTTTACCTATCTCCTATTGCACTTTTAGTAGTTTTAGGATATAGTTATACAAAAAGATTTACAGCACTTTGTCATTTGGTTTTAGGACTTGGGCTTTCCCTTGCTCCAATTGGAGCATATTTAGCAGTTAGTGGAGAGTTTAGTGTTATACCTCTCCTATTTTCAGCAGCGGTCCTCTTTTGGGTAAGTGGTTTTGATATTATTTACTCTCTACAAGATGAAGAATTTGATAAAAACCAAAAACTCCATTCTATCCCTGTACTCATTGGAAAGAAAAATGCATTAATGATTTCCAATCTTTTACATTTTTTTACTTTTTCAGTACTAAGTATTGCTGGATCATTAGGTGAGTTTGGATTATACTATTGGATTGGTTTTTGGATTTTCTCAGCCTTACTTGTTTACCAACACACTTTAGTTAAGGAAAATGATTTAAGTAAAGTAAACTTAGCATTTTTCACAACAAATGGCATTGCATCCATCGTTTTTGGTGTTTTTGTAATTGCAGATTTACTGATAAACTAACATTTTTTGATCATCTTAACTCTACATTTAATCTAGTATTTTATTTTTATAGTACTTTGTTTCACATAGTACTATATTTTTTATTATGTTTGTACCGAAAAATTTAATGAAATGAATATTGAAAACACACAATCGCAATTGCGAAAAGGAATTTTGGAATACTGTATCCTTTCCATATTAAAACATGAAGAGGCCTATCCTTCTGATATTATCGAAAAGCTTAAAAAAGCAAAATTGATAGTAGTGGAAGGCACACTATATCCCCTACTTACTCGTTTAAAAAATGCTAAATTATTACAATACCGTTGGGAAGAATCTACTTCTGGACCTCCAAGAAAATATTATTCTATTACTGAAAAAGGAAATACCTTTTTATTAGAATTAGATAACACTTGGAAAGATTTAGCAAAAGCAGTAAAATTAACCACTAAAACAAAAAAAGATGAATAAAACAGTAAATATAAACCTAGCAGGAATGGTATTTCATATTAATGAGGATGCTTTTGAAATATTGAACAATTACCTAAATACACTTAAAAATCATTTTAAAAATGAAGAAGGTGGAGATGAAATATTAAAAGATATTGAAGGCAGAATTGCCGAACTTTTTACGGGACGATTAGATAAAAAAGAAGCGATTTCACTTACTGATATAAATGAAATAATTACAATAATGGGCGACCCTAGCCAATATGATGATGAAATTGAACAGGGACAATCTCAAGAAAGTCAGAATAAAGAAGAAGACTTAAGAAAAGGCAAAAAAAGAAAAGTTTACAGAGATGGAGATGGTAAAATGATTGGAGGAGTTTGTAGTGGAATGGCTCATTATTTTGATATAAGTGTATTTTGGAGTAGAATTATATTTTTTTTCCTATTATTTATAATGGGGCCAGGAGCACCTTTCATATATATAATGCTCTGGATTGCACTTCCATCTGCTAAAACCACTGCCGAAAAATTAGAGATGAAAGGAGAAAAAGTAAACATCAATAATATTGAAAAAAATATTAAAGATGAATTGAATATTCTAGATAAAAAATACACAAATGAAATATTTGGAGCAAATAGTTTTTTCAGGAAAATAGTAGATTTCTGTATCCGTGTAATTACAGGGATATTTAAATTTACAGGAAGTTGTTTTGGGATTTTTTTCATTTTATTTGGAGGAATCCTACTTTTCCTTATTTTCTCTTTTGTGTTCTCTGGTGCAGAAATTTTATTCCAAAACCATCCAATGGTTGAACATGTGTACAGTAATTTCTTTAACAATAAATCAGCAACATGGTTCTCTCTCTTCATTGGAATACCAATAGTTGCAATTATTCTATTTGGATTAAGATTAGTTAATAACACCAAAATCCATATGAATTACAAAATAGGAATATTTGTTTTATGGATAATTTCTTTATTTTTTCTTCTTAATTCAGCAAAAGATATTTCAATAGAATTTCAAGAAGAAGCAAAAAATACAATTATTAAAAATATCATTACAGAAAGTGATACTCTTTATTTAAGTATGAATGATGTTAATAGAGAGTTGGTCAAAACTATCCCTGGTTTAATACCACAATTCAAAGTCACTCCTTTTGAAGATAACTTAATCGGTATTGGAATGCAGTTAGATGTTGTAAAAAGTAAAAATGATAATTTTAATTTAATTAAAGAAGTTATTGCAAGGGGTAAAAACAAGCAGATAGCAAAAGAAAGGACAGAAGAAGTTGGTTTTGAATTTTTACTAGAAGATGATAATCTAATATTTGATGACTTTTTCACCATCTCTACACAAAAATGGCGTATGCAAGAATTAGATTTAACTTTAGAAATTCCTGTTGGTATGGTTGTTTTCTTAGATCATAGTTTAG